>NZ_JBYTBE010000023.1:0-94734 GCF_058788955.1 Roseateles sp. FW301-B2
CCGCCCTACAGCCCGCCCCGCCAGCTCCGGCGCAAACAACTCCAGCACGCGCAGCTGCGCGCCGCCGCGCCTGAACACCGAGTGGCGCGCCCACAGCATCTGGGCCGAGGCCTCGGTGCCGGTGGCCTGGCGCCATTGCTTGAGCATCTGCCGGCGCGTGTGGCCATGCCGGGCCAGGCGGCGCGGCTGCAGCTCGCTGCGCGTGATGCGCGGATCGTCGTAGAGCAGATGCGCGAGCGGCCGGGCGCCCAGGCCCTTGAGCGCCTTCCAGGGCCCGGCCAGGGCGCTCTGGTGCAGGGCCGAGCGCGCCCACACCAGGGGCACGCCATCCACCCGCAGCAGCACCTCGCGCACCACCGTGCAGCCGCGCCGCGGCAGCCCCAGGGCCAGGCGCTCCTGCGCGCGCAGCGGCGTGACGGCCTGGCGCAGCACCTCGACCTCGAAGCGCTCGCCCAGGCGCGCCAGGCGCCGGCTCAGCGAACCGGGCGCGCGCAGCCAGGCGCGCAGGCTTGAACGACTAGCGATCCCCACCGCAGCTCAGCCAGCGAACTCGTCCCCAAGCTCGCGGGCGCGATGCTGGGCGGCCAGCACGGCGCGCTGGATCGCCTCGCCCACGCCGGCGGCCTGCATGCTGGTGATGGCGGCGTAGGTGGTGCCGCCCTTGGAGGTGACGCGCTCACGCAAGACGCTAGGCGATTCGCTGGACTGCAGGCCCAGCGCGGCGGCGCCGGCGCAGGTGGCCAGGGCCAGCTCGCGGCCCTGGGCCTCACTGAGGCCCATCTGCTGCGCGGCCGCCGTCATGGCCTCGACGACATAGAAGAAATAGGCCGGGCCCGAGCCGGAGAGCGCGGTCACCGCGTCCAGATCGGCCTCGGCGTCCACCCACAGGGTGCGGCCGGTGGGTGCCAGCACGGCCCCCACCAGGGCGCGGTCGGCGGCCGAGACGGCCGCATTGGCGTAGAGGCCGGCAATGCCCTGGCCGATCAGGGCCGGGGTGTTGGGCATGGCGCGCACCACGCGCGCGGCGCCGGTGGCGCGCGCGATCGTCTCGCTGCGGATGCCGGCCATCACCGAGAGCTGCAGGGCCTGGGACACATGAGCGGCGCAGGGTGCGGCAGCCGCGCCGAACAGCTGCGGCTTGACGGCCCAGACCAGCAGCGCGGCCTCGGCCAGGCCGGCGTTGGCGGCCGCCTCATGCACGCGCAGGCCGGCAAACTCGGCCTGCAGCTTGGCACGCTGCGCCTCGAAGGGCTCCACCACGAGGATGGAGTCGGCCGGGCGGCCGGCCTTGATGAGGCCGCCGATGATGGCGCTGGCCATATTGCCGCCGCCGATGAATGCCAGGGTGCTGTTCATGGGGGGCAAGTGTAGGCGGCCTGTGCGGCAGCCTCGCTCAGTGCATGCCAGCCAGCAAGGCGGCGTTGCCGCCCGCTGCCGCGGTGTTGATGGTGAGCGTCTGCTCGGCGGCGAAGCGGTACTGGTGCTGCGGGTTGGCGGCTTCGGCGGCGCTGATCAGGGGCAGGATGGCGCCCTTGCGTTCGGCCAGGGCCTGCACCAGGGCGCGCGCCGAGCCGTTGCTGGCGGCGGCGATGCACACGCCGGCCAGCTCCGGATGCTGCAGCAGCGCACGCTGGGTGCCGCCATCACCCGGCAGCAGCGCCAGGGCCTCGGCGGCCACGCCACCGCGCAGCAGCGCCAGGCGCAACGCGTCGCCCGAGGCGGCGCCCAGCAGGGCCACGGCATTGCCGGCCAGCAGGGCCGCGCCCACCGCGCCGGCCACCTCGGCCGGGCTGGCGCCCTGGGCCAGCACCGCGATCACGCCGCGGCCATGCAGGCGCAGCTCGTTGCTTTCGCCGGTGGGGCCGGGCAGCACCTTGGTGGCCAGGCCGCGCTGGGCCTGCTGGGCATGGGCGCGCAGGGCGCGCGCCGCCGCCTCGTCCAGGCCCGCGGTGGCACGCTGCACCGCGGCCACGCGGGTTTCCAGCGCCACCTCGCTCCAATGGGCATGGCCCACGCGCAGGGTGTTGACGGCGCTCAGATCCACCTGGCCGCTGGCCGGCACCGGCTCGGGCTGGCCGGCGGCCGCGGCGCCGGTATCCGGCTGGGCCGCAAAACGCCACAGGTAGTTGGGGCCGCCGGCCTTGGGGCCGGTGCCCGACATGCCTTCGCCGCCAAAGGGCTGCACGCCCACCACCGCACCGATGATGTTGCGGTTCACATAGACATTGCCGATGCGGGCCTTGTCAGCCAGGCGCAGGGCGCGGCTGTCGATGCGGGTCTGGATGCCCAGGGTCAGGCCATAGCACAGCGCGTTGATCTGCGCGATCACCGCATCGGGCTCGCCGTTCCAGCGCAGCACGTGCAGCACCGGGCCGAAGATTTCCGCGCCCAGCTCGCTGGCCTTGCGGATCTCGAAGGCCACCGGCTTGATGAGGCGGGGCACGGCGTCGTGCACCGGGGCCTCGGCGATCAGCCTGGCCTCGCGCTTGAGGCGCTCGACATGGTGGGCGATGTTGTCGAAGGCCTCGTCGTCGATCACCGGGCCCACATCGGTGGCCAGGTCGGCGGGCTTGCCCACCCACAGCTCCTTGAGCGCGCCGGCAATCATCTCGATCACGCCATCGGCAATGCTCTCGTGCACGCACAGCAGGCGCAGCGCCGAGCAGCGCTGGCCGGCACTGCGGAAGGCGCTCTGCACCACCGCGTCGGAGACCTGCTCGGGCAGCGCGGTGGAGTCCACCAGCATGGCGTTCAGGCCGCCGGTCTCGGCGATCAGGGGCACGACCTGACCCTGCTTGGCGGCGAGGGTGCGGTTGATGATCTGCGCCACCTGGGTGGAGCCGGTGAAGCACACGCCGGCTGTTTCTGCCGCGGCGGTGAGGCGGGCGCCGACGGTCTCGCCTGGGCCGTGCAGCAGCACCAGCGCATCCTCGGGCACGCCGGCGGCGTGCAGCAGCTCCACCATCTTCAGCGCCACATAGGGGGTCTGCTCGGCGGGCTTGGCGGCCACCGTGTTGCCCACCACCAGGGCGGCCACCACCTGGCCGGCGAAGATGGCCAGCGGGAAGTTCCAGGGGCTGATGCAGACGAACACGCCGCGGCCCTGCATGGCGCCGCCATGCTGCTCGGCCTCGTCGGCGTAGTAGCGCAGGAAGTCGACCGCCTCGCGCACCTCGGCCACGCAATCGCCCTGGGTCTTGAAGGCTTCCTGCACCAGCAGTGCGCAGAACTCGGGCAGGCGCGCGTCCAGCGCGTCGGCGGCGCGGCGCAGGATGGCGGCGCGCTGCTCCACCGGCGTGGCGTTCCAGCCGCCGAAGCCGGCCTGCAGGCGTGCCATCGCGGCATCCACCTCGGCCGGCGTGGCCTCGGCCACCGGCAAGACCTGGCACCCGGCCAGCGCCTGCGCCAGCGGCGCGCGCTGCGCCAGCACGGTCAGGTCCACGCCGCTGGAGTTGCGGCGGCCGAGGCCCTGGTGGTCCTGGTAGAGGCGCACCGGCAGCGGCAGGGCGCCATGCTGCTGCAGCTGGGTGAGCGGCGAGGCCAGCAGCTCGGCCGGCTTGACGCTGGGGTCGGCCAGCTGGTGCACGAAGGAGGAATTGGCGCCGTTCTCGAGCAGGCGGCGCACCAGATAGGCCAGCAGGTCGCGGTGCTCACCCACCGGGGCGTAGACGCGGCAGGCGATGGTGCCGTCCTTGATGGCCTCGCGGTGGATGCCCTCGCCCATGCCGTGCAGGCGCTGCAGCTCGAAGTTGGCACCCGCTGCCTTGGCCATCTGCAGGATCGCCGCGATGGTGCCGGCGTTGTGGCTGGCGAACTGCGGGTAGATCACGTCGGCATGCCGGATCAGGCGCTGGGCACAGACCAGGTAGGAGACATCGGTGTGCTGCTTGTGCGTGAACACCGGGTAGGCCTCCAGGCCCTGCTCCTGGGCGCGCTTGATCTCGCCGTCCCAGTAGGCGCCCTTCACCAGCCGCACCATGAAGTGCAGGCCATGCTGGCGCGCGATGCGGGCCACCTCGTCCACCACTTCCAGCGCACGCGTCTGGTAGGCCTGCACCGCCAGACCGAAGCCGCGCCACTGCGGGAAATGGCTGGCGATGCGCGCGGCCAGCGCGTCCAGCACCTCCAGCGAGAGCTCCAGGCGATCCACCTCCTCGGCGTCGATGGTGAGGTTGATATTGGCCTGCGCGGCCTTCTCGATCAGCTGCCAGACGCGCGGCAGCAGCTCGGCGAACACGCGCTCGCGCTGCAGCACCTCGTAGCGCGAGAACAGCGCGCTGAGCTTGATCGAGATGCCGTCGGCGGTCTCGGGCGCCTCGGCCTTGCGGCCGCTGGCGATGGCCTCGATGGCGCTCACATAGGCGGCGTGGTAGCGGCGCGCATCGGCCTCGGTGCGGGCGCCCTCGCCCAGCATGTCGTAGCTGAAGCTGAGCTTGGGCTCGGCCTTGCGCTCGCTGTCGGCCTCGGCCATCGCCTCCTTGATATTGCGGCCCAGCACGAACTGGCGGCCCAGCAGTTGGATGGCGCGCACCGTGGCGGCCACCACCGTCTGCGCGCCCAGACGGGTCAAGAGGCCACCCTCGCCATCGGCGTCGGGCAGGAATTTCTTGGACAGCGAGATGGCGCTGGCCGAGAGGCTGGCCAGCATCTTGTGCGGGCCGTCGGAGCCGCCCTCGAACTGGGCGCGGCCGAGCTGGTCGGCCGTGAGCGCGATCGCGGTGGGCGCGTCTGGCACGCGCAGGAGCGCCTCGGCCAGGCGCATCAGGGCCAGGCCCTCGGCGCTGGTGATGGGGTACTCGCGCAGCAGCGATTCCATCGCCCAGAAGGGGGCGGGGTTGTCGCGCACATGCTGGACCCAGGGGGTGGCCTGGTTGATCACCGCCGTCCAGTCGGGCCCGGCACCGAAGGCGGCCACCAGGGCGCGCAGGACCTCGGTCTCGTCGCGGTAGGGGTTGGGCAGGCGGGCGGTCTCGGGCGGCAAGGCGAAGGCGGTCATGGCATCCCCCGGAAAGGGCGGTCATCTAGTGAAGACCTGAACTTTATTCGCGCGCCTCTTGGATTAAATTCCGATGATCAACTGATCGCTAGTGAGAAATCCAGATGGGCAGCGAAGCCAACGAACTCGACAAAATCGATGCCCGCATTCTGCGCGTGCTGCAGCAGGATGGGCGCATTTCCAATCTCAAGCTGGCCGAGGCGGTGCACCTCTCCCCCACCGCGGTGTTGGAGCGCGTCAAGCGCCTCACCCGCGAGGGCTATATCCTTGGCTACGAGGCGCGGCTCAACCCCGCCAAGCTGGGCGCGGCCATGCTGGTCTTCATCGAGATCCTGCTGGACCGCACGGTGCAGGACGTGATGGACAACTTCAAGGCCGCCGTCCAGGCCCGCCCCGAGATCCTCGAATGCCATCTGGTGGCGGGCGGCTTCGACTACCTGCTGAAGACCCGCGTCTCGGACATGAGCGCCTACCGCGAGTTCATCGGCAGCGTGATCTGGACCCTGCCGGGCGTGCGCGAGACCCGCACCTATGCGGTGATGGAAGAGGTGAAGAACACCACCGCCCTGCCCATTTAGGAATTTCAAGCGACTCCCCCATCGGGGGGTGCACCCCCTTCGATCCCACCCGCGTGTGATGGGAAGCCGAGGCACGAGCGCCCAAACTGGATCTCACATCAAGCCGCTGTCCAGGAGCCGCACCATGCAAACCACCGCCAGCCAGTTGCAACGCCAACACCCGCAACACCCGCACTGCGGTTGGTTTGACTCCAGCCTGGAGCTGCGCCAGGGACTGGATGTGCACGAGCTGTCGGACCTGGAGCTGCTGGCGCTGTGGAGCGAGCTCAAGCCGGCCCCCGCTGCCTTGCACTGAGTGAGCACCGAGTTCATGCCCTGCGGCATGAGCGACGGCTCACGAAGGCCGGGGCGCCTGCCAGCGCTCTGGCTGATGGATGCGTCGCTGCAGCTGCAGCCGGGTATAGGGCTGGTCGCGGCCGGAGAGCTGCAGGCTCAGCTGGACCACCCAGTCATGCGTGCGGGCGCGCGGCGCGGCCACCGGCGCCAGCAGCAGCAAGGCCAGCGCGCCGGCGGGCAGCCAGGCCGGCAGCACCAGCCTCAGGCAGAACTGGCCGCGCAGCGCCCACAGGCTGACGGCCGCACCCAGCACCAAGCCAGACAAGGCTTCAGACGCCGAGTGTGCGCTCACCTGCACACGTGAATAGGCGACCAGGGCGGCCAGGCCAAGGCCCAGCCCAAAGCCCCAGGGCCGGCCGCGCAGCGCCAGCCATCCCATCACCGGCAGCACCGCCGCGGCGCACATGGCGTGGCCCGAGAAGCCGGTGAAGTCCCATTCGGCCAGGCCCAGGCCCCAGCCCAGGAAGGCCAGCTTGCTGGCGGTGGTGAGCGCCACCGCCGCCGCCAAGGCGAGCAGCCAGCGTCGTGCCAGAGTGCCCTGCCCGCCATGCCAGGCCAGCCAGGCGGCGCCGGCCAGGGCCAGCGGCAGCAGCAGCTGGGCCTCGCCCAGGCGCGTCAACAGGGGCCAGAAGAAGTCCGGCGAAGACCCAGGGTTTGCGAGCATGGGCCGAGCTTAAACGCTCAGGCCAGATGCAGATGCTTGAGCTGGGGCTTGCGCGCCGGCTCCTGCTTGGGCAGCACGAAGTCCTCGGCCGGCATGGGGCGGCCGTAGTGCCAGCCCTGGGCCCAGTCGCAGCCCTCGCGCTTGAGCCATTCGGCCTGCTCGGCGGTTTCCACGCCCTCGGCCAGCACGTCCAGGTTGAGGCTGCGCGCCAGCACGATGACGGTGCGCGCGATCGCGGCGACGTTGCTGTCGCTGCCCAGCTCCTGCACAAAGCTGCGGTCGATCTTGAGCGTCTGCACCGGCATGCGCTTCAGGTAGGAGAGCGAGGAATAGCCGGTGCCGAAATCGTCGATCGCCACGCGCACGCCGCGGCTGGCCAGCTGGCCCAGCAGCTCGATGGCCTGCTCCGCGTCTTCCAGCAGCAGGCTCTCGGTCACCTCCAGCTCCAGGGCCTGGGGCGGGCAACCGGTTTCCTTCAGGATGAAGTCGACGGTGTCGATGAAGTCCGACTGGCGCAGCTGGCGCGCCGATACGTTCACCGCCACCTGCTGGGGCTTGCCGGGCTGGCCCTGCCAGCGCGCCGCCTGGGCGCAGGCCTGCTCCAGCACCCAGCGGCCGATCGGGATGATCAGGCCGGT
The DNA here is from genome assembly GCF_058788955.1 of Roseateles sp. FW301-B2. Classification (NCBI taxonomy): domain Bacteria; kingdom Pseudomonadati; phylum Pseudomonadota; class Betaproteobacteria; order Burkholderiales; family Sphaerotilaceae; genus Roseateles; species Roseateles sp. FW301-B2. Next base: position 7,213 of record NZ_JBYTBE010000023.1, read on the forward strand.
GTCCTCGGCCAGCGGGATGAACTCGGCCGGCGAGATCGGGCCGCGGGTCGGGTGGCGCCAGCGCAGCAGGGCCTCGGCGCCGACCAGATGGCCGTCGGACAGGCGCACCTGGGGCTGGTATTCGAGGCGGAACTGCGCCGCCTCGTTGGCATGCCGCAGCGCATGGGTGAGCTCGAAGCGCTGCTGCACCACCTGGGTCAGCTCGGGGCGGTAGGCCTGCACGGTGTTGCGGGCATGCACCTTGGCGCGGCACATCGCGGCCTCGGCATTGCGCAGCAGATCGTCCACCGCCACGCCGTCGGTGGGGAACAGCGCCAGGCCGATGCTGGCGCCCAGGTTGAAGCGCTGCTGGCCCACCACGATGGGCTCGTCCATGGCCTGGATCAGGCGGTCGCCCAGGCGCATCGCGGTCTCTTCGTCCACCAGGCCGCTGAGCACCACGACGAACTCGTCGGCCCCCACGCGCGCCACCGAATCGCTGGCGCGCATCACGTTGACGAAGCGCTCGGTGGTGGTGAGCAGCACCTGGTCGCCCGCCGTATGGCCGGCGATGTCGTTGACGTCGCGGAAGCCGTCCAGATCGATATAGAGCACCGCCACGCAGGTATGGTCGCGCTGGGCAATGCCGATCTGGCGCGCGATGCGGTCGCGCAGCAGGGCCAGATTGGGCAGGCCGGTGAGGCGGTCGTGCAGGCTCTGGTGCAGCAGCTCGGCCTCGGTCTGCTTGATGCGCGAGATGTCGGTCAGCACGCTCAGGTACTGCACCTCCTGCGCCTGCGACTCATCGGCCGGCACGCGCACCACCGTCACCCAAACGGGCACGGTGTCGCCGTTCTTGTGGCGGTCCACTAGCTCGCCGCTCCATTTGCCGCAGCGCTCCACATCGGCCCACAGGGCCTTGAGCTTCTCGGGGTCCTGCTCGCCGTCGCGGAACAGGCGCGGCACCTGGCCCAGCAGCTCGGCACGGTTGTAGCCGGTGATGGCGCACAGGGCCGGGTTGAGATCGCAGATCTGCAGCCGCGCATCGGTGACCATGATGCCCTCGCCGCAATGCTCGAACACGGTGGCGGCGCGGCGCGCCTGCTCCATGGCCTGCTGCAGCTGGGTGACGTCGCGCGCCACCGCCACCTGGCCCAGGTAATGGTCGTCGTCGAACACCTCGGCCTTCACCACGTCCAGGCACAGGCGCTGGCCATCGGGCTTCTCCACCCAGTTGAGCACGCGCCTGGCGCTGGTCTGCTTGGTCCAGGTGGGGGGCTTGGCCAGATCGGCATCGCGGCGGCCCATCAGCTGGGCCTCGCCGGCGCCCACCACGCTCTCGAAGGCCGGATTGCAGCCCTCGTAAGCGCCCTGGGCGTCCTTGAAATACATCGGGTCGGGGATGGCGTTGAGCAGGGCGCGCAGCTTGGCGCGGTCGCGGCGCAGGCGCAGGAGCTCCTCACGGCGGCGGCGCAGGCGCACGCGCTGGCTCAGCACCAGGCTGAGCACCAGCCCCATGGCCACGCCACCGGCCACGCACAGCGAACTCAGCCACAGAATGGCGCTGCCACCGCTGAGCCCCAGCGGGTTGGCGATGCTTTCGGCAGACGTTTGCGCGTTGGCCCACCAGGGCCAAGCCAGCGCCAACGGCACGATGCGGCGGTGCAAGGTCAAGCTCATAAGTCCCAGGAAACCTCGGGCGCCGCTGGCGCGGCGCAGGCCATTCGTCGATCACCCCTGCACTGCGGGCGTCCCCTCGTTCTCGGCCTTTCGGAGTGTCGTGAGCTGGCTTGATACTGGCTAGGGTTTACAGCGACGACGCCAGCCGCGTTCCCTGCAAAATTGCACGCTTTGCGTCCAATTCGCCGGCTTCCAGCGCGCCGCCCACCAGGTGCACCGAGACCCCGGCGGCCTGCAGCGGGGCCTGCAATTCGCGCAGCGGCTCCTGGCCGGCGCACAGCACGATGGTGTCGGCCTCGATCAGCTGGGTGTCGGCGCGCTTCTCGCCATAGCTGACCCACAGGCCCTCGGGCGAGATCGCCTCGTAGTTGACGCCGTCCAGCATGTCGACGTTCTTCATCTTCAGCGCCGCGCGGTGGATCCAGCCGGTGGTCTTGCCCAGGCCCGCGCCGAGCTTGCCGGCCTTGCGCTGCAAGAGCGTGATGGCGCGCGTGGGCGCCTCGGGCGCCGGCCGCAGCAGGCCGCCGCGCGTCTCGGTGGGGTCGCCCACGCCCCAGTGGCGGCGCCAGGCGGCGGCGTCCAGGGTGAGCGAATGGCCGGCCTCCAGCAGGTACTCGGCCACATCGAAGCCGATGCCGCCGGCGCCCACGATGGCCACGCGCTGGCCCACCTGGGCACGCCCGGCCAGCACCTCGATATAGCTCAAGACCTGACCCCGCGCCGCGCCCTCCTCCTGGCCCTTGATGCGCGGGTTGCGCGGCGTCACGCCGGTGGCCAGCAGCACCTCGTCGTAGCCCTTCAGCGCCTCGACGCCGACGCGCGTGTTCAGCCGCAGCTGCACGCCCGTCACCTCGATGCGGCGGCCGAAGTAGCGCAGCGTCTCCTGGAACTCCTCCTTGCCGGGGATGCGCTTGGCCATATTGAACTGGCCGCCGATCTCGCCGGCGGCATCGAACAGATGCACCTCGTGGCCGCGCTCGGCCAGGGTGGTGGAGGCCGCCAGCCCGGCCGGGCCGGCGCCCACCACGGCGATCTTCTTGCGGCGCTGGCCGCCGGCGGCGATAGGCACGATCTTCAGCTCGGTCTCGAAGGCGGCGCGCGGGTTCACCAGGCAGGTGGAGATCTTCTGTGCAAAGGTATGGTCCAGGCAGGCCTGGTTGCAGGCAATGCAGGTGTTGATCTCGTCGGCGCGGTTCTCCCTGGCCTTCTTGACGAAGTCGGGGTCGGCCAGGAAGGGCCGCGCCATGCTGACCATGTCGGCCGCGCCCTCGGCCAGCACGTTCTCGGCCACCTCGGGGGTGTTGATGCGGTTGCTGGTGATCAGCGGCGTCGTGATGCCCTCGGCGCGCAGCTGCTCGCGCAGCTTGTGCGTGACCCAGGCAAAGCCGGCGCGCGGCACCGAGGTGGCGATCGTCGGGATGCGTGCCTCGTGCCAGCCGATGCCGGTGTTGATGATGGTGGCGCCGGCCTTGGCCACGCCGCGCGCCAGCTGCAGCACCTCGTCCCAGCTGCTGCCGTTGGGGATCAGGTCCAGCATCGAGAGCCGGTAGATGATGATGAAGTCCGGCCCCACCGCCTCGCGCATGCGCGTGAGGATCTCGAGCGGCAGGCGCATGCGGTTCGCGTAGCTGCCGCCCCATTCGTCCTGGCGCTGGTTGGTGTGCTCCACCAGGAACTGGTTGATGAAATAGCCCTCGGAGCCCATCACCTCGACGCCGTCGTAGCCGGCCTCGCGCGCCAGCCTGGCGCAGCGCACGAAGGCGCGGATCTGGCGCTCGATGCCGCGCGCGCTCAGCTCGCGCGGCGTGAAGGGCGAGATCGGCGACTGGATGCGCGAGGGCGCCACGCAAAAGGGCTGGTAGCCATAGCGGCCGGTGTGCAGGATCTGCAGCGCGATCTTGCCGCCCTCGGCATGCACGGCCTTGGTGATGATGCTGTGGCGCTTGGCCGCACCCGAGGTGGCCAGGGTGCCGGCAAAGGGCTTGGCCCAGCCCTCGATATTGGGCGCATAGCCGCCGGTGACGATCAGCCCCACCTCGCCGCGCGCGCGCTCGGCGAAGTACACCGCCATGCGCTCGAAATGCTTGCGCCCGTCTTCCAGGCCGGTGTGCATGCTGCCCATCAGCACGCGGTTCTTCAGCGTGGTGAAGCCGAGGTCCAGGGGGGCAAGCAGGTGCGGATAGCTCATGGGCGGGGCGGATCTCGTGAAAAGTGCGGGCCATGCTAGCAGCGGCCCTCGCGGCGCCGATGCTGGCAAACCCCGCTTTGGAGAGCTTGCACTACTCGCACGCCCGCCCCGCCCAGACACAGTTCTTCACCGCTGCGACACGCTGGCACACCGATCAGCAACGCGCCCCGGTTGGAATCGCCCGAACCCTCTCGAACCCTTTCCTTGCGGAGTCATCAGATGCGATTCAAACCCTGGGCCCTTGGCCTGGCCATGGCGGGCGCAAGCCTTCTGCTCAGCGCCTGCGGCGGCGGCAGCAGCAGTGGCAACGACACCAGCCTGCGCCTGCTCAACGCCAGCAGCGGCTACGGCTCGCTGGACCTGACGGTCAACAGCGTCAGCGTCAACGGCAACGTCGCCTATGCCAACGCCGGCAGCTATGCCAGCGTCAGCACCAGCGCCACCAGCTCGCAAGTGCTGGCCAGCGGCGTCGGCACCACGGTGGCCAGCACCACCCCCTCGCTGGCGAGCGGCAGCCACTACAGCCTGATCGCCTACGGCTGGGCTGGCGCCCTGCACACCACCCTGCTGCAGGAGGCCGAGACCGCCGCCGACAGCGGCAAGAGCAAGCTGCTGGTGCTGAACCTGGCCACCGACGCCGGCGCGCTGGACGTCTACGTCACCCCAGCCACCGACAGCCTCGACAACGCCACGCCCATCTCCACCAACCTGGCCGGCGGCAGCGGCAGCGGCTACAACAGCATCAACGCCGGCAGCTACCGCGTGCGCCTCACCGGCTATGGCAACAAGAGCGATGTGCGCCTGGACATCCCCAGCATCACGCTGGAATCCACCGGCGTCTCCACCCTGCTGATCACCGCCACCGAGGGCGGCGTGCTGGTGAACGGCCTGCATGTGAAACAGCAGGGCGCGGTGACCAACTACCCCGGCGCGGTGGCGCGTGCCCGCGTGGTGGCCGCCGTCTCGGGCAATGCCAGCGTGAGCGGCCTGCTGGGCGACGTGAGCCTGCTGCCCACCTCGGTGGCGCCCACCATCGGCGAGTACAAGACGGTGGCGGCCGGCAGCGCCAACCTGGGCCTGACGGTGAACGGCCAGGCCATGGCCGTGGCCAGCCCCAACCTGAAGGCCGGTGGGGACTACACCCTGCTGGTGTGGGGCGACGCGGCCGCGCCGCAGCTGAGCGTGCTGGCCGACGACAACCGCCTGCCCACCACCCTCAGCACCGCCAAGATCCGCCTCATCAACGGCGTGGCCAGCCTCAACACCGGCCTCACCATGAGCGTGGACTACAGCGCCATCGCCACCAATGTGGTGCCCGGCACCAGCTCGGCCAACAGCAGCATCCCGTCCAGCACGGCCTCGCTGCTGAGCGTCAGCTCGCCCACCTCGGGCACGCCGGTGTTCAGCATCGCCAGCCTGCCGGTGCTCTCCAGCGGCGTCTACAGCGTCTTCATGATGGGCGGCGCCAGCAATATGCTGGGCACGCTGCGGCGCGAGCGCTAAGCCCTGCTCCGACTCCTCTTCGCCCCGCGATCGCCCTGCGACGCGGGGTTTTTTCTTGCCGGGCACACCGGACATCAAGCTTTCATATGCCATGGCTAGCATCGCGCCGCCGGTTGCCGGTGTGCCCTGTCCAGCCCATGCTTCGAACTGCCCTCCTCGCCCTGCTGCTCGCCCTGTGCACCCTGCCCGCCCAGGCGCAGGTGCAGGGCAGCGGCGCCAGCTTCCCCTCCAAGGTCTATGAGCGCTGGGCCCAGGCCTATGAAAAGGACAGCGGGGTGCGGGTGGACTACCGCGCCACCGGCTCGGGCGAGGGGCTCAAGAAGATCAGCGCACGCGCGGTGCATTTCGGCGGCTCCGACACCCCGCTGTCCGCCAGCGAGCTCGAGCAGCGCCGCCTGGTGCAGATCCCCATGCTGGTGGGCGGCATCGTGCCGGTGGTGAACCTGCCCGGCGTGGCGGCGAACCGCCTGCAGCTGAGCGGCGAGCTGCTGGCCGCCATCATGGCCGGCGAGGTGCTGCGCTGGAACGATGCGCGCATCGCCGCGCAGAACCCCGGCCTGGCCCTGCCAGCGCTGCGCATCCGGCGCGTGGTGCGGGCCGACAAGTCCGGCAGCACCGAGGGCTTCACGCGCTACCTGGCGCTGAGCTCGGCGGCCTTTGCCGAGCGTGTGGGCGCGAGCCAGCTGCCGCACTGGCCCGGCGAGGTGCTGGCGGCCGAGGGCAACGACGGCGTCAGCGCCGCGCTCAAGGCCAACGAGGGCGCGATCGGCTATGTCAGCTACGACCGCGTGGTACGCGAGAAGCTCATCGGCGTGAGCCTGCGCAATGCCGATGGCCAGTGGGTGGCGGCCTCGGACCAGGGCTTTCGTTCGGCGATCCGCCACAGCGACCTGGCCGCCCAGGGCAAGGACACGGCCAGCCTGCTGAACCGCCCCGGCGCCGACAGCTGGCCCATCACCCTCACCAGCTTCGTGCTCTTCGATGCGCGCCCGCAGCGCGCCGACAGCGCCGCCATGACGATGCGCTTTCTCTACTGGTGCTTTCTGCACGGCGACGAGCTGACCCGCGGCACCGGCTTCGCGCCGCTGACGGTGAACGTGCAATCGCGCCTCTCGGCGCGCTTTGCCTCGGTGCGCGCACAGGACGGCGGCGCGCTGAACTACCAGCTGTTCTGAGCGGCGCCTCAATGCCCGGCGATCACGCCGCAAGCGATGCGCGCGCCCGAGTTGCCGGTGGGCTGGGTGGCGTAATCGTCGGCCTGGGCGTGCACGATCACCGCGCGCCCGATCAGGTTGGCGGCGCCCTGGCCCAGCGTCGGGCCCATCAGCATGAACTTCTGGTCCACCGCGCCCTCGGCATCGGCCTTCAGCGCCGGCAGATCGCCGGCATGGTGGGCGGTCTGCTGCGGGCCATGGGGTTGGCCATCGGGGTTGAAATGGCCGCCGGCGCTGCTGCCGTCGGTGCTGGCGCAGCTGCCGTTCTCGTGCACATGGAAGCCATGCTCGCCGTTGGGCTTGAGCCCGCTGAGCTTGGCATGCACCATCAGGTGGCCGTCCATGGCGTGGAACATCACCAGGCCGCGCACCTGGTTGCCCTGAGTGGGGGTGAGCGAGGCCACGGCCATGCGGCCGCCCATCGTCATCGGCGGCTTGCCGGCATCGGGCGTGGCACAGGCGGTGAGCGCCAGCGCGCTCAGGGCGAGGAGGGAAAGGGAAAGCTTGCGTTGCATGGCGGTTGGCTAGGGAGCTGACTCGGAAAGCTAGCGACTCTAGTGGATGGCCCCGGCCCTGCGCGTCCCCGAAAGCTGCGGCATGATGCCGCGATGCATAACCCGACGCCCGCGCCCGCCGGCCGCAGCTCGCTCATCACCGGCCTGCTCATCGTCATCATCTGGGGCCTGAATTTCCCGATCCAGAAGGCCTTGCTGACGGCCATGCAGCCCGAGGGTTTTCTGTTCCTGCGCTTTGCACTCATGCCGCTGCTGGTGCTTGGCCTGCTGCTGCAGCGCTATGGCCTGGCCTGGCCGCGCGTGTCGCGTGGCGATGCCTGGGCACTCACGCGACTGGGCTGCCTGGGCCAGGGCCTGCACCTGGCGCTCTCCAGCTACGGCATCCATTTCTCCACGCCCTTTTCCAGCTCGGTGCTGCTGGCCTGCGGGCCGGTGTTCACCCTGCTGATCCTGCGCGCCTACGGCCTCGAGCGGCTGCAGCGCGCCCAGCTGATCGGCATCGCGCTGGCGGCGCTGGGCGCCCTGGTCTTCATGTCCGACAAGCTTGCCGGCGGGCAATGGCGCGCCAGCGGCGGCGATCTGGTGCTGCTGCTGGCGGCCGCGCTGTTCTCCTATTACACGGTGGCGGCCAAGCCGCTGATCGAACGCCATGGCGCGGTGCTGGTGATGTGCTACGCCAGCCTGGCCACCACCCTGCCGGTGCTGGCCTACGCCACGCCCGTCGCGCTGCGGGTGGACTGGGCCGGCGTCTCGCCCTGGCTGTGGCTGGGCGCGGCCTGGGCCATCGTGATGATCGGCTTCGTCAGCTGGCTGGGCTGGGGCTGGGTGAATGCGCAACGCGGCGTGGCGCGCACCGCGCCGCTGATCTACCTGATGCCGCCCATCGCCGGCCTGGCGGCCTGGCTCAGCACCGGCGAGAGCTTCACCGCCGTCAAGCTGGCGGGCGCGGCGCTGACCCTCTCGGGCGTGGCGCTGGCGCAGTTCGCGCCGCATGCGGCGGTGGTGGCCGCGCCCGCGCCCGATTGAGCTACTCCTTCAAATACTTGTCGTAGATCGCCTGCACCCGACCGGCGTCCTTCATGTGCTTGAGGCCGGCATTGAAATCGTCGCGTACCTGGCGGCTGCGGAACACCGGGCGGTAGTCCATCGGGTTGGGCACGGTGAAGGCATGCTCGTCCACCGGCGCGATCGCCACGCCCTCGCGTTTGAGCTGCAGGGCGAAGTACTTGAAGATGCTGCGGTCGCTCAGCACCAGGTCGTAGCGGCCCAGCATCAGGGTCTTGACTTGGGCCGCCTGGTCGTTGACCTCCAGATAGCGGCCGGCGCGCTTCACCGGCTCCAGCCATTCCGGAAAACGCGTCGCGGCGCCGCTGAAGGACACCACCGACAGGCCCGCCAGGTCGGCCGGCTTGCGGATGTTGAGCCCGCGGCTGTGCAGGCTGATGAAGACGTTGTCGTAGAGCACCGCGGTGTCGCCGTAATGGCCGCCATGCGCGCCCAGGTCCTGGCCCAGATCGGTCATGGTGGCGTCGACCGAGCGGTCCTTGAAGGCCAGCGGCACGCGCGCAAACGGGTAGTAGCTGGGCTTGAGCTGGTGGCCCTTGTAGGCCAGCGCCTCGCGTATCACCTCGACCTCGATGCCCGAGTTGGTCTGCGGGAAGCAGAAGGGCGGGATCTTCTCGCCGAAGGCCATCGTCACCTCCACCGCCGGGCAGGCCGGGGCCGCGAGTGCGCCCAACAGCGCCAGGGCCCAGGCCCTGCCGACGCTTTTTTCGCTTGCCCGCAGCGCGCTCGTCCACATCGCCATCACGCTATCACAGCCTCCGGCGCGCCAAGGCCTTCATGGCCTCGAGCAGCAGCCACACCAGCAGGCCCAGGCCCAGCGCCGCCAGCAGCTGCGGCGGCGGCATCGTCGCGAAGCGGAACACCTCGCGCAGCGGCGCCAGGCCCAGGGTCGCGGCGAGCAGCGCGGCGGTGGCCAGCAACATGCTCCACAGCATCGCGTTCGGCCGCAGCCAGGCCTGCAGCAGGCTGCTGCGCAGATTCCGGTTCGCCAGGATCAGGCCGATATTGCAGGCCACCAGGGCCACGAAGGCGAGGCTGCGCGCCTGCTCGGCGCTGAACTGCTGCGCCAGCAGCCAGCCGAACAGGCCGGCCACGGCCAGCAGCACCAGCAGGCCCTGGGCCGCGCTCCAGGCCATCAGGCCGGCGGAGAACAGCGGCGCCTGCGGGTCGCGCGGCGGCCGCCGCATCACATCGCCCTCCTCGCGCTCGGCCTCGAACACCACCGAGCACACCGGGTCGATCAGCAGCTCCAGAAAGGCGATGTGGACCGGCCCCAGCAGCACCGGCCAGCCCAGCAGCAGGGGCAGCAGCGAGAGCCCGGCGATCGGCACATGCACGGCCAACACGAAGGCCATGGCCTTGCGCAGGTTGTCGAAGATGCGCCGCCCCAGCCGCACCGCCTGCACGATGGAGGCGAAGTTGTCGTCCAGCAGCACCAGGGCCGCGGCCTCGCGCGCCACGTCGGTGCCGCGCCCGCCCATCGCGATGCCGATATGCGCGGCCTTCAGCGAGGGCGCGTCGTTGACGCCATCGCCGGTCATCGCCACCACCTCGCCCTGGGCCTTCAGCGCCGCCACGATGCGCAGCTTCTGCTCGGGCCGGATGCGCGCAAACACCTGGTGGCTGCGCACCGCCGCGCGCAGCTGGGCCTCGCCCATCCCGGCCAGCTCGGGGCCGGTGAGCACGCCGGCCGTCGCCGCCAGCCCGGCCTGCGCGGCAATCGCGCGCGCGGTCTCGGCATGGTCGCCGGTGATCATCAGCACGCGCAGGCCGGCGGCGCGGCATTCCTCGATCGCGGCCGGCACCTCGGGGCGCAGCGGGTCGGCAAAGGCCACCAGGCCCAGCAGCTGCCAGGCAAAGCCGTCCGGCGCGGCCGGCCAGTCCTCCTGCCCCTGCCAGCCCGCGCGCGCCACCGCCAGCACGCGCAGGCCGCGCGCCGCCATCGCCTGCGCTTGCGCCGCCAGCGCCTCGGCCTGCGCGGCGGGCAGGCGGGCGAGGCTCAGCACCGCCTCGGGCGCCCCCTTCACCGCCACCACCACGGCGCCCGCCTCGTCGTGCCAGACATGGGTCATGGCCGGCAGGCTGCTGCTGAGCCCGTATTCATGCACCAGGCGCCAGCCCGGGTGCAGGGGCGCGGGCGGCTGCTGGCTGCGCGCGCGCTCCAGCAGCGCGCGCTCCATCGCATCGAAGGGCTCGCGCTCGCTGGCCAGCACGGCAAACTCCAGCAGCTCGGCCGGCAAGACCTGACCCCAGGGCTGCAGCTCGGCCACCGCCATCTGGTTGAGCGTGAGCGTGCCGGTCTTGTCGGTGCACAGCACGGTGGCCGAACCCAGCGTCTCGATGGTGGCGGCGCGGCGCGTCAGCACGCGCTGGCGCGAGAGCCGCCAGGCGCCCATCGCCATGAAGACGGTCAGTATCAGCAGGAACTCCTGCGGCAGCATCGACATCGCCAGCGAGATGCCCGCCAGCACGGCGGCCAGCCAGTCGCCGCGCGCCAGGCCGTAGAGCAGCACCAGGCCGGCGCTCAGCGTCAGGCCCAGCAGCGCGAACACGCGCACCAGCCGGCGCGTCTGGCTGCGCAGCGGCGAATCGGGGCTGGCGATCTCGGCCAGCGCGCTGCCGATGCGGCCGATCTCGCTGGCCGCGCCGATCGCCGTCACCTCGGCCAGGCCCTGGCCACCCACCACCATGGAACCGGCCAGCACCGCCTCGCCCCGCGCCTTCAGCACCGGCAGCGACTCGCCGCTGAGCAGGGACTCGTCGGCCTGCAGGTCGTAGGCCTCGAGCAGGCGCGCGTCGGCGGCGATGCGGTCGCCCTCGGCCAGCACCAGCACATCGCCGCGCACCACCGCCGTGCCGGCAATGCGCTGCGGCGCGCCATCGCGCAGCACCAGGGCGCGCGGGCTGGTGAGATCGCGCAGCGCCTCCAGCACGCGCTCGGTGCGCTGCTCCTGCACCAGGCTGATCACCACCATCAGCACCACAAAGGCCAGCAGCATGAGCGCCTCACGGCGGTCGCCCAGCAGCAGATAGATCAGGCCGGCTGCCAGCATCAGCTGCAGCATCGGCTCGCGCACCAGCTCGGCCAGCATGTGCCAGAGCGTGCGCGGGCGCGGCGGCGTGAGCTGGTTGGGGCCGTCCTGCGCCAGGCGCGCGGCCGCTTGCGCGGCGCTCAGTCCTCGGGGCGTCGTGTCGCTGGCTGCCATGGTGCAGCGATTATGCGAGCCGCCCGCGTTAAGAAAGCGCTAAGCGGCACGGCCCAGCATGTCGGACATCAAGGAGTCGACATGCGAAGCAAGACCTGGCACCTCATCTTCATTGCGCTGCTGGCCGTGGCCGGCAGTATGGTCAACGGTATGGCCGGTGCCGCCACGCCGGCCGAACAGCTGGCCGCGCTGAGCGCCCAGGCCGGCACCGCCGGCGACCCGGCGCGCGGCCAGCGCCTCTTCACCAGCAAGCATGGCGCCGAGTGGAGCTGCTCGTCCTGCCATGGCGCCCTGCCCACCCAGGCGGGTCGCCATGCCAGCACCGGCAAGCCGATCGCGCCGCTGGCGCCGGCCTTCAACCCCGAGCGCTTCGGCGATGCGGCCAAGAGCGAGAAATGGTTCCGCCGCAATTGCAAGGACGTGCTGGGCCGCGAATGCAGCGCCGGCGAGAAGGCCGATGTGCTGGCCTGGCTGATCACGCTCAAACCCTGAGGACCGATGATGAACATGAAGAGCTTTACGCTGCTGCTGGCGGCGGCCCTGCTGCCCGCCGCCGCCGCCCGCGCCGATGGCGAGCGCCTGCGCCCCGCCACCGCCAACCCCAGCTACCAGCAGGAATGCGGTGGCTGCCACCTGGCCTATCCGCCCGCCCTGCTGCCGGCCGCCTCGTGGCAGCGCATCACCGCCGACCTCGGCAAGCATTACGGCAGCGATGCCTCGCTGGACCCGGCCACCACGCAGACGCTGACGCGCTGGCTGCTGCTGAACGCCGGCAGCGGCAAGCGCGCCCGCGAGGCACCGCCGCAGGACCGCATCACGCGCGCCGCCTGGTTCCAGCGCAAGCACGACGAGCTGCCGGCCGGCGTCTGGCAGCGCCCCGCCATCAAGAGCCCGGCCAACTGCGCGGCCTGCCACACCGGCGCCGAGCAGGGCGACTTCAGCGAGCACCGCGTGCGCGTGCCGCGCTGAACCACCAATAATCACCCCATGCGCATCCTTCTTGCCGAAGACGACCCCCTGCTGGGCGACGGCCTGCGCGCCGGCCTGCGCCAGCTCGGCTTCTCGGTGGACTGGGTGCGCGACGGCCCGGCCGCCGAGCGCGAGCTGCGCGCCGAGCCCTATGCCGCCGCGGTGCTGGACCTGGGCCTGCCCGGCCTGGACGGCATGGAGGTGCTGGCCAGCGTGCGGCGCGCGGGCGTGAGCCTGCCGGTGCTGGTGCTGACGGCGCGCGACGCCATCCCCGAGCGCATCCGCGGCCTCGACCTGGGCGCCGACGACTATGTGCTCAAGCCGGTGGACCTGCATGAGCTGGCGGCGCGCCTGCGCGCGCTGGTGCGCCGCGCCCATGGCCAGCCGCAGGAGCTGCTGCGCGCCCAGGGCGTGGTGCTGGACCCGGCCGGGCGCAGCGTCAGCCTGGACGGCCAGCCCGTCACGCTGGCCACGCGCGAGTTCGATCTGCTGCAGCTGCTGATGCTCAACGCCGGCCGCGTGCTCTCGCGCGAGCAGCTGGAGCAGCAGCTCTATGCCTGGGGCCAGGAGGTGGAGAGCAATGCCGTCGAGGTGCATGTGCACCACCTGCGCCGCAAGCTCGGCGCCGGCCTGATACAGACGGTGCGCGGCGTCGGCTATCTCTTGCAGCGCGAGGCAGCCAAGCCATGAGGCCGACCTGGCCGCGCCCGCGCTCGCTGCAGGCCCGGCTGCTGGCGCTGACCCTGGGCCTGGTGCTGGGCGCCTGGCTGGCCAGCGCACTGGTGGTGTGGCTGGACACGCGCCACGAACTCGACGAGCTGCTGGACGCCCACCTGGCGCAGGCCGCCGCCCTGCTGGTGGCCCAGCAGGTGCACGAGATGGCGGACGAGCATGGCGCGGGCGTGGACGCGCCCAGCCTGCACCGCTACGCGCCCAAGGTGGCCTTCCAGGTCTTTCATGAGGGCCGGCTGGTGCTGCGCTCGGCGAATGCGCCGGCGGCGCCGCTGGTCGATGCCGCCGCGGGCTTCCGCAGCGGCCTGCGCAGCGTGCGGGTTGGCGGCGAGGCCTGGCGCGTGTTCGCCGCCCATGGCAGCGAGCGCGATGTGCAGGTCTATGTGGGCGAGCAGCTCGCCTCGCGGGCCTCCATCGTCTGGGCGGTGCTGCGCGGCATGCTGAGCCCGATGCTGCTGGCCCTGCCCCTGCTGGCCCTGGCGCTGTGGTGGGCGGTGCGGCGCGGCACCCTGCCCCTGCGCGCCCTGGGGGCACAGCTGCGCCAGCGCCGCCCCGACAGCCTGCTGGCCCTGCAGCTGCCGGACGCGCCGGCCGAGATGCGGCCCATGCTGGACGCGCTCAACGCCCTGTTCGAGCGCATCGCCGCGCTGCTGGAGGCCGAGCGCCGCTTCACCGCCGACGCCGCACATGAGCTGCGCACCCCGATCGCCGCGATCCGCGCCCAGGCCCAGGTGGCGCTGGGTGCGAGCGAGGACGGCGAGCGCCGCCATGCCCTGCAGGCCACGCTGCAGGGCTGCGACCGCGCCGGCCGGCTGGTGGAACAGATGCTGACCCTGGCCCGGCTGGAGGCCGAGCAGGCGCCGGCGGGCGCGCCGGTGGACCTGCTGGCGCTGGCGCGCCGCGTGCTGGCCGAGCTGGCACCGGCGGCCCTGCAGCAGGGGCAAGACCTGGCCCTGGAGGGCGAAGCCCCCTGCCCGGTGGCCGGCAACGAAACCCTGCTGGCGGTGCTGCTGCGCAATCTGGTGGACAACGCGCTGCGCTACAGCCCGGCCGGCGCACGCGTGCGCGTCAGCGTCGACCAGGCCGCCGGCGCCACCCGGCTGCTGGTGGCCGACAGCGGGCCAGGGCTGGACGCGGCGCAATGCCAGCGCCTGGGCGAGCGCTTCTTCCGCGTGCTGGGCAGCGGCCGCGACGGCAGCGGCCTGGGCTGGTCCATCGTGCGCCGCATCGCCCAGGCCCAGGGCGCCCGCATCGAGCTGGGCCGCAGCGCCGAGCTGGGCGGGCTGGAGGTGCGGCTGAGCTGGCCGGCCGCCTGAACTCAGGCGCCGCGCCGGCGCTGAAGCTCACGCAGCGCGTCGGCCGCGATCCAGCGCGCGCTGGGCTCGGGGCGCTCGCGCAGCCGCTCGGCTGCGGCGATGGCGGCGCTGCACAACGCGCTGTTGCGCTTGCCGATCTGGCGCAGCGCCCAATTGACCGACTTCTTGACGAAGTTGCGCGCGTCGCCGGCGGCCGCGTCAATCAGCGGCAGCATGGCCTCGAAATCGGCATCGGGGCGCGCCTTGTCGTGCACCGCCAGCACGGCCAGCAGCGAGAAGGCGGCGCGCTTGGCGAATTCCTCGCGGCGGCGCGCCCACACCGGGATGCGCGCCCAGGCCAGCGGCGAGCGGCGCAGGGCGTTCAGGCAGGCCTGATCGCACACATCCCAGGCCTGCATGCCGGCGACCCAATGGTTCAGCTGCGCCAGCGTGAACCGTGAGGGCTCGGCCAGCAGCGAGGCCAGGATCTGGGCATCGGGAATGCCGCTGTCCCACAGGGCCAGCGCCAGCTCATGGTCGGGGCCCAGGCGCTTGCCGAGCGCACGCAGGCTGGGCACGGCCAGGCCCAGCCGGCCGGCGCCGGTCAGGCCGAAGCGCGCCATGCCGGCCAGCTGATCGGGGCGCGCTTGGGCCCGCAGGGCCGCCAGCGCCTCTTGAAGGCGCTGCGCCAGGGGCACGGAGGGATGCATTTCGGCCATCGGGCGGGGGGCGGAGCAGAATGAGTTGGCAGCATAAGCTCAGGCGCAGCCCGACTATCGGCAGCCGGCGCCAACGCGGACAATCAGCCTCTTTCCAGCCAACCATGGCCGGCTCACAAGGGCGGCCCCGGGGACTCACGCACCATGATGAAACTCTTCACGCCCATCGCCCTCGCGGTCACCCTCAGTCTGGCCGCGCCGCAAGCGCATGCCGCCGCCAGCGCCAGCATCGCCTGGCAGGAGGCCGCCGGCGACAGCGATGTCGACAAGGCCTTTGCGCAGGCGCGCGGCGAGAAGAAGCCGGTGCTGCTGTACTGGGGCGCCAAGTGGTGCCCGCCCTGCAACCAGCTCAAGGCCACGCTGTTCAACCGCCAGGACTTCATCGAGCAGACCCGCGCCATCGTGCCGGTGCATATCGACGGCGACGTGCCCGGCGCGCAGAAGCTGGGCACCCGCTTCAAGGTGCGCGGCTACCCGACCATGATTCTGTTCAGCCCCGACGGCCAGGAGCTCACGCGCCTGCCCGGCGAGGCGGATGCGCCGCAGGTGCTGAAGGTGCTGCAGCTGGGCCTGGCCGGCGGCCGCCCCATCAAGGCGGTGCTGGCCGATGCCAAGGCCGGCAAGAAGTTGTCAGCGAATGAATGGAAGCTGCTGAGCTTCTACTCCTGGGAAACCGACGAGCAGCAGCTGGTGCCGGTGGCCGAGCGCGCCGGCCTGCTGGCCCAGCTGGCCGCGGCCAGCCAGGGCGTGGACGGCGAGACCACCACGCGCTTGTGGCTCAAGACCCTGGCCGCCAGCGACGATGGCAAGGGCGTCAAGCCCGACAAGGCCTTGGGCGACAAGGTCAGGGCGGTGCTGGCCAACCCCGCCGAGTCGCGCCTGCACATGGATGTGCTGACGAATGGCGCGGCCGACATCGTCAAGACCCTGACGCCCGCGGCCGGCGCCGAGCGCAAGGCCCTGGTGGCCGCCTTCGAGACCACGCTCAAGCGCCTGGAGGCCGATGCCACGCTCTCGCGCGCCGACCGCATCACCGCGCTGATCGCGCGCGTGGACCTGGCGCGCCTGGAGGTGGCGCCGAGCGAGCTGCATCCCAAGCTCAGCGCCGGCCTGGTGAACGAGGTCAAGGAACATGCCGCGCGCGCCGACCGCGAAATCACCGACGGCTACGAGCGCCAGGCCGTGATCACCTCGGCCGCCCATGTGCTGGGCCAGGCCGGGCTCTGGAAGGACAGCGACGAGCTGCTCAAGGCCAGCCTCACCAAGAGCCACTCGCCCTACTACCTGATGAGCTCGCTGGGCGGCAATGCCAAGAAGCAGGGCCGCAAGGACGAGGCGCTGAAGTGGTACGAGGAGGCCTTCAACAAGAGCGAGGGCCCGGCCACGCGCCTGCAATGGGGCTCGGGCTATTTCGCCGCCCTCACCGAGCTGGCGCCGCAGGATGCCGCCCGCATCGAGAAGACCGCCGCCCAGCTCTTCAGCGAGGCCGCGCAGGACAAGGGCAGCTTCTACGAGCGCAGCGCGCGCTCGCTGCAGAAGGTGGGCGGCTCGCTCGCCAAGTGGAACGCGAACGGCCAGCATGACGCCGTGCTGGCGCGCCTGAAGAGCCAGCTGGACGGCATCTGCGCCAAGGTGGACGCGGCCGACAAGCAGCGCGAGACCTGCGAGAGCCTGGTGAAGACGCCGGCGAAGAAGGGCTAAGCCAGCAGGGACGCCAGCTTGCGCAGCACGGTGCGCAACCTGTCGCTGGGCAGACTGCCGAGTTGCGCCAGCGGCCGCCAGGCGGCCGCATGCACCTCGTCCAGCTGGGCGCTGAGTGCCTGCGGCGCGGCAGCGTCTTGATTCGCCAGCGCCAGATAGGCGTAGTCGTGGTGCCAGTGCGCGCCCTCCTGCTTGCGCGGGTTGGCGGGAATGGCATGGCTGTCGATGTCCAGCGGCAGACCTTGCAGCGCCGGGTGGGCGCGCAGGCCCTGCACGCCGGTCTCCTCGGCCACCTCGCGCAGCGCCGAGTCCCACAGCGAGCCCGGCGCCTCGTAATGGCCGCCGGGCTGCAGCCAGCGATCCAGCGTCTTGTGATGGATCAGCAGCACCCGGCTCAGGTTGGCGTCCAGCACGATCGCGCTGGTGGTGATGTGGCCGCGCATATTGGCGCGGCCGAACACATCGCCGCCGTCTTCGGCGAGCTGCGCCGCGAGCGCGGCCAGGCGCGCCGCCTCGTCGGGGTAGCGCGCCAGATAGCCTGCGAGCTGCCCGGCCGCTTCGGCGCGCTGGCCCGTCACTTCAGCAAACCCTCGGCCTTCATGGCTTCGACCACGGCCGGACGCGCCGCCACACGGGCGCGGTAGGCCACCAGGTGCGCCAGGCCGCTCACATCCACGCCCACGTACTGGCCCCAGTTGGAGACGGTGAACAGATAGGCGTCGGCGGCGGTGAAGGTATCGCCCATCAGGTACTGCTTGCCTTCCAGCTGCTCGTTGACCCAGGCCAGGCGCTCGCCCAGCTTGGCGCGCGAGATCGCCTTGGAGGCCTCGGGCACGTCGGGGTTGAAGAGCGGCGAGAAGCCCTTGTGCAGCTCGCTGGTGATGAAGTTGAGCCATTCCTGCTGGCGGTAGCGCGGCCAGGTGCCGGCGGCGGGCACGAGGTTCTTGGCGGGCACCTGGTCGGCGATGTATTGCACGATGGCCGGGCCTTCGGTGAGGCGCTCGCCGTTGTCCAGCTCCAGCACGGGCACCGAGCCCTTGGCATTGATGGTGTAGAAGTCCGTGCCGTCCTGCAGCTTCTTGGTCTTGGTGCTGGCCAACACCAGCTCGAAGGGCAGACCGGCTTCGCGCAGCACGATGTGGGGCGACAGCGAGCAGGCGCCGGGGCTGTGATAGAGCTTCATATTGACATTTCCTCTCTGGATTCGATGGGAGCTCGGACGATACGCGCTTGTTGATAACCCGGTGACAGCGGCTGCGGCCGGGCTGTGCTAGAAGCGCTGGCATGAGCAACACACCGACCTACGCCTTCGAGGACTTCCAGCCCGGCCGCAGCTTCGAGTTCGGCCAGCGCGTGGTAGACCGCGAGGAACTGCTGCGCTTTGCCGCCGCCTACGACCCCCAGCCCCTGCATCTGGACGAGGCCGCCGCCGAGGCCTCGGTGCTGGCCGGGCTCTCGGCCAGCGGCTGGCACACCTGCGCCATGACCATGCGCATGATGTGCGACGCCTATCTGCTGGACTCCACCAGCCAGGGCTCGCCGGGCATCGACGCGCTGCGCTGGCTCAAGCCGGTGCGGCCGGGCGACACCCTCAAGGTGCGCATGACGGTGCTGGAAGCGCGCCAGAGCAAGACCCGACCCCAGATCGGCCTGGTGCGCTCGGGCTGGGAGGTCTTCAACCAGCATGGCGAGCCGGTGATGACGATGGAGGGCTGGGGCATGTTCGGCCTGCGCCAGCCGCCAGCCGCCGGCTGAATCCGACAGCTCGTCGGCGCCGTTTGCCATTCGGGACATGACCGAGGCGGCGCCGGGCCGCGCTGAACATAATCCGCCCCACCAAGGAGGACGGATATGTTTCCCAACAGAGAGGCGCTGGCGCTGCTGATCGCGGCGCTGGGCACGGCGGCCCATGCCGGCACCGCACCCTGCCGCATCGAGGGCGTGCCCACCGAGCTGCAATGCGGCCAGCTGGCGCGCCCGCTGGACCCCGCCAAGCCCCAGGGCACGCAGATAGCCATCCACTATCTGGTCGTGCCGGCGATGGCGCGCAACAAGCTCCCCGACCCGGTGCTGCTGTTGGCCGGCGGCCCCGGCCAGAGCGCCATCCAGGTGGCGCCCCTGGTGCTGCCGCGCCTGGCGCGGCTCAACAACCGCCGCGACCTGGTCTTCATCGACCAGCGCGGCACCGGCCGCTCCGCCCCCCTGCAATGCGCGGACGACAGCAAGCTGCCGACCGCCGAGGCACTCGACGGCAAGGCCATGCAGCAGCGCCTGGAGCAATGCCGCGCGGATCTGCAGAAGCTGCCGCAGGGCGATCTGCGCCAGTACACCACCGCCATCGCGATGCAGGATTTCGACGCCGTGCGCGCCGCGCTGGGCGTCGCGCAATGGAATCTGGTGGGCGCCTCCTATGGCACGCGCGCCGCGCTGGAATACCTGCGCCAGTTCCCGCAGCAGGTGCGCCGCAGCGTGATCGATGGCGTGGCCCCGCCCGACATGGTGCTGCCGGCCAGCTTCTCCACCGACGGCCAGGCGGCGCTGGACGCGGTGTTCAAGAGCTGCGAGGGCGATGCCGCCTGCCAGGCGCGCTACCCCGGCCTGCGCGCCGAATGGGCCGGCCTGCTGCAAGGCCTGCCGCGCAGCATCAGCCTGCAGCACCCGCTCAGCGGCGAACCCGAGCGCCTGACGCTGACGCGCGAGATGCTGTTGCGCGCGGTGCGCATGCCGCTCTACGTGCCCAGCCAGGCGGCCGCCCTGCCCGCCGCCATCCATGCGGCGCACCAGGGCCGCTTCGAGGGCATTGCCGGCCTGGGCGGCGCGATCGCCGGCAAGGGCACGCGCCTGGCCATGGGCATGCATTTCTCGGTGGTCTGCGCCGAGGACATGCCGCGCCTGGCGCAGAGCAGCGACCAGCCCGGCAGCGACTTCGGCCGCAGCGATGCCGAGCTCTACGGCCAGGTGTGCAAGCACTGGCCGCGCGGCGAGGTGCCCGCGGCCTTCTACAGCCTGCCGCCGGCCAAGACCCCGGTGCTGCTGCTCAGCGGCGGCGCCGACCCGGCGACGCCGCCACGCCATGGCGAGCGCGTGGCCAAGGCGCTGGGCGCGCAGGCCCTGCATGTGGTGGTGCCCGAGGCCGGCCACGGCGTGATGGGCATCGGCTGCATGGGCGAGGTGCTGACCCGCTTCATCGACGCCAAGGCGGATGCCGAGGCGCTCAAGGTCGATGCCGGCTGCGCCACCCGCATCCCCCGCCCCACCCCCTTCCTGCCGGTGCAGGCAGCCAAGTCGGCCACCGGTACGGAGGCCAGCAAGCCATGATCAAGATCAGCCAACTCAGCAAGCAATTCGTCACCCGGCCGGGCGGCTCGGTGTTCAAGCGCGCCCCCAAGCAGATCGTGCACGCGGTGCGCCAGGTCGACCTGGACGCGCCCAACGGCCGCATCACCGGCCTGCTGGGCCCGAACGGCGCCGGCAAGACCACCACCCTGCGCATGCTGGGCGGCCTGTTCCCGCCCGACCAGGGCGAGATCGGCGTGGACGGCATCGACGTGAAGCGCCAGCCGCGCGCGGCGCTGGCCCGCATGGGCATCCTGGGCGACGCGCATGGGCTCTACCCGCGCCTCTCGGCGCGCGAGAACATCGTCTATTTCGGCCAGCTGCAGGGCATGGAGGCCGACGCCGCCAACGCGCGTGCCGAGGCCCTGGCCGAGCTGCTGGACATGCGCCACATCCTGGACCGCCGCAGCGAGGGCTACAGCCAGGGCGAGCGCATGAAGACCGCGCTGGCGCGTGCGCTGGTGCACGACCCCGCCAACATCGTGCTGGACGAGCCCACCAACGGCCTCGACGTGCTCGCCACCCGCGCCCTGCGCGAGGCGCTGCGCCATCTGCGCTCGCCCGCCGGCGGCAGCAAGTGCATCGTCTTCTCCAGCCACATCATGCAGGAGGTGGAACAGCTCTGCGACCACGTGGTGGTGGTGGCGCACGGCCGCTCGGTGGCCCAGGGCACGGTGCCCGAACTGCTGGCCCAGGCCGGCGAGAGCCGCTTCGAGGACGCCTTCGTCAGGCTTGCCTTCCACCCCGATCACAGCCAGGAGGCTCAGGCATGAGCAGCACCAAGCTCCACACATTCATGCGCCCCTTCAAGGTGGTGTTCCTCAAGGAAGTGGTGGACGCGCTGCGCGACCGCCGCACCCTCTTGCGCCTGCTGATCCCCTCGGTGCTGATGGGGCCGCTGCTGCTGCTGGCGCTCTCGGGCCTGATCGCCTCGCTGGAGGAGCGCGCCGAGCTGCGCCAGATCCAGGTGGTGGGCATCGAGCATGCGCCGACGCTGCGCAACTTCCTCGAGCGCCAGACCTACACCATCAAGCCGGCCCCCGCCGACTACGAGGCCCAGCTGCGCGCCACCACCCTGCTGGACCCGGTGCTGGTGGTGGGCAAGGACTTCGAGCAGGAGCTTGCCGCCGGCGACCAACCCACGCTGACCCTGGTGACCGACAGCGCCAACCAGCGCGCCAGCGCCGGGGTGGGCACGCTCACGCGGCTGCTGCAGGGCTTCGGCCGCGAGCGTGCGCGCACCCAGCTGGCGCTGCGCGGGGTCTCGGCCGAGCTGCTGCAACCGGCGACCGTGGAGGAGCGCGATCTCGCCAGCACCCAGGCGCGCGCGGCACGCCTGACCGGCATCATCCCGATGTTCATCATCATGGCGGTGCTCTATGGCGCGCTCACCGCGGCGCTGGACAGCACCGCCGGCGAACGCGAGCGCGGCTCGCTCGAGCCGCTGCTGATGAACCCGGCGCCGCATATGGCGCTGGTGCTGGGAAAATGGGGCGCGGTGGCGCTGCTGGGCATGGCCGTGGCCCTGCTCGCCAACCTGAGCTTCATCCCGGCGCAGCAGCTCATCAAGAGCGACAGCCTGCAGGCGATGTTCCAGTTCGGCTGGCACGAGGTGACGAGCTTCCTGCTGCTGCAGCTGCCGCTGGCCGCCGGCCTGGGCGCCGCGCTGATGGCGATCGCGATCCGCTCCAAGACCTTCAAGGAGGCGCAGGCCAGCAGCACCATCATCATCACCCTGGTGGGCCTGGCGCCGATGGTGAGCCTGCTCAACCCGGGCGGCGAGGCGGCCTGGTACTACTGGGTGCCGGGCCTGGCCCAGAACACCCAGATGATGCTGGTGCTGAAGGGCGAGGCCCTGGACCTGGCCAAGCTGCTGCCGCCGATGCTGGTGGGCGCGGCGCTGACGGTGGCCTGCCTCGGCTACGTTGCGCACTCGATGCGCAACGCGGTGTCGCGCTAAACGTCAATGCACCCCCAGCGTCAATGCACCCCCAGCGCGCGCTGCACCTCGCTCTGCCAGGGCAGCGCGTGCACGATCTCGTTGAGCTGGCGCACCGATTCCATCGGCGCCAGCACCTCGCCGGCGGTGTTGATCAGCTGCAGATTGGTGATCAGCGCCATCGGATCGGCCATCGCCACCACGCCATAGGGCAGGCGCACCCAATCCCAGGCCACCCCGGCGGCCCCATGGCCCGACTCGCCAAACCACAGGGTTTGCCCGGTGGACGGCCGCGCCGCGTCGCCCGCGACCAACACCCGGGTACTTAAATGAGCGAACTGCAGGCAAGGTGCGCGCTCTGCTTCGCACAATATCCGCGGCCATGCGTACACAATCCAAGCTGGCGTCATCTGCTTCGTTGAAGTTGAGAGGTTAGGTCTGAGCGACCCGTCCGGGCAGTTTCGGAACTTGCTCACTTCGCCGATAGCTGTAAACCTTGTCAGGGAGATGCACGCGAGGGCTGCAGTTGTGCCCGTCAATGGGCTTTGCGAATGTGGAAGGTGCGATGCTGCAGGGTGTGTACCAGTCGGTGCTGGAGGCGCGAACCCGGGATGAGTTCCGCGGGGAGGTCGTGCGCTTCGCCGGCGGCCTGGGCTTCGAGACCGTCGCGGCAACCGCGGTGATCGACCACGCCGTCAGCGAAACCCAGTTCGTCACCGTCGACAACATTCCCAGCACCTTCTCCGACGCCTTCGTGGACCAGGAAAGCTGGCGCGTCGACCCGGTGATGCAGCATTGCAAGCGTCAGAGCGTGCCCATCGTCTGGGATCAGGGCACCTATGTCGGCAACGGGCTGGGCGATCTCTGGGAAGAACAGGCACCCTTCGGTTTCCGCACTGGCATCGCCATGGCGCTGCATTTGCCGGAGGGGCGTCACTTCATCCTGGGCGTGGAGCGCGACCAGGCCCTGCCGCGCAACAGCGGCGAACTCACGCGCATGGTGGCCGACCTGCAATTGTTCGCCGTGCATGCGCAGGAGGCGGCATGGCGCGTGCTGATGCCCGCGATCAGCGAATCGGCCCACAGTGGCGCGCGGCTGACGCCGCGCGAGCTCGAAGCCCTGCGCTGGACCATGGAGGGCAAGACGGCCTGGGAGGTCGGCGCCATCCTCAGCATCAGCGAACGCACCGCCGTGCTGCACATCAACAATGCCATGCACAAGCTGGATTGCAGCAACAAGCATCTGGCCGTGCTGAAGGCCCTGCGCCTTGGCCTGATCCGTTGATTTCTCCCTTGCGCCAGCGACGCTGTCCCTGTAAGAGTTGACAGTTACGAGCCTCCAGACGCACTGCTCCAATTTGATCAACGCCCCTCTCGCGTTGCACCAAACAGGAGTCCCGCATGGAACAGCTCGCACAACATCTGCCTTCACCCCGCCCTGAAGCCACCGAGCAAGACCGCGTCACGCGCGAGTTGCTGCAGGAATTGCCGCTGGAGCTGCTGGAGCAGGTGGGCGGTGGTTCGGGCCCGATCGAAACGCCGCGCCAAGGCTGGTAAGGCCCTCGCAGGCGCAGTTTCGCGCCCGCAAATTCTCGATGGCCAAGCTGTTCAGAGCACAGGCGCTCGCAGTCGCACAACAGACCGGGCTGGGCAGCATCAGCCTGCATCGCCCCCTGCCCCTCCATCTGCTCACGGCCGCGGCCCTGGGCAGCTTGGTGCTGGTGGGCATGTTTCTCTGCACCGCCGAATACACCCGCAAGGCCCGCGTGAGCGGCTATCTGGTGCCCGACCGCGGGGTGCTGCGCATCGCGCCGCCGCAGGGCGCCACGGTGCTGGCCAGGCCGGTTGGCGAGGGCCAGAGCGTCAAGGCCGGCGAGGTGCTGTTCGTGCTCGCGCTGGACAGTGCCAGCCAGACCGGCGAGGGCATCGCGCAAAGCCTGGCGGAGCGCGAGCAGTCGCTGGGTCAGGCCGCGGGCCAGCAGCAGCAGCTCGCGCGCGCGCAGGCGCAGGCGCTGGAGCTGCGCGTGGCCGGCCTGCAGCGCGAGCTGGCGCAGATCAGCACCGAGGCGAAGCTGCAGCAGGAGCGGCTGGCCCTGGCCGAACAGGCGCAGGCCCGCCTGGAGGCGCTGGGCCGCGACCAGTTCGCATCCAGCGCCCAGGTGCAGGCCAAACGCGAGGAGTTGCTGGGTTTGCAAGCTCAGCAGCAGGCCCTGGCGCGACAGCGCGAGGGCCTGCACAGGGAGTTGCTGAGCTTGCAAGCCCAGCAGCGCGAGCTGCCGCTGCGCCAGCAGGTGCAGCAGGGCGAGATCAGCCGCGACCTCGCCAGCCTCAAGGCCCTGGGCCTGGAGACCGAGGCGAAGCGCCGGCTGGTGCTGCGCGCGCCCAGCGATGGCATCGTCAGCACGCTGCAGGCCGAGCCCGGCGAGCCGGTGGCGGCGGGCGCGGCGCTGGCCAGCCTGCTGCCGGCGCAGACCCGCATGCTGGCGCAGCTCTACGCGCCCAGCAGCGCGGTGGGCTTTGTGCGGCCGGGCCAGGCGGTGCAGCTGCGCTACCAGGCCTTTCCGTACCAGCGCTTCGGCCAGCAGAAGGGTCAGGTCTTGCAGGTCTCGCGCACGCCGCTGGGCGCCAGCGAGCTGGCCAAGCTGGCCCTGCCCGCCACGCTCAGCCAGGGGCCGGCGAGCGAGCCGCTCTACCGCATCACCGTGCAGCTGGAACGGCAGACCGTCGAGGCCTACGGGCAGGAACAGGCGCTGGCGGTGGGCATGCAGCTCGATGCCGATGTGCTGCTGGAGCGCCGCCGCCTGATCGAATGGATTTTCGAACCCCTCCTGAGCCTGGCACGCCGTGTCTGAGCACATGCCTGCGCATCTTCTTCATCGACTGAATCTGGGCCCGGGCCGCGGCCCGCGCATGGCCGTGGTGTTGCAGGGCGAGGCCACCGAGTGCGGCCTGGCCTGCCTGGCCATGGTGGCCGGCGCGCATGGCCAGCGCTGGAGCCTGGCCGAGTTGCGCGGCCGCTTCGCGGTCTCGCTGAAGGGCGTGACCATGGCCGGGCTGGTGCGCATGGCCGGCCAGCTGGGCCTCGCCGGCCGCGCGCTGCGCGCCGAGCCGGAGCAGCTCGCGCAGCTGCATTTGCCCTGCGTGCTGCACTGGGACTTCAATCACTTCGTGGTGCTCAGCGAAGTCGGCGCCGGCGGCGCGCTGATCCTCGATCCGGCGCGCGGCGAACGCCGCCTGAGCCTGGCCGAGCTGGGCAAGCATTTCACCGGCGTGGCGCTGGAGCTGCGCCCCGGCCAGGCCTTCGCCCCCAAGGCCGCCGCGCCGGCGCCGCGCTGGCGCGAACTGCTGGGCCGCATCAGCGGGCTGAAGCGCTCGCTGGCGCAGATCCTGGCGCTGGCGCTGGCGCTGGAGCTGCTGGCCCTGCTCTCGCCCTTCCTGCTGCAATGGGTGGTGGACGGGGTGATCGTCAGCGCCGACCGCGATCTGCTCGTCACCCTGGGCCTGGGCTTCGGCCTGCTGGTGCTGCTCTCCGGCGCCATCGGCGCGCTGCGCTCCTGGGCCGTGCTCTACCTCTCGGCCTCGCTGAATCTGCAGTGGCTGACGAATGTGTTCGCCCATCTGCTGCGCCTGCCGCTGGCCTGGTTCGAGAAGCGCCATATGGGCGACATCTGGTCGCGCTTCGCGAGCGTGCAGGAGATCCAGAAGACCCTCACCGGCAGCTTCATCGAGGCGCTGCTGGACGGCACCATGGTGCTGATCACGCTCGCGATGATGGCCGTCTACAGCGCGCGCCTGAGCGCACTGGCGCTTGGCGCCGTGGCCGGCTATGCGCTGCTGCGCTGGGCCTTCTTCCGGCCGCTGCGCGAGGCGGCGCAGGAGACCCTGGTGCACGAGGCGCGCCAGAACAGCCATTTCCTGGAGAGCCTGCGCGGCGCCCAGGCCATCAAGCTCTTCAACGCCCAGGCCGACCGCGGCTCGCGCTTCGCGAACCTGGTGGTGGAGCAGATGAATGCCAGCCTGGTGGGGCGCAAGCTGGACCTCTGGATGGGCCTGGGCAACAAGCTGCTGTTCGGCCTGGAGCGCGTGGCCATCGTCTGGCTGGGCGCCCTGCTGGTGCTGGACCGCGAACTTTCGGTGGGCATGTTGTTCGCCTTCCTGGCCTACAAGGAGCAGTTCAGCCTGCGCGTCAGCGCGCTGATCGACAAGGCGGTGCAGCTGAAGATGCTGCGCCTGCAGGGCGAACGCCTGGCGGACATCGTGCTGAGCCCGGCCGAGGCGGCGGCCAGCGCCGCGCCGCGCCCCCTGCCCGCGGACGCCGGCCTGACGCTGACGCGGGTGCATTTCCGCTATGCCGAGGGCGAGGCCGAGGTCATCAGCGGCTGCGACCTGCAGATCGCCGCCGGCGAATCGGTGGCCATCGTCGGCCCCTCGGGCTGCGGCAAGACCAGCCTGCTGAAGCTGATGCTGGGCATCCACACGCCGCAGCAGGGCGAGGTCCTGGTGGGCGGCGTGCCGCTGGCACAACTGGGCCTGCAGCATTGGCGCGAGCAGATCGGCACGGTGATGCAGGACGACCAGCTCTTCGCCGGCAGCCTGGCCGACAACATCTCCTTCTTCGACCCCGAGGCCGCCCCCGGCTGGGTGGCCGAATGCGCCACCCTGGCCTGCGTGCACGAGGACATCGCCGCCATGCCGATGGGCTACCAGACCCTGATCGGCGACATGGGCTCCAGCCTCTCGGGCGGCCAGCGCCAGCGCGTGCTGCTGGCGCGCGCGCTCTACAAGCGCCCGAAGTTCCTGTTCCTGGACGAAGCAACCAGCGCGCTGGACCCGGAGCGCGAGCGCCAGGTCAACGCCAGCCTACGCCAGCTCTCACTTACGAAGATAGTGATTGCTCACAGGCAGGAGACCATCGCGGCGGCGCAGCGCGTCATCAACCTGCAGGGCGGGCGCGTCATGCAGGACCTGCGCACGGTGGCCAGCCCGGGCGCGCAGGCCTGATGCCAAGCCCTAGTGCATTCAATCGGGCTTGATCTTGGCGCGCGCCACTACCGCCTTCCAGCGCTGCTGCTCCTGGGCGATGAAGGCGGCGAATTGCGCCGGCGTGTTGCCCACCGCCTCGGCGGCGTCGTTGCTGAGACGCTCGCGCGAGCCGCTGGCGCGTATCGCCTTGGCAGCCTCGCTGGCGAGCTTGTCGAGGTTGGCGTTGGCCATGCTGGCCGGCGCCATCAGGCCATACCACTGCGTCATCTCGAAGCCGGGGAAGCCCTGCTCGGCCACGGTGGGCACATCGGGCAGCTGGGCCAGGCGCTCCTTGGAGCCGGTGGCAATGCAGCGTAGCTTGCCGGCCTTGATGAACTGCATGATGGCCGGCGCGCCCACCGAGGCGGCCTCCAGGCGGCCGGCGAGCAGATCGGTCAGCTGCGGGCCGGTGCCGCGGTAGGGTACATGCAGGATGAAGAGGTTGCCGGCCATCTTCAGGTATTCCATCGCCAGATGGCCGGCGCTGCCATTGCCGGCCGAACCGTAGTTGTAGCGGCCGGGGTTCTTGCGCACCAGCGCGACGAACTCCTTCAGGTCCTTGGCAGGCACATCGGGGTGCACCACGTAGAGGCTGGGCACCTTGGCCAGCAGGGTGACGGGCTTGAAGTCCTTGTTGGGGTCGTAGGGCAGCTTGTCGTAGATGTACGGATTCACCGCCAGGGTGCCGACATGGCCCAGGATCAGGGTGTGCTGGTCGTCGGAACGCGCCACCTCGCCCATCGCGATATTGCCGCCGCCGCCGGGCTTGTTTTCCACATAGACGGTCTGGCCCAGGGTCTTGGTGAGCTCGGCCGCGGTGGCGCGCGCCACGATCTCCGAACTGCCACCGGGTGCGAAGGGCACCACCAGGCGGATGGAGCGGCTGGGCCAGCCGGCCTGGGCCACCGCGGGCAGGCCCAGCAGGGCAGCACCACCGGCCAGGCCGGATTGAAGCAAGAGGCGGCGATCGAGGGTCATGGGGCTGGTCTCCGTATGGGCTTGTCGGCCCAGTCTATACAGCCCCGCTGTCAAGGTGCTGTCTCGCGCTCCATCCAGCCCAGCCAGCGCATCGCCTGTTCGCGCGATTCGCCACACATCAGCTCGCTGGGCTGCAGCGAGCCGCACACGGCGGGGCGCTCGGGGCGGCCAAAGATCTTGCAGCGGTCCTGCTCGTCGAGCTGGATGCAGCGCACGCCGGCCGGCTTGCTGATGCCATTGACCAGGGGCATGCCGGGGATGGGCGAGCTGATGGAGGGCGCGATGCAGCAGGCGGCGCAATGGTCACGGCAATTCATCGCGATATTGTCGATGCGGACAAGCTTGGCGACCGTGACTTATCCACAGCCCCTTGCGTAAAATCCAGGGTTTGCCCGCGCCACTTTGCACATCCCTGCGACGGCGCCGAATCGAGGCCCACTCCCCATGCTCTATCCCAAGGAATTCGACGTCATCGTGGTCGGTGGCGGCCATGCCGGCACCGAGGCCGCGCTGGCCGCCGCGCGCATGGGCGTCAGCACCTTGCTGCTGACCCACAATATCGAGACCCTGGGCCAGATGAGCTGCAACCCCTCGATCGGAGGCATCGGCAAGGGCCATCTGGTCAAGGAAGTCGACGCCCTGGGAGGCGCGATGGCCGCGGCCACCGACGAGTCCGGCATCCAGTTCCGCATCCTCAATGGCTCCAAGGGCCCGGCCGTGCGCGCCACCCGCGCCCAGGCCGACCGCGTGCTCTACAAGGCCGCCATCCGCCAGCGCCTGGAGAACCAGCCGAACCTGTGGCTGTTCCAGCAGGCGGTGGACGATCTGATGGTGGAGGGCGATCGCGTGGTCGGCGCCGTCACCCAGTCGGGCCTGCAGTTCCGCGCCCGCGCGGTGGTGCTGACGGCCGGCACCTTCCTCGATGGCCGCATCCATATCGGCCTGCAGAACTACAGCGCCGGCCGCGCCGGCGATCCGCCGGCGGTCTCGCTCTCGGCGCGCTTGAAGGAGCTGAAGCTGCCGCAGGGCCGGCTCAAGACCGGCACGCCGCCACGCATCGACGGCCGCAGCATCGATTTTTCAAAGTGCCAGGAGCAGCCCGGTGACCTGGACCCGGTGCCGGTGTTCAGCTTCCTGGGCAACGCCGCCCAGCACCCGCGCCAGCTGCCCTGCTGGATCACGCACACCTCGGCACGCACGCACGAGATCATCCGCTCGGGCTTCGACCGCAGCCCCATGTTCACCGGCGTGATCGAGGGCGTCGGGCCGCGCTACTGCCCCAGCATCGAAGACAAGGTGAACCGCTTTGCCGACAAGGACAGCCACCAGATCTTCCTGGAGCCCGAGGGCCTGACAACGCACGAGTTCTACCCCAACGGCATCTCCACCTCACTGCCCTTCGATATCCAGTTGGCCGCCGTGCGCTCGATTCCCGGCCTGGAAGAGGCGCATATCCTGCGCCCCGGCTACGCCATCGAGTACGACTACTTCGACCCGCGCGAGCTGAAGAGCAGCTTCGAAACCCGTGCCATCCACGGCCTCTACTTCGCCGGGCAGATCAATGGCACGACGGGCTATGAGGAAGCCGCCGCCCAGGGCCTGTTCGCCGGGCTGAACGCCGCCCTGCAGGTGCAAGGCCGCGGCCCCTGGCTGCCGGCACGCGACCAGGCCTACCTGGGCGTGCTGGTGGACGACCTCATCACCAAGGGCGTGACCGAGCCCTACCGCATGTTCACCAGCCGCGCCGAATTCCGCCTGCAGCTGCGCGAGGACAACGCCGACCTGCGCCTGACCGAGGTCGGCCGCGAACTGGGCCTGGTGGACGATCAACGCTGGGATGCCTTCAACCGCAAGCGCGATGCTGTTTCACGTGAAACAGAGAAGCTCAAGTCCACCTGGGTGCATCCCGGCATCCTGCCGGCCGGCGACGCCGAGCGCCTGGTGGGCAAGGCCCTGGAGCGCGAGTACACCTTGATCGACCTGCTGCGCCGCCCCGGCGTGGTGTTCGACACCCTGACCGAGGTGAGCCGTATTGCCCGCCCCGAGGCCGATGTTTCGCGCGCTTCCTTGAATGCCGAGCTGGGCGAGACCCTGGCCGCGGCCGTGATCGAGCAGGTGGAGACCAGCGTCAAGTACGCCGGCTACATCAACAAGCAGGTCGAGGATGTGGCCCGCGCCGCGCATTTCGAGAACCTGCGCCTGCCCGCCGAGCTGGACTACAGCCAGGTCAGCGCCCTCTCCTTCGAGGTGCGGCAGAAGCTCAGCAAGCACCTGCCCGAGACCCTGGGCCAGGCCTCGCGCATCTCGGGCGTGACCCCGGCCGCCATCTCCCTGCTGCTGGTGCACCTCAAGAAGGGCCGCTTCAAGGGCTTCGACGGCTCCACCCCTGCCTCCAACGACGACAGCAACGCCGCCGCATGACCGACATCGCATCCCTGCGCGCCCCCCTGCAAGCGGCCGCGCAGACCCTGGGCCTGACGCTCAGCGACAAGCAACTGGACCAACTGCTCGCCTATCTGGACCTGATCCAGAAATGGAACAAGGTCTACAACCTCACCGCCGTGCGCGACCCCCAGGCCATGCTGACCCAGCATCTGGTGGACAGCCTGAGCCTGCTGCCGGCGCTGCGCCGCCATGCCCAAGGCCAAGCTCTGCGCATGATGGACGTGGGCAGCGGCGGTGGCTTGCCGGGCGTGGTGGTGGCCATCTGCGAGCCGGGCATCGATGTGACCTGCGTGGATGCCGTGGCCAAGAAGGCCACTTTTATCAAGCAGGTAGCGGCGGAGCTGGGCTTATCCAATCTGCACGGGGAACACTCAAGGGTCGAGGCGCTCAAGGTGCCGGCCTTTGACCTGATCACCTCGCGCGCCTTTGCCTCGCTGCTGGACTTCACCACCCTCACCCGGGCACACCTGAAACCCGGCGCGATCTGGTTGGCCATGAAGGGCCAACACCCCACGGAAGAACTGGCGGCCCTGCCGGCCGACCTGGATGTGTTTCACGTGGAACAACTGCAGGTGCCAGGCCTGGATGCGCAGCGCTGTCTCATCTGGATCAAACCCAAGGGCTGATCTCACCATGGCCGCTTCGCATCGCGGCTACCATCCTGCCTGCACAAAATAAAAGACCATGGCCAAGATCTTCTGCGTTGCCAATCAAAAAGGTGGGGTCGGCAAGACCACCACCACCGTCAACCTTGCCGCCGGCTTGGCCAAGGTGGGCCAGCGCGTGCTGGTGGTGGATCTGGACCCGCAGGGCAACGCCACCATGGGCTCGGGCATCGACAAGCGCGCGTTGGAACTGAGCGTGTACGACGTGCTGCTGGAATCCGCCAGCGTGGCCGAGGCCAAGCAGCACAGCGAGAAGGCCGGCTACGACGTGCTGGGCGCCAACCGCGAGCTGGCGGGCGCCGAGGTCGAGCTGGTGGAGCTGGAGCGCCGCGAGCGCCGCCTCAAGACTGCCCTGGCCGCCGCCAGCGCCGACTACGACTTCATCCTGATCGATTGCCCGCCCTCGCTCTCGATGCTGACGCTCAACGGCCTGTGCTGCGCCCATGGCGTGGTGGTGCCCATGCAGTGCGAGTACTTCGCGCTGGAAGGTCTGTCGGACCTGGTCAACACCATCAAGCAGGTGCATGCCAATCTGAATGCCGATCTGCAGATCATCGGCCTGCTGCGCGTCATGTTCGACCCGCGCATTACCTTGCAGAACCAGGTCAGCGACCAGCTCAAGGCGCATTTCGGCGACAAGGTGTTCGACACCGTGATCCCGCGCAATGTGCGCCTGGCCGAGGCGCCCAGCTATGGGTTGCCCGGCGTCGTGTTCGACCCCAGCTCCAAGGGTGCCCAGGCCTTTGTGGACTTTGCCCGCGAGATGGTGCGGCGCATCGCCACGATGTGACGGTGGACACCGCAGCATTGGCGGCGCTGGCGCAGCGCGCCGAGCAGGCCGGCCTGAACGCCAGCGCACCGCCGCAGGAGGCCTGGGTGGATGGCTGGCTGATACGCCTTTCCCCCGGCAAAGCCAAGCGCTCGCGCTGCATCAACGCCCTGCAGGCCGGCAGCCTGCCGCTGGATGAATTGCTGGCGCGTTGCCAGGCCAGCTTCGACGCCGCCGGCCTGCCGCTGGTGCTGCGCATCACCCCTTACAGCCAGCCCGCCGACCTGGACCAACAGTTGGCCGGGCGCGGCTGGTTCGAGTTCGACGCTGCCGATGTGATGGTGCGCGCGCATCTCGTCGATGCGGCATGGCAGGGCCTGCCCGAGGGTCAGGTCTTGCGGGCGGTGGATGCGGATACCTATGCGCGGGCGGTGGGCCTGCTGCGCGGCTCCAGCGCCACCGAAATTGCTGCCCATGCCGAACGCATGCAGGCCTCGGCCGTTCCCTATCAGGGGTTTTTGCTGCAACGCAGCAACGACAGCGCCCTGCTCTGCTGCGGCCAGTTCGCACGCGAGGGCGACATGGTCGGCCTGTTCGACATCTTCACGCCGGCCGATCAGCGCGGCCAGGGGCATGGCGAGCAGCTGTGCCGCGCCCTCTTGCGTCAGGCGGCAGCGCAGGGCGCGTGCGCGGCCTATCTGCAGGTCGGCACCGAGAACGCCGTGGCACAGCGCCTCTACCGCCGGCTGGGCTTCATCCAGGCCTATCGCTACCACTACCGCAGCCACGATCCGCGCGCCGCGGCATGAGCGACGCTCAGTCGCGCGGCTTCCAGACCTTGAGCAGGATGTGGCGGGTGAAGCCCGGCACATAGTCATGCACATGGGCGATGCAGGCGTAGCCCAGGTGCTCGTAGATCTGCGCCGTTTCGTCCGAGAGGGTCTCGATCAGCGCGTCCACACAGCCGCGTTTGAGCGCCTGCGCCTCGAGCTGGCGCAGGCATGCGCCGCCCAGCCCCTCGCCGCGCCGATCGGCCTCCACCCAGAGATAGTTCACATAGAGCCGACCGAACTCGGTGCGGCCGGTAGCGCCCGCCAGCAGCTCATCGCCTTCGTAGAGGGCGCAGGCAATGTCACGCGCATCGCTGCCCTGGGCCTGCTGGCGGCCGTGGATGAATACGCCCTCGCGCACCGCATCCAGCGCGGCCTGCGGCACCTCCTCGTCACGCCGCCATTGCCGCAGCGCGCTCAAAGGCCCAGGCTTTCTTCCACGCCCAGGTGCACATTCATCGCCTGCACGGCGGCACCGCTGGCGCCCTTGCCGAGGTTGTCCAGGCGTGCCATCATGAGGATCTGGCCAGGTTTGTCGTCCGGGCTACCGAACACAAAGATGTCCACCCGGTTCGTGTCGTTGCAGGCCTGCACATCGAAGAAGCCGTCTTCCAGCGTGGCGGGGTCGCGCAGCGGCATCACGCGGATGAAGCGCTCGCCCTCGTAATGCGCGGCCAGGGCCTCGCACACCTGCGCGGGCGTGCTGCCGGCGCGCAGCTGGCTCAGGTGCAGGGGCACGCTCACCGCCAGGCCCTTGTAGAAATTGCCGACGATGGGCTGGAACACCGGCGCATGGCGCAGGCCGGTGTGCGCCATCATCTCGGGCAGGTGCTTGTGCGTCAGGCCCAGAGCATAGGGCCGCGGGGCCTGCAGCCTGGCATCGCCGCCAGCTTCATACTGGGCAATCATGCTCTTGCCACCGCCCGAGTAGCCGGTGATGGAGGTGGCCGAGACCAGCGCCTCAGCGCCCAGCAGGCCAGCGTCCACCAAGGGGCGCAGCGCCAGGATAAAGGCGCTGGCATGGCAGCCCGGGTTGGCGATGCGCTTGGCGGCGCGGATGGCCTCACGCTGGCCCTTGCACAGCTCGGGCAGGCCGAAGGTCCAGCCCGGCACCGTGCGGTGCGCGGTGCTGGCGTCGATCAGGCAGGTGTTGGGATTGCTGATCATGGCCGCGGCCTCGCGCGAGGCGGCGTCGGGCAGGCAGAGAAAGGCCACATCGGCGGCGTTCAGCAGGCGCGCGCGTTCGGTGGCGTCCTTGCGCTTGTCGGCGTCAATGCGCAGCACCTCGATGTCTTGGCGCTGGGCCAGGTACTCGTGAATACGCAGGCCCGTCGTGCCCTCCTGGCCATCCACAAACACCGCGTACGTCATGACTTCTCCAGCACAATCCAAACAAAAGGACTGAAAGCATAAAGCCAAAGCATGTCGGATCACCCTGTATACCTGTTGCCCGGCTGGTTGAACTCGGATCCCGAGCATTGGCAGAGCCGCTGGGAGCGCGAGCTGGGCCACCAGCGCATCGAGCAGGCCGACTGGGATTGGCCGCGCCGTGGCGACTGGATGGCGCGCCTGGACGAGGTGCTCCTGAACGACGCCCGCCTGCTGCACCGGCCGGCCCTGCTGGTGGCGCACAGCCTGGGCTGCCAGCTGGTGGCCAGCTGGGCCGAGCACAGCCGGCACAGCGCCCGCGTGGCGGGCGCACTGCTGGTGGCGCCGCCCGATACCGAGCGCGATGACATGCCGCCACAGCTGCACAACTGGCGGCCGATCCGGCGCCGCGCCCTGCCCTTTCCCGCCATCGCGGTGGTGAGCAGCGATGACCCCTTCTGTGCACCGGAGCGCGGCGCGCAAATGGCCGCCGACTGGGGCGCCAAGCTGGTGATCGCCGGCGCGCTGGGCCATCTCAACACGGCGTCCGGACTGGGCGGCTGGCCCGCCGGCCAGGCCCTGCTGGGCCAACTCCGGCAGTAAGGGACAATCGCGCCCTATGGTGACAAAAAAACCCAAGGGCCTGGGCATGGGCCTGGAGGCCTTGCTCGGCCCCAAAGTCAGCGAATCCGCCGCACCCGCCGGTGACGGCGAGCCCAGCCAACTGAGGCTGGAGCAGATGCAGGCCGGCAAGTACCAGCCGCGCACGCGCATGGACGAAGGCTCGCTCTACGAGCTGGCCGAGAGCATCAAGGCGCAGGGCATCATGCAGCCCATCCTCGTGCGCCCCATCAAGCCGGATGGCGCGGTGCGCTACGAGATCATCGCCGGCGAACGGCGCTTCCGCGCCGCCAAGCTGGCAGGCCTGCGCGAGGTGCCGGTGCTGGTGAAGGCGGTGCCCGACGAGGCCGCCGCGGCGATGGCCCTGATCGAGAACATCCAGCGCGAGGACCTCAATCCGCTCGAAGAGGCGCAGGGTCTGAAGCGCCTCACCGAGGAGTTCGGTCTCACGCACGAACAGGCCGCCCAGGCAGTGGGTCGCTCGCGCAGTGCCGCCAGCAATCTGCTGCGTCTGCTGCAGCTCGCCAGCCCGGTGCAGAACATGCTGATGGCGGGCGATCTGGACATGGGCCACGCACGCGCCCTGCTGGCCCTGGACGGCGCGCACCAGATCACCTGCGCCACCGAGATCGCCGCCAAGAAGCTCAGCGTGCGCGAGGCCGAGAAGCTGGTGCAGCGCCAGGGCGCGGGCCGCCAGACGCCCTTGCTGCGCGTCAAGAACGAGAAGAGCCGCGACCTCTTGCGGCTCGAGGAAGAGCTGTCCGATCTGCTCACCGCACAGGTCGAGATCGTGGTGAAGAAGCGCACCAAGCGCGGCGAACAGGGCGAGCTCAGCATCCAGTTCGGCTCGCTCGACGAGCTCAACGGCCTGATCGACAGGCTGCGCGGTCCGCAGTAAAAAGCAAAGCAGCAATGCAACGAAGCCGTGCCGGAGCGCACGGCTTTTTTCATGCAAACTCGGGCCATGCAAACAGCTGTCAACTGGCCGTGCGCGCAACACGCTGAAGGCAGTGTGAAGGGCATCACGTCGCCTGCCGCGCACATGATGGCGGATGGGCGTAGCATGGTGTCAAGCGATCGAATTTGGGCGGCGCCAACTGCCCTCTTTTTCAAAGCATTGACACGCTTGCCTTGATCGAAGCTGTAGACATGCCGAGCTCAGGAAAGCTCTGACGGCGCCTTGATTCAGGACGCCGCCAGAACTTCCCAGACGACGCCAGCATCGCTGCCGGATCCGGCGTCGCCTCCCACGAACACAGGAGGTCAGCATGGACGTGATCAGCAGTTTTGCCGCACGCTACGAACGCACCCGCGTCGAGGAACTCACGCTTGAGGAATACCTCGCCGAGTGCAAGCGCAATCCCCTCGCCTACGCCAGCGCCGCCGAGCGCATGCTGCAGGCCATCGGTGAGCCGCATACGGTGGACACCCGCCACGACCAGCGCCTCTCGCGCCTGTTCGCCAACAAGACCATCAAGCTCTACCCCGCCTTCGCCGAGTTCTACGGCATGGAGGATGCGATCGAGCAGGTGGTGAGCTACTTCCGCCATGCCGCGCAAGGCCTGGAAGAGAAGAAGCAGATCCTCTATCTGCTGGGCCCGGTGGGCGGCGGCAAGAGCTCGATCGCCGAGCGCCTCAAGCAGCTGATGGAGCATGTGCCCTTCTATGCGCTGGCCGGTTCGCCGGTGAACGAATCGCCGCTGGGCCTGTTCGACGCGGCCGAGGACGGCCCGCTGCTGGAGAAGGAATACGGCATCCCGCGCCGCTATCTGAACCGCATCCTCAGCCCCTGGGCGGTGAAGCGCCTGGACGAGTTCGGCGGCGACATCCGCCGCTTCAAGGTGGTGAAGCGCTACCCCAGCGTGCTCAAGCAGGTCGGCGTGGCCAAGACCGAGCCGGGTGACGAAAACAACCAAGACATTTCCTCGCTGGTGGGCAAGGTCGACATCCGCAAGCTCGAGACCTACGCGCAGGACGATCCCGATGCCTACAGCTATTCCGGCGGCCTCTGCCTGGCAAACCAGGGCCTGCTGGAGTTTGTGGAAATGTTCAAGGCCCCCATCAAGGTGCTGCACCCGCTGCTGACCGCCACGCAGGAAGGCAACTTCAAGGGCACCGAGGGCTTTGGCGCCATCCCCTTCGACGGCATCGTGCTGGCGCATAGCAACGAGAGTGAGTGGAAGACCTTCCGCAACAACAAGAACAACGAGGCCTTCCTCGATCGCATCTACATCGTCAAGGTGCCCTACTGCCTGCGCGTCAGCGAAGAGGTGAAGATCTACGAGAAGCTGATCCGCGGCTCATCGCTGTCCGACGCCAAGTGCGCCCCCGGCACGCTCAAGATGATGAGCCAGTTCGCCATCCTCACGAGACTGAAGGAACCCGAGAACTCCTCGCTGTACTCGAAGATGCAGATCTACGATGGCGAGAACCTCAAGGACACCGACCCACGCGCCAAGAGCTACCAGGAGTACCGCGACTATGCCGGCGTCGACGAGGGCATGAGCGGCGTCTCCACGCGCTTTGCCTACAAGATCCTCTCCAAGGTCTTCAACTTCGATTCCAGCGAGGTGGCGGCCAATCCGGTGCACCTGATGTATGTGCTGGAGCAGCAGATCGAGCGCGAGCAGTTCCCCAAGGAGCTGGAAGACAAGTACATCGGCTTCATCAAGGAGCATCTGGCGCCGCGCTATGCCGAGTTCATCGGCAAGGAGATCCAGACCGCCTACCTGGAAAGCTATAGCGAGTACGGCCAGAACATCTTCGACCGCTACGTCACCTATGCCGACTACTGGATCCAGGACCAGGAGTACCGCGACACCGACACCGGCGAGGTGTTCGACCGCTCGGCCCTGAACGCCGAGCTCGAGAAGATCGAGAAGCCGGCCGGCATCAGCAACCCCAAGGACTTCCGCAACGAGATCGTCAACTTCGTGCTGCGCGCGCGCGCCAACAACGCCGGCAAGAACCCGGCCTGGACCAGCTACGAGAAGCTGCGCACGGTGATCGAGAAGAAGATGTTCTCCAACACCGAGGAGCTGCTGCCGGTGATCAGCTTCAACGCCAAGGCCAGTGCCGACGAGGCCAAGAAGCACGAGAACTTCGTGCAGCGCATGGTGGACAAGGGCTACACGGCCAAGCAGGTGCGCCTGCTCTGCGAGTGGTACTTGAGAGTGCGCAAGAGTTCTTGAACCAGGAGCACAAATGCTGCAACAGATCATTGATCGGCGGCTCTCGGGAAAGAACAAGTCCATAGGCAATCGCGAGCGCTTCCTGCGCCGCCACAAGGAGCAGATCCGCGAGGCGGTGCGCCGCGCCGTGGACGGGCGCGGTATCCGCGACATGGAGCGCGGCGAGGATGTGCACATCCCCAAGAAGGACCTCAGCGAGCCGGTGTTCGGCCATGGCGAGGGCGGCGTCCGCGAGGTGGTGCGGCCGGGCAATACCGAGCATGTGAAGGGCGACCGCGTGCCCAAGCCCAAGGGAGGCGGCCAGGGTCAGGGCGGCGGCAAGGCCAGCGACTCAGGCGAGGGCGAGGACGACTTCGTCTTCCACCTCAGCAAGGAAGAGTTCATGCAGGTCTTCTTCGAGGACCTGGCCCTGCCCAATCTGGCGCGCACCACGCTGGCCGACACCCCCGAGTACAAGACGCACCGGGCCGGCTACAC
This sequence comes from Roseateles sp. FW301-B2, assembly GCF_058788955.1. Classification (NCBI taxonomy): domain Bacteria; kingdom Pseudomonadati; phylum Pseudomonadota; class Betaproteobacteria; order Burkholderiales; family Sphaerotilaceae; genus Roseateles; species Roseateles sp. FW301-B2. The sequence goes on from NZ_JBYTBE010000023.1 coordinate 45,620, forward strand.
CAGCGATGGCACGCCCACCAATCTGCACGTGGTGCGCTCGATGCGCGGCGCATTAGGCCGGCGCATCGCGCTGGGCATGGGCAAGCGGCGCGAGCTGCACGAGCTGGAGGAACGCCTGGAGCTGCTCAAGCGGGAGGACGCCAACAAGCCCGATGTGAAGGCCCTGATCGCCGAGACCGAGGCGCGCATCGCGCTGCTGAGGGAACGCATCGCCAGGATCCCGTTTCTCGATCCCATCGATCTGCGCTTTCGCAGCCGCGTGCGCGTGCCGGTGCCGACCACAAGAGCCGTGATGTTCTGCCTGATGGATGTGTCGGGCTCGATGGACGAATCGCGCAAGGATCTGGCCAAGCGCTTCTTCATCCTGCTCTACCTGTTCCTGACGCGGCATTACGAGAAGATCGACGTGGTCTTCATCCGCCACCACACCCAGGCCCAGGAGGTGGACGAGCAGAACTTCTTCCACGCCACCGAAACCGGCGGCACGGTGGTCTCCTCGGCCCTGGTGCTGATGGAACAGATCATCCGCGAGCGCTATTCCCCCACCGAGTGGAATATCTACGGCGCCCAGGCCAGCGATGGCGACAACTGGCACCACGACAGCGGCCGCTGCCGCGAGTTGCTGGCCGAGAAGATCCTGCCCCTGTGCCGCTACTTCGCCTATGTGCAGGTGGCCGAGCAGGAGCAGAACCTCTGGGAGGAATACTGCAAGCTGGCCGACGAGGGCTATCCGTTCGCGATGCGCAAGGCGGTGGAGGTGGCGCAGATCTACCCGGTGTTCCGTGACTTGTTCAAGAAGGAAGGAGCAAGCACATGAGCCAGATCGAGAACCGCCGCAATATCGGAAGGGCCTCGGACAGCGGCGAATACGGCGGCCGCCGCACGCCCGAGCCGCTGCGCGAGATGAAGCCCCTGCCCAGGCGCCCCAGCCAGCACCTGGCATCGCCCAGCGACTGGACCTTCGAGCTGATCGACGAATATCACGACGTGATCCGTGCCACCGCCGAGCGCTATGGCCTGGACACCTACCCCAACCAGCTGGAGATCATCACCGCCGAGCAGATGATGGACGCCTACGCCTCGGTGGGCATGCCGGTGAACTACCGGCATTGGAGCTATGGCAAGGAGTTCATCGCCACCGAGCGCAATTACAAGCGCGGCCAGATGGGCCTGGCCTACGAGATCGTCATCAACTCCGACCCCTGCATCGCCTACCTGATGGAGGAGAACACGATGGCCATGCAGGCGCTGGTGATCGCCCATGCCTGCTACGGCCACAACAGCTTCTTCAAGGGCAACTACCTGTTCCGCATGTGGACGGACGCCTCGTCCATCATCGACTACCTGGTCTATGCCAAGAACTATGTGGCCGAATGCGAGGAGCGCCACGGCATGGAGGCGGTGGAGGCCTTGCTGGATTCCTGCCACGCGCTGATGAACCATGGCGTGGACCGCTATCGCCGCCCGGCCAAGCTCTCGCTGGCCGAGGAGCGCGCCAGGCTCAAGGACCGCGAGCATTACGCCCAGCAGCAGATCAACGACCTCTGGCGCACCCTGCCGCGCCGCGCCGACAAGGAGGCCGAGGCGCAAAGCGCGCGCCGCTTCCCCGAGGAGCCGCAGGAGAACATCCTCTACTTCATCGAGAAGAACGCGCCGTTGCTGGAACCCTGGCAGCGAGAGGTGGTGCGCATCGTGCGCAAGATCGCCCAGTACTTCTATCCGCAGCGCCAGACCCAGGTGATGAACGAGGGCTGGGCCACCTTCTGGCACCACCGCCTGCTGAACCAGATGTATGACGACGGCTACCTCAGCGACGGCATGATGATCGAGTGGCTGAAGTCGCACACCAATGTGATCGCCCAGCAGCCCATGGCCAACCTCAATCCCTATGCGCTGGGCTTCGCGATGTACACCGACATCAAGCGCATCTGCGAGCAGCCCACCGAGGAGGACCGGCGCTGGTTCCCCGACATCGCCGGCAGCGACTGGCTGCCCACCCTGCACCATGCGATGCGCAACTTCAAGGACGAGAGCTTCATCGGCCAGTACCTCAGCCCGAATCTGATGCGCGAGTTCCGCCTCTTCTCCATCGTCGACGACGAGAAGCTCAAGGACTACGAGATCTCGGCCATCCACGACGAGTCCGGCTACCAGCATGTGCGCGAGGCCCTGTCCAAGCAGTACGACCTCTCCACCCGCGAGCCCAATATCCAGGTCTGGAACGTCAATCTGCGCGGCGACCGTTCGCTGACCCTGCGCCACACCCAGCATATGGACCGCCCCCTGCATGAAACCGCGCAGGAGGTGCTCAAGCATGTGGCAAGGCTGTGGGGCTTTGGCGTGCACCTGGAAAGCGCCAACGCCCTGGGCGACATCACCCAGCGCTGGAGCGTGCCCGCCCCCGAACATTGAAGGGGGGCTGAACAGGTCAATAGCGGGGCTTAGCCGCCCTACTTGCGACGCGCGAAGCGGCTGCCGACTCCTAGAATTTGCTGGCTATCGCTCGCTCAGGGAGTTCCCCATGTCTGTGCTCATCAACCCGCGGCCCGGCCGCTTGGCGGCCCTCGGCCTGGCCGCCGCGCTGGCCGCCTGCGGTGGCGGCGGCTCCTCCGACAGCAGCAGCCCCACCGACAACCTCTACGCCGCCAGCTCCGAGGCGCAGAAGGCGGTGGAGGGCAGCCTGAGCGCCGCCAACACGGCGGTCAGCAAGAGCGTGGTGCTGGGCCAGAACCCCTTGTTCGACCTGGGCAGCCCCAGTGCGGCCGCGGCCAATGCCGCGGCGGCCAATGCCGCGGCGGCCAATGCCGCGGCGGCCAACCGGCCGAGCGCCCAGGTGCTGGCGCTCGGCAAGGCGCAGGCGGTCGAGGCCTTCACCTGTGTGGAACTGGAGCTGTTCACCGGCCCCTGCACCGGCTCGGCCACGGTGGAGGCCAATTTCGCCGCCGACGCCGTCAAGATCCCGGCCAGCAGCTTCATCGCGATGAGCTTCACCAACCTGGCCGGCCCGGTCGACGGGCTCGCCATCAGCCTGAGCGGCCAGTACCGCATCGACTTCCTCAGCGAGATCGACACCAAGGCCAGCAGCTACGCCAACGCCCACCTCAAGCTCAGCACCACGGCCTTCGCCGGCAAGCTGGGCGACTACAGCTTCGGCCCCGACAGCTCGGTGGCCACGGTGGACTACGACGCCAGCGGTGCCCCCACCCTCACCATCGGCGATCTGGTGCTCAGCAAGGTCCAGCTGGAAGGCCCGCTCACCAACAGCCAGTACCGCCTGGCCAACGCCCAGGTGCGCCAGCCCTACTGGGCCAGCGGCAGCGGCAACAAGATCGATTACCTGCTCAAGCCCTGGGAACTGAAGGCCTCGCGGCCCGCCCTGGGCTCGATCGCCACGCTGGCCGCCAGCAACGCTGCCAGCGCCAAGGTGGAGGTCACCGCCTCGGCCGCCGCCAGCGTGGTCTATGCGGTGCAGATCAGCGCGGCGGGCGCCACCAAGCGCTACACCGTCACCGCCAGCTATGCGAGCGGCAGCGACACGCCCAGCTACAGCGTCAGCGAGCTGAACTGAGCTGAGCTGAGCGCTAGATCCGGAAGATCTTGCCCGGGTTCATGATGTTGTGCGGGTCGAGCGCGCGCTTGAGCGTGCGCATCAGCGCCACCGCGGCCTCGCCCGCCTCTTCCACCAGAAAGCCTTGCTTGTGCAGGCCGATGCCGTGCTCGCCGGTGCAGGTGCCCTCCAGCGCCAGCGCGCGCGCCACCATCTGATGGCTGAGGCGCTCGGCGGTCTCGCGCTCCGCGGGCTTGGCCGGGTCGATCAGATAGCCGAGGTGGAAATTGCCGTCGCCCACATGGCCGACGATGAAGTAGGGAATGCCGGCCTCCTCCACCTCCTGCACCGAGGCATTGATGCTCTCGGCCAGGCGTGAGATCGGCACGCAGGTATCGGTGGTGACGCAGCGGCAGCCCGGCCGCGTCTGCAGGGCCGAGAGGTAGGCATGGTGGCGCGCGGTCCAGAGCTTGCTGCGCGCCTCGGGCGTGGTGGCCCAGTCGAAGTCCTCGCCACCGAACTCGCGCGCAATCTCCTGCACCGTGGCGGCCTGCTCGGCCACGCTGGCCGGCGAGCCATGGAACTCCATCAGCAGCATGGCCGACTCGCGCAGGCCCAGGCGGTCGTGCAGGTTCACCGCACGCACCGTGTTGGCGTCCAGCAGCTCGCAGCGCGCGATCGGCACGCCCATCTGGATGATCTGGATGGTGGTCTGCACCGCCGCATCGATGCTGGGAAAGAAGCACACCGCCGCCGACACCGCCTCGGGCAGCGGATAGAGCTTGAGCGTGAGCTCGGTGATCACGCCCAGCGTGCCCTCGCTGCCCACATACAGGCGCGTCAGGTCGTAGCCGGCGCTGCTCTTGCGCGCACGCGAACCGGTCTGCGCGATCTCGCCCTGCGCCGTCACCACCGTCAGGCCCAGCACGTTCTCGCGCATGGTGCCGTAGCGCACCGCATTCGTGCCGCTGGCGCGCGTGGCCGCCATGCCGCCCAGCGAGGCATCGGCACCCGGGTCGATCGGGAAGAACAGGCCCTGGTGCCTGAGCTCGTTGTTGAGCTGGTTGCGCGTCACGCCGGCCTGCACCGTCACGGTCAGGTCCTCGGCATGCACACGCAGGATCTTGTTCATGCGCGACACATCCAGGCTCACCCCACCCTGCACCGCCAGCAGATGGCCTTCCAGCGAGGTGCCGGCGCCATAGGGGATCACCGGCACGCGGTGCTGCTGGGCCAGCGCCACGACCACGGCCACCTCCTCGTTCGTTTCGGCAAACACCACCGCATCGGGCGGCGGCACGTCGAAGGGCGACTCATCCCGGCCATGCTGCTCGCGCAGCGCCAGCGCCACCGAGCATCGGCTGCCAAAGCGCGCCTGCAAGGCCTCCAGCATCGCCGGAGGCAGGGGCCGCGGCGCATAGTCGGGCAGCAGATCGCGAGGCAGGGCAGCGTTCATGGCGGAATCCTCCGGGCCGGTGGAACAGGCATTCTAGGAAGCCGGGGCTGAACCCATGCTGAATGCTTGTGATCACGCAAGCCGCGCCACTTGTGCACCCGCGCTCGCAGTGCCACCATCCTTACACGCGCACAGCCCGGAGGCCATCCATGTCCGACCTTGCTTCATCCCTGCTGATCCTGTTGGTGCTGGTGCTGGCCCTGGCCGGCGCGGTGCGCTTTGATCTCTTGCCGGCCATCGTGCTGAACCTGTTCAAGGCCCCCAGTCCCCCGGTGCCGCCACCGCCCACCGAGCTGCATCATGGCGCCGCTTTCCCGGAACCCACCGAGCCGGCACATTCGCAGATGGCGCGCAAGCCCGACTTTCATCGCAGCGGCCGGCGCGGCTGATACCCTGCCGCGAATAAGGGCTGGCCGGCGTTCGCACGGCTGCGTAGACTAGCAAAAGCCAAGTCAGCGGTCCTGTTGCCCAAGAGCACAGGTGGGAGCACGCGCTGAGTCGTTCGGGTGGCATGGCTGCCGCCCTTTCTGCGCTCTGAGGAGAATCTCCATGAGCCTGCTGAACCGACTCACCATCCGCCGCAAGCTCCTGCTGTTGAGCCTGCTCGTCCTGCTGGCACTCAGCATCCCCTCGGCCTTCCAGATCAAGCAGGCGCGCGACCTGGCCGCCGCCGCCGAGGGTGAACTCGAAGGCCTGGCGCCGGCGCGCCAGCTCGTCAAACTCACCCAACTGACCCAGCAACACCGTGGCCTCTCGGCCGCGCAGCTGGGCGGTAACAACGCGGTGCAGGACGCGCGCGCCGCCAAGAACGCCGAGGTCAAGAAGCAGTTCGCCAAGGTGGACGGCATGCTGACCCGGCTGGAGCTGACCGAGCCGATGCGCAAGACCTGGCAGAACGCGCAGCAGCAGTGGCAGGCGCTGTCCGGCGAGGTGGATGCCAAGTCGTTGAAGGCAGCACAGAGCAGCAGCAAGCATGCGCAGCTGATCGCGGTCTACTTCAAGCTGCTCGATCAGCTGGTCGACCAGTCGGGCCTGATCCTGGACCCCGAGGCCGCCACCTACTTCCTCATCACCGCCAGCCTGGTCAAGCTGCCGCTGGCCACCGAGGCCATGGGTCAGGCGCGTGCGCGCGGAGCCGGCTTCCTGGCCGAGGCGCAGATCGGTCCGGAAGGCCGCACCCTGCTGACCGGCCTGGTGCAGCAGGCCTCCGACCAGCACAGCGGCATGGTCACGGCCTTCGAGAAAAGCTTTGCCGTCGACGCCGAGCTGAAGCGTCAGCTCGCCGGCGCCATCACCAACCTGGCAAGCCAGGTGGAGGGCTCCTTGCAGCTGACGCGCCAGGAACTTGTCGCCGCCACCGAACTCAAGTACCCGGCGCCCGACTACATCGCCAGCTACACCAAGACCATCGACGCGATGTTCGTCTGCGGCGAGCAGGCCATGGATGCGCTGGAGAAGCTGCTGAGCCAGCGTGTGCGCGAACTGCAATGGAGCAGCTGGATCGTGCTGATCCTGCTGGCCCTGATGATGGCGGTCATCCTGCTGGTGGCGCGCGGCATCTCGCGCAGCATCATCGTGCCGCTGGGCCATGCGGTGGTGCTGGCCGACCAGATCGCGCGCCGCGATCTGAGCGGCGATGTGGATGCCAGCTCCAGGGACGAGATCGGCCAGCTCAACCAGTCGCTGCTGGCGATGCGCGACGGCCTGCGCGGCGTGATTGGCGAGGTGCGCGGCAATGCCGACCATGTGGCCCAGGCCTCGCAGGAACTGGCCCAGGGCAACAACGACCTCTCGCAACGCACCGAGCAGCAAGCCTCGGCGCTGCAGCAGACCGCCAGCTCGATGGAAGAGCTGACCGTGACGGTGCGCAGCAACGCCGACCAGGCCGCCGAGGCCAGCGGCCTGGCCCAGCGCGCCTGCGAGGTCGCGCTGACCGGCGGCCAGGCGGTGGCGCAGATCATCAGCACCATGGGCGATATCGAGGCCAGCAGCCGCAAGATCGAGGAGATCATCGCGGTGATCGACAGCATTGCCTTCCAGACCAATATCCTGGCGCTCAACGCCGCCGTCGAGGCGGCCCGCGCCGGCGAGCAGGGGCGCGGCTTTGCGGTGGTGGCCTCCGAGGTGCGTGCGCTGGCACAGCGCAGCGCCGAGGCCGCCAAGCAGATCAAGCAGCTGATCGCCACCAGCGTCAATCAGGTCGGCGCGGGTGCCAAGCTGGTGAACGGCGCGGGCGTCACCATGCAGGACACGGTCAGCTCGATCCGCAGCCTGGCCGAGCTGGTGGCGCGCATCAGCCAGGCCTCCACCGAGCAGACCGGCGGCCTGGTGCAAATCAACGAGGCGGTCTCGCACATGGACGAGCTGACGCAGCAGAACGCCGCCCTGGTGGAGCAGACGGCCGCGGCCGGCATGAGCTTGCGTGAGCAGGCCCAGCACCTGGCCGAGTTGGTGAACACCTTCCGGGTGCCCGGCGCGGGCCGGGCTTGAGTAAGGCAAGATGCGGGCTTTACCGGCCGCTGAGCATCAGAACAAAGATGGCAAACCGACTTTCCCAGATAGCCACCCGCACGGGTGACGACGGCACCACCGGCCTCGGCGATGGCAGCCGCGTGCCCAAGAACCACCTGCGCGTGCAGGCCATGGGCGATGTGGACGAGCTCAACTCCCAGCTCGGCGTGCTGCTGGCCGAGCCCCTGCCTGAGGATGTGCGCGAGCTGCTCATCACCATCCAGCACGAGCTCTTCAACCTCGGCGGCGAACTCTGCATGCCCGGCTATGCGCTGCTGAAGATGGATGCGGTGCTGCGCCTGGACCAGGCCCTGGCCGACCACAACGCCAACCTGCCGCGACTGAAGGAATTCATCCTGCCGGCCGGCACGCGCAGCGCCGCCATCGCCCATGTGTGCCGCACGGTGGCGCGACGCGCCGAGCGCGCCGTGGTCACGCTGTCCGGGGCCGAGCCCATCAACGAGGCGCCGCGCCAGTACCTGAACCGGCTCTCCGACCTGCTCTTCGTGCTGGCCCGCGTGCTCAACCGCGCCAACCTCGACGGCCTGGGCGGCGACGACGTCTACTGGCACAGCGAGCGCCTGAAGCAGCAGGGCGACTGAGCGTTCAGTCCAGCGCCGCTGCGGCCTCCCTGAGCCGCCTGGCATAGGCCTGGCGCAGCGCCGCCGGCGCCTCCACCTGCACCTGGCCGGCATGGCGCAGCAGGTCCATCAGCAGCTCGGTGGCGTCCACATAGGGCAGCTCCAGACGCCAGCGGCCATCGTCCAGCCAGGCGCTGCGCTGGCTGGGATGCCATTCCTCGCGCGCCACCCATTGCGCCGCCTCGGCGCTGAACACCAGCGTGGCCTGTTGCGTCCTGCCTCCGGCAAAGATGCCATAGCCCTGGTCCAGCTCGGCCTCCAGCTGCTTGCTGCTCACCGCCTTGGACTTTTCTTCCAGGACCTGCGCCTGCTCAATAGCATCGAGCGCGAAGCGCCGGAAGCCCTCGCTCTGGTGGCACCAGGCATCCAGGTACCAGGTATTGCGGTAATGCACCAGGCGCTGCGGCGAGACCACGCGCTCGCTGACGCTGGCGCCGCCGCCCGAGCGCTTGCGATAGCGCAGGCGCAGGCGCTGGCGCTTCACCACCGCGCTGCCCACCGTCTCGAAATGCTCGGAGGGCACGCGCCGCCTTGCGGTGACGATGAGCTTGACGCGCTTGGTGAGTTCGCGCGCCTCGGCCTCGTCGCTGCCCAGCATGCCGCTGAGCTTGTCGAACATGGGCTGCAGATGGCGCGTCAGCAGGCCCTCCTCGTCCAGGCTGGACATCAGCTGGTGCATGGTCAGCAGGGCATGCAGCTCCTTCTCGCTGAACCACACGCCGGGCAGCTCATGCTTGGTGCCGCGCCATTGCTGGCCGAAGCGGTAGCCGTTGGCCATGGCGTCGTACTCGATCGGTGCATCCATGCGCTCGCGCAGGTACTGCAGGTCGCGCTTGAGCGTGGCAGGCGAGACCTCCAGCGCCTCCAGCAGCGCGGCGAAGCTGACGCATTCGCGCGCGCGAATCAGCATCTCGATCTTGTAGAAGCGCTCGGTCCGGTCCATGCCCTCTCCCGTATTTACCCGTGGTTTGAGCTAGCTCACGCCATGAGCTAGCCAGCGACCACACTGTGCCATATGGTTCCTGACAAGCGTGTGGCAGGTGCCTTAACCGGAGAGAGACCATGGCACAGATCGCAGCAGCACCCCGCGTCACCCAAGAGCGCATCCCGGCGCAGATCGAACTGGGCATCACGCCCGATGAGGTCCGGATGCCGGATCTGGCGCCTCTGCCCGCCGGCAAGCGCGTCGGCTTCGAACTGGGCTGGGACTATGCCCACCACGGCGTCACCCCGCCGGTGGAACATCTGTTCAGCAACTCGCCGCTGCGCCAGGGCTGGCAGGCCGGCCAGGCCACCTTCGGCCGCCGCACCCTGAAGGCACGCTCGCACACCCTGCTGTGGCTGCAGCTGCGCACCCATGCCTGGACGCGCGGCCGCCATTTCGAGACCCTGCTGCTGACGCCCAACTACCTGCAGCAGCTCGACACCGACTGGTGCCCCATCACCCGCCATGCGCTGGACCTGCGCTCGGTCGACCGCGTGCGCGACGACGCCGGCTATGCCGCCGGCAACCTCGCGGTGATGAGCCCCGCCGCCAACCGGGCCAAGGCCAGCCATGGCTGGGCCGAGGCCAGCGAGATCGCGCGCAGCCTGGCCATGGGCCCCTTCACGGAGATCGCGGGCCTGGGCAGCCAGGCATGGCAGCGCATCGCCGTGCTGTGCAGCTTCGTCACCGAACTGCCGCACGAGCAGGCGGCGCTGATCCCGCTGCATGTGCTGCCACCGAACCGCCTGCGCCTGTTCAACCCCATCCAGGCCTTGCAGGCCCTGGTGACGCGCCAGCTCGCCACGCCCGGCTGGAGCCAGCGTCTGGCGCGCATCGAAGCCCTGCTGCCCACCGACGCCCTGCGCGCCGACTTCAACCGCTTCGTGCTGGCCCTGGTGCCACGCGTGCTGCAGCGTCAGGGTCTGGTCAAGCCGCAGGAGATCCGCTGGGCCCTGGAAGATGCCTGGGCCGACGCGCTGGTGCAAAAGCGCTGGGCCAGGTTTGCCCTGCACATGACGGCGGCCCAGGCCGAGGCGGTGCTGCACAAGGCGGTGGCCAAGAAGCTCTGCCCCATGCGCGTGCAGCAGCATGCGCATGCCACCGAGGGCTGGGCCCTGCCCTGAAAGCGTGTTTACTCTGACGCCCGCCAGCTCAGGCCGGCAGGCCCTGGTGCAGGCGCTCCAGCGTGCCCGCCTGGTCCTGCAGGGCCACGAAATAGCCCTGCTCGGCGAACCATTGAGCCCAGTTCATGGCCAGCTGCTTCTGCGGTAACCAGGGCCCGGTGCGATCCATCTGCACGCGGTTCTGGCGGCGTTCGTAGAACACCACCCTCCACATGTTCTTCGAGATCTTGTTGTCGAAACTGCTCATAGCCGCCGCAATGTAACAAGCGCCCGCAACGGGCTCTGCGAACAAGTCAACAAAAGTCCGCCAGCAGCGCGTCAGAGGTACGCAGTTCGCACACGGCGCGCGCCATCGCGCTGCGGCTGCGCTTCAGCCAGGCTTGCAGGGCGGGATCGTCGCTCACCAGCAGGCCGGCCTGGCCGGCAACGGCCAGCTCCAGCGCCGACCAGGCCGGCGCGCCCAGCGCGGCGGGCGCGGGCTTGGATGCCGGCCGCAGCACCTCGGCATAGGGCAGGAAATCGGCCAGCAGCTCCTGCTGCTGCGCCGCGTTCAAGCCGAAGCCCGAATAGGCCAGGCCATGCATCAGGTGTTGCGCCATCGCCGGGCTGACCAGGGGCTGGATGCGGCCCGCCTGCCAGGCCTGCCGCAGCGCCGTGGCACGGCCGTCGCCGCGCAGCAGGCTGGCTAGCAGCACGCGCGCATCGATGGCCACGCGCAATGCCTGCGCGGCCGTTTTTTTCTTTCCCCGGCCGCTCATTTGCGGCCGACGCGGCGCGAGCTGCCACTCAATGGTTTTGCAGCCGCTTTTTTGGCCGCAAGCGGTTTTTTCCTGGCGGGTGTTTTTCTGGGCGCCGCCGGTTTTTCCTGACCCAGCGCCCTCTCAATGGTTTTGTCGCTCAGATCGAGCTCGGCCAGCTTGGCTCTGAGGGCATCGCCACGCTGGATGCGCACCGGCGTCAGCACGATTTGCCCAGCCTTGGTTTGCACGTCGAAGTACTGCACCGGACCCAGTGGTTCTGTCACGCTTTTCGGCAGGGTCAATTGATTCTTGGAGGTGATCTTCGCGAGCAATTGTAGGAGAGTCAGAAAGTAAGGAGGCATTACTTTAGCGCTTTCCGACAGTCGCTCGGCGCTCAGGCAAGACCTGACCCCATGCGTTCGGATTGAGACGCGCAATTAAATAGTCATGCCACGGGCGCAAAAAAGCCCGGTCATGCCGGGCTCTCTTGGTTTGCGCCGTCTGGCCGCTCAGACCAGCGAGCGCTGCAGGCGCAGCTCCTCGAGGCGCACATTGCCCACCTCGGTGGTCTTGGTGGTGTTGAGCTCGCGCTTGAAGCCGGCCAGCTCGAAGAAGCGCAGTGCGCGCTCGTTGCGCAGATAGGTCCACAGCGTGACCTTGGTGCAGCCCTCTTCCTGCAGGCCGTCGCGCGCGGCGTCCCACAGCGCCAGGCCCACGCCCTTGTCCCAATGCTGGGGAGCGGCATACATGGCCCAGATCTCGCCGGTGCTGGAGGGCGTGCCCTTGTCGCGCGAACGGTCGAAGCCCACAAAGCCCATCATCTCGTTGTCGATGTGGGCGACCATCACCTGGGGTTCGCAGAGGTCGATCGCCTCGCGCCAGAAGGCCTGGCGCTTTTGCACCGAGAAGCTGTCCAGCGTGGCTTCGGGCAGCAGACCCTTGTAGGCGTCCTGCACGGCTGCAACGTGGATTTCGGCAATGGCTTTGGCGTCGCGCAGGCTTGCGGGACGTACCTGAATACTCGGCATACGAAGAACCAGTGGGTCGAAAATGAAAACGAAGGGCGGAATTTTCCCAGCGAAAAGCGTTCTTGCGGCCGCTTGACAGCGCGATATTTTCGACTTCAGTTTGCGTGCAGCAGCGCCTGGCCATGGGGCCGGCGGGTCTTGGCATAGTCCTGCACACAGCGCTTCAGCGCCGTCCTGGCGCTCCGCTGCAGGCGCGCGAGCAGGCCATGCTCCACCGCCATATTGCCCAGCTCGGCGGCATAACGCTGGGCCAGATCGTCCTGCATGCGCAGCAGCAGATGGGCGGTGGTCTGCGCATCCGCCAGCGCGCGGTGGGCGCGGCCGGTGTCGGGCAGGGCGTGGTAGCGCGCCAGCGTGCCGAGCTTGCAGTTCGGTGCCTCCGGATAGAGCCGCCTGGCCAGCAGCACGGTGCAGGCGAACTCATGCGCCGGGTCGGGCTCACAGCCGGCGCGCTCGAGCTCGAAGTGCCAGAAGCCGCGATCGAAGGACGCGTTGTGCGCCACCAGCGGGCAGCCGCGCGTGAAGCGGGCCAGCTCGCGCATCACCGCCTCGGCCGGCGGCGCCTTGGCCAGCATGGCGTTGCTGATGCCGGTCAGCTGCTCGATGAAGGGCGGCACCCAGACCCCGGTCTGCATCAGGCTCTGGAACTGGTCCACCACCCGGCCTTCGCGCACCAGCACTGCGGCAATCTCGGTGGCACGGCCGCCGCTCTGCGGTGACATGCCGGTGGTCTCGAAGTCGATGACGGCAATGGTCTCGGACATGGCTGTTCAGCCCTTGGCGGGGTACTTGAGCGCGTTCTTGGCCAGCTTGGCTTCCACCGCCGCGGCCACGTCCACGCCGCTGTGATCGGCGATCTGCAGCAGGTAGAGCAGCACATCGGCGATCTCCTCGCCCAGGTGCTGGTGCTTGGCGGGATCCTGCGCGATCGCCTGCGATTCCTCGGGCGTCAGCCACTGGAAGATTTCCACCAGCTCGGCGGCCTCGACCACCATGGCCATGGCCAGGTTCTTGGGCGTCTGGTAGGGCTCCCACTGGCGTTCGGCGGCAAAGGCGCGCAGTCGGGATTGGAGCTCGGCAATGTTCATGGGCCGCGAGTGTGCATGGGCCGGCGGCCCGCGCCAAGCGCGGCGTGCGCCGGGGCTGCAGCAGGACAACAGCACAGAAAAAGGGCGCCCACTGTTTTCAACAGAATTGTTTTAGATATCTGAATTGGTAGCCGTAGTAGAGGCGGCCCATTTCTGTGGATAAGCGTTCTTTTGCCAGCTGCGACAAGGGCTTGGCGAATTCACAAGCATGTGTGCGGAGCCCTCTTTTGCGGGCGTATGGATCTACAACAACTTGGCCGCAGGGCGCCGGCCTGTGGGTAACAGCCCAACTGCGCAAGACTTGTCCACAGACTTGTGACTAGACAAGCCCGCCGCCTTCGTGCTGGGGCACAAATCTGCAATTCCACGTACAGACTTCGGGCCTGTTGCGATGCAACATGGGCGCAATTCGCCCAGGAGCCGCCATGAAGCCCAAACAAGCCCTCTACAAATCGCTCTATGCCCAGGTGATCTTCGCCATCCTGGTGGGGGTTGCGCTGGGGCATTTCTATCCCGAGAGCGGCGCGGCCATGAAGCCGCTGGGCGATGGCTTCATCAAGCTCATCAAGATGATGATCGCGCCCATCATCTTCTGCACCGTGGTGGTGGGCATCGCCGGCATGGAAGACATGAAGAAGGTGGGCAAGACCGGCGGCCTGGCCCTGCTGTACTTCGAGATCGTCTCCAGCCTGGCGCTGGTGATCGGCCTGGTGGTGGTGAACCTGGTGCACCCCGGCAGCGGCATGAATGTGGACCCGGCCGCGCTCGACACCAAGGGCATCGCCGCCTATACCGGCCCCGGCAAGATGCAGAGCACCACCGAGTTTCTGCTCGCCATCATTCCCAGCACCGTGGTCGATGCCTTTGCCAAGGGCGAGATGCTGCAGGTGCTGCTGATCGCCACCCTGTTCGGCTTCGCCCTGCACCGCTTTGGCGGCCGCGGCACCCTGGTGTTCGACCTGATCGAGAAGGGCTCGCATGTGCTCTTCGTGATCATCGGCTACATCATGAAGCTGGCCCCGATCGGCGCCTTTGGCGCGATGGCGTTCACCATCGGCAAGTACGGCCTGGGCTCGCTGGTGCAGCTGGGTCAGCTGATGGCCAGCTTCTACCTGACCTGCCTGCTCTTCATCTTCGTGGTGCTGGGCAGCATCGCCCGCGCGCATGGCTTCTCGATCTGGAAGTTCATCAAGTACATCAAGGAAGAGCTGCTGATCGTGCTGGGCACCTCGTCCTCCGAATCGGTGCTGCCGCGCATGATGGCCAAGATGGAAAACCTCGGCGCGCGCAAGTCCACCGTGGGCCTGGTGATCCCCACCGGTTATTCCTTCAACCTCGACGGCACCTCGATCTACCTGACCATGGCCGCCGTGTTCATCGCCCAGGCCACCAACACGCCCATGACCCTGACCCAGCAGCTCACCCTGCTGGCGGTGCTGCTGCTCACCTCCAAGGGCGCGGCGGGCGTGACGGGCAGCGGCTTCATCGTGCTGGCGGCCACGCTCTCGGCGGTGGGCGGTGTGCCGGTGGCGGGCCTGGCCCTGATCCTGGGCATCGACCGCTTCATGAGCGAGGCGCGCGCCCTCACCAACCTGATCGGCAACGGCGTGGCGACCCTGGTGGTGGCCAAGTGGACCGGCGATCTGGATACCGAGCGCCTGCAGCGCCAGCTCAACAACGAGACCCCGCTGGAGGCCGATGCGCCCGAGCAGGTGCTGGACGCGGTGGACCAGCACATGCCCACCGGCAAGCCGGCCTGAACCTGAGCCGGAGCGCCGGCTACTCGATGCCGATGACCTTGTGCATCTGCACCGAGAGCCGCCATTGCGGATGGGCCATGCAATAGGCCACCGCCTCGCGGGTGTGCTGCTTCTGCAGCAGCGAGTCCATCGGCTGCAGGAAGAAATGCTGGAACTGCAGGCCCGCGAAGCGCTCCGGCCGCGCCAGTGGCTGCGGGAACACCAGCTTGAGCTCGTCGCCCCGGGTCAGCACGATCTCGGCGTCGGCCTTGGGGCTGACGCAGATCCAGTCCAGCCCAGGCGGTGCCGGCTGCGTGCCATTCGTCTCCACCGCGATCTCGAAGCCGCGCGCATGCAGCGCAGCGATCAGCGCCTCGTCCACCTGCAGCAGCGGTTCGCCGCCGGTGCACACCACATAGGGCTTGCCGGCCTGGCCCTGCGGCCAGCGCGAGGCGATCGCCTCGGCCAGCGCCTCGGCGCTGGCGAACTTGCCGCCGCCCTGGCCATCGGTGCCGACGAAATCGGTATCGCAGAAATTGCAGACCGCGTCGGCGCGGTCCTGCTCGCGCCCGCTCCAGAGGTTGCAGCCGGCAAAGCGGCAGAACACCGAGGCCCGGCCGGCCTGCGCGCCCTCGCCCTGCAAGGTATAGAAAATCTCTTTGACGGCGTAAGTCATACGGGTATCAGCTCATCCGCCGCCGAGGCGCTCACGATCGCGCCCGAGCCGCGGGTTTCGTACATGTCCACCCGGTCCAGCTGGGGCAGCACGGCGCGGCCCTTGGCCAGCACCCAGGCCGAGAGGCTGGCGGTGTCGCCATCGGGCAGGTCGGCGATCTCGTAGAGCGGCCGGTGGTCGATGGCCTTGAAGATCGGGTCGAACAGCATCTTCACATCGCCGAAGTCCACCGTCCAGCCCATCACCGCGTCGAGCTCGGCGCTGAGGTGCAGGCGCAGCGTGTAGGTGTGGCCATGGATGGCGCGCAGCGGGCTCTCGGCCGGCGCGCGCTTGAGCTGGATGGCACTGTCCAGCGTCAGCTCCTTCCAGATGCGGTACTGGCGGCCGTCGAAGTTGGCGCCGCAGGAGCCGGTCTCGTACACCGTCACCCAGCTGAGCTCGGGCAGCAGCGGCTTGATGCGCGCCCACAGCCAGGCCGAGATCACCTCGCTGGTGGGATTGGCCAGGCCCTCCAGCTCGTTGAGGCATTGGTAGTTGAGCTGGGCATGCAGGGGCGCCCAGATCTCGTCGAGGTGGTCGTAGTCCACGCTCAGGTCGCGCTCGCCCAGGTCCTGGTTGGCATGGAGGATGACCTCGAAGCCATGGCCATGCATGCGGCCGCATTTATGCCCCAGCGGCACATTCGGCAGCTTGTGCGCGGCCTGGAAGCGGTAGCGCCGCCAGACATGGGCCTGGCCGTCCACATCCAGATCCACGCCCGAATGCTGGGTGCTCTGGATGCCGATCTGCTGGATGCCCGGCACCTCGTACTCCGCCTCAAGGCGCTGGCGGATCCAGCGCGCGATGTTCTCGTCGGTGGGCTCGGCGATATGGCGGTTCAGCAGCGCATGGTCCAGCGGGGCGACGCAGGCCAGCAGACGCCGGCGCAGCTCTTCCACCTCGGCGCCAGGGAAGGGCGCGAATGTGCCGGCGGGCAGCAGCGCACGCACGCTGGCGAAATAGCTGTGGCCATGCAGGCCATGGCTGCGGTGACCGATCGGCAACGCGCCGATCTGGCAGGCCGACTCGAAGCCGGCCGATGCCACATGGAGGGTGGAGGTGTTCATGGAACCAGGGAGCTGTGTGGGCGTATTTTCGCACCGCACTCTCTATCAATTGAATTTGAAGGTTCTCAAGGTGGTAGTCGTAATAGAGCCGGCGTGCATTTGTGGACAAGCGGCTTTTGTGCAGGCCCGACAAGCGCTTAGGCGCCGCCAAACCATGTGGGCCGGTGCGCACATTGTGCTGGCCCGGGCGATAACAACTTCGCCGCGCGGCCGGCGCCTGTGGATAAGCCCCCAGTTGTTCAAGACTTGTGCACAGACTTATCCCTGCTCGCGGCGGTAGCGCAGCAGGCGCCCGCGGTAGGCCTGGGCCGGCGGCAGATCGCGGTGCAGCAGCGTCTCTTCCAGGCGGTAGCCCAGCGCCGCCATGCGCTTGCTGAAGGCCGAGCGGTTGCCGCGTTCGGGGTCCACGATCAGCACCTCGCTGACCGGCGCGGCATGGCGCTCGATGAAGAGGGGCAGGGCGCCGCCCTCGTCGCGCTCGTACAGCACGTCGCTGCCCATGATGAGGTCGAAGCGGCCCTGTACCCCGGGCGTGAGCTGGGCGCCCTGGCGCTCGGCCGGGGCGGCCGACCAGTCGCCATGGCAGTAGCGCATCGGCGCCAGCTGGTTGAGCAGGAGGTTCTCGAGCAGGAAGGCGCCTGCCAAAGGGTGGCAGTCGCTGGCGGTCACCAGCGCGCCGCGGCGGTGGCTCACCAGGCTGGCCAGGGCCAGGCCGCAGCCGATCTCCAGAATGCTTTCGCCCGCGATGAGGGGGCGGTCCGCCATCGCCTGGGCCAGCCTCAGGCCCGAGGGCCATAGCAGGCCGAACAGCGGCCAATGGGCGCTGGAGATGCCCAGGGCCTCGGCCTGGCCCAGCGGGTCGGCGTATTGCTGCTTGTCGAGCAGGGAGCGGATGTCGAGCGCGGCCACCCCATCGAAGTGGACGCGCTCCTGTTTGACCTGGTAACCCGGCATGCCTGGCTCCAATGCGTGATGCGTGAATCGGCGCAATGCAGCACAGGGCTGTGGGGCAAGACGGCGGTTTGAGTGTAGTCCTCAGGTCTTCGGCCGCAGCGGCAGGCGCCGCAGCCTTTGCTGCGTGAGGGCAAACAAGGCATTCGCCAGCGCCGGCGCGATCGGCGGTGTGCCGGGTTCGCCCACGCCGCCGGGGGCGGCCGTACTGGCCACGAGATGGGTTTCCACCCTTGGCATTTGTGCCATGCGCACCACCTCGTAGCTGGGGAAGTTGCCCTGCTCCACCGCACCGTTCTTGATGCTGATCTCGCCATACAGCGCGGCGCTGAGGCCGTAGACGATGGCGCCCTCCATCTGCGCCCGCACGGTGTCGGGGTTGACGACGATGCCGCAGTCGAGCGCGCACACCACCCGGTGCACGCGGGGTTTGCCGCTTTCCAGCGAGACCTCGGCCACCTGCGCGCAGATCGAGCCAAAGGACTCGTGCAGGGCGATGCCGCGGGCAT
Organism: Roseateles sp. FW301-B2; assembly: GCF_058788955.1. Classification (NCBI taxonomy): domain Bacteria; kingdom Pseudomonadati; phylum Pseudomonadota; class Betaproteobacteria; order Burkholderiales; family Sphaerotilaceae; genus Roseateles; species Roseateles sp. FW301-B2. The sequence goes on from NZ_JBYTBE010000023.1 coordinate 63,721, forward strand.
GGCCCGCTGGCAATGCCTGACCCCAGCCGGCCTTGGCAGCGGCCAGCTCCAGCACGGCGCGATGGCGCGGCTTGGCGGCCAGCAGGCCGCGGCGGTATGCGAACGGGTCCTGCCCAGCCGCGTGGGCCAGCTCGTCGATGAAGCTCTCGGTGAAGAAGGCGTTGTAGGAATGGCCCACGCTACGCCAGGAGCCCACCGGCACCGGCGTGGCCACGCGCAGCTGGCGCACGCTCAGGTGCGGCACCGCATAGGGCAGGTCGAAGGCGCCCTCGATCTGGTTCTTGTCGGGCGTGTCCATCGCCATGCTGGGCAGCAGGCGCTCCATGGTGGCCAGGCCCACCGAGGGCGCCGCCACCCGGTTCAGCCAGGCCAGCGGCCGGCCGCCCTCATCCAGCGCCGCCTCGAAGCTGGCCATCGCTGCGGGGCGGTACATATCGTGCTGCATGTCCTCCTCGCGCGACCACAGCAGCTGGATGGGCCGGCCGGGCAGGCGCATGGCGATCGCCACCGCCTCCTCCACCATGTCCAGCTCGAGCCGGCGGCCGAAGCCGCCGCCCAGCAGCGGCACATGCAGGTCCACCCGCTCGCCGTCCAGCCCGGCCACCTGGGCGGCACGCCAGCGCGCCAGCGAGGCCACCTGGGTGCCGCACCAGAGCGTCAGCCGGCCGTCCTTGAACTGCGCCGTGCAGTTGATGGGCTCCATCGCCGCATGGGCCAGGAAGGGCACCTCGTAGACGGCCTGCAGCTTGCGTCGCGCCTGCCCGAGCTGGCCCGCGGCGTCGCCCTGGTTGCGAAAGCCCGTGCCGCTCTGCCCGCCCTCCAGCGCGGCGCGGAGCTGCTGGCTGATCTGGGCCGAATCCAGCTGGCCATGCGGGCCGGGCTCGAAGTCCAGCGGCAGCGCGTCGAGCACGCGCTTGGCGCGCCAATAGCGGTCAGCCACCACCACGGCGGCGCGGCCGTTCGGCAACACAAAGGCATCCACCACGCCGCGGCCCTGCTTGGCGCTGGCGTCGTCCAGGCGCTTGATCGAGCCGCCGAAGGCCGGCGCGTGGCGGATCGCCGCGTACAGCAGGCCCTCGGGGCGCACATCGATGCCGAACTGCGCCTGGCCGTTCACCTTGGCGGGCAGGTCCAGGCGCGGCTGCGGCTTGCCGATCAGCTGGTAGCTGCCGGGGTCCTTGAAAACTACGTCGCTGCGCGGGTCGATGGCGGCCGTGGCCTCGGCCAGCTCGCCAAAACCGGCGCGGCGGCCGCTGGGCGGATGACTCACCACGCCCTGCTTCACCACGCATTCGCCGGCCTGTACCTGCCAGCGCCGCGCGGCCGCCTCCACCAGCATGGCGCGCGCGCTGGCACCGGCCAGGCGCATCGGCTCCCAGGCATCGCGGATGCTGGACGAGCCGCCGGTGACCTGCAGGCCCAGGGTGTAGCCCAGGCGCTGCAGGCTGCCGCGCGCGACGCGGGCCAGCAGGCCGTCGTCATCGGATTCAAACGGCGCCACATTCAACAGCAGGGCCGCGTTGGCATAGATCTGCGCCGCCGGCGCCTGCTCGGTGCCGACCATGGACCAGTCGGCGTCCAGCTCCTCGGCCACCAGCATGGCCAGCGCGCTGTGAACGCCCTGGCCCATCTCGGCGCGCGGCGTGGCCACGATCACCCGGCCCTCGCGCGTGATCTTGACCCAGCCGTTCAGGGCCAGCTGGCCAGCGGCGGGCGCGAACACCTGCTTGTCGCCCAGGCGCGTGCGCGCCGAGGGCGGGGTGCTGATGCCCACGCCCAGCAGCAGGCCGCCGCCGGCCAGGCCGCCGGCGATCAGGAAGCCGCGTCGCTTGATCGTCATGCCGGCACTCCCTGCAGCGCCGCGGCCGCGCTGTGCACGGCCGCGACAATGCGTTGGTAGGTGCCGCAGCGGCAGATATTGGTGATGGCGGCGGCGATGTCCGCATCGTTGGGCCGGGGCTGGCTGCGCAGCAGGCCGGCCGCGGCCATGATCATGCCGCTCTGGCAGTAGCCGCATTGCGGCACCTGGTGCTGCAGCCAGGCGGCCTGCAGGGCGGCCACGATGCGGTCGGGCTCGGCCTCGATGGTGCGCACCGTCTTGCCCTCCAGCGCCTGTATGGGCATCACGCAGGAACGCGTGGCCACGCCGTCGATCTCCACCGTGCAGGCGCCGCAGCTGGCGATGCCGCAGCCGAACTTGGTGCCGGTGAGGCCCAGCTCATCGCGCAGCACCCACAGCAGCGGCGTCTCGGGTTCGATATCCAGCTGGCGTTGCCGGCCGTTGATCACAAGTGTCGTCATGGCGGTTCTTTCCGGCGGGGTCAGGTCTTGAGGGCGGCCAGCTCGGCGCTCGCGGCGCGCCAGGCACGATAACGCCTGGTGAGCCTTTTCTTCAGCAGTTGATCCAGCAGCAGGGCCAGCGCCGGCGAGGCATGCGGGCGGGGCTCGCGGCCCGCGCCCATGCGCTGCAGCTGGCGTCGCACCAGGGCCATGGTGGCCATGGCGGCCAGCACCTTGTCCTTCCAGGCCACGCGCGGCCGCGGCGCGGCGGCCTCGCCACCCTGCCGCCAGGCCAGCGGCAGATCCGGCGCCAGCGCCAGCGCCGTGCCCAGGCCCACCAGGGCCACGCCGCTGGCCAGCACCTCGGCCGCCACGGCCGGGCGGCCGATGCCGCCGGTGGTCATCAGCGGCATGCGGGCCACATCCGCCAGTTCGCGCGCGAAGGCCAGGAAATAGGCCTCGCGTGCCAGCGTGCGGCCATCGGCGGTGCGGCCCTGCATGGCCGGGCTTTCGTAGCTGCCGCCCGAGAGCTCCAGCACATCGACGCTCAGCTCGTTGAGCATCAGCACCACCGCGCGCGCATCGGCCTCGCTGAAGCCGCCGCGCTGGAAATCGGCCGAGTTCAGCTTCACCGCCACCGCAAAGTCCGGGCTCACCGCGGCGCGCACCGCCTGCACCACCTCGACCAGCAGGCGCGCGCGCTGCGCGATCGCGCCGCCCCAGCCATCGCGCCGCTGGTTGGCGAGCGGCGAGAGGAATTGCGAGAGCAGATAGCCATGCGCGGCATGGATCTGCACGCCGTCGAAGCCGGCCCGCTCGGCCAGCGCGGCGCTGTCGGCAAAGCGTGCGATGACTTCGGCGATCTGGGCCTCGCTCATGGCCTCGGGCGGGGCGAACAGGCTGGAATGCTTGCCCAGCTCCAGCGCCACCGCCGAGGGCGCCCAGCTGCTGCCGCCCATGGCCGCGAACACCTGCCGGCCGGGGTGGTTGATCTGCATCCAGATGCGCGCGCCGCCCGCATGCGCGGCCTCGGCCCAGCGCTGGAAGGGGGCCAGCGGCGTGCCGCGTTCCAGCGCGATGCCGCCCGGGCCCGTCATCGCGCGGCCGTCCACCATCACATTGCCGGTGATCATCAGGCCCACGCCGCCGCGCGCCCAGCGCGCGTAGAGCCGCTCGATGGCCGTGCCGGGCAGTTGGCCGGCCTCGGCCATGCCCTCCTCCATCGCGGCCTTGGCCAGGCGGTTGGGCAGGGTCTGGCCGTTGGGCAGGCGCAGGGGCTCGAAAAGGGCTTGATGGCTGTTCATGGCGCGCATGCTAAGCTTCAAGTCAACTTTAAAGTCAAGAGCCTGTGGACATGAAGATCGGCGAACTGGCACAACGCAGCGGCATGGCCAGTTCGGCGATCCGCTTCTACGAATCCAGCGGCCTGCTGCCCGCCGCCAGGCGCGGCGGCAATGGCTACCGCATCTACGACGAGGACACGCTGCAGCGCCTGCTACTGATACAGACGGCCCAGCGCCTGGGCTTCACGCTGGACGTGCTGCGCAAGCTGCTGGCGCCGGGTGAGGAGCTGCCGCACGAGCTGGTGCTGCAGAGCATGCGCGAGCGCCTCGCCGAGATCGACGCCATGCAGCGCAGCCTGGCGGCCCAGCGCGCCGAGATGGAGGCCTTGATGCAGCAGATGCAGGCCGAATGGGCCGAGGGCCGCTGCCTGGAGCTGGCGCAGACGTCACGCGCCGCCAGGCGCAAGCCGGCGGCGGGTCGGAATTAAGGGCAGAGTTAAGGCCAGAGCGCCTTCAGCAGCTGCGCCAGGCGCGCGCCGCCCTTGGCCAGCTGGGCCTTGGTGAGGGCCAGCGAGCGGGCGTCGTAGTCGGGCGGCAGGGTGGTCAACCAGCGCGGGCCGCGCAGGCTTTGCTGGCGCGCGCCGTAGCTCAGGCCCTCGAACACCTGATTTGCCTGCTGGATGGTGTCGTCGGCCCAGGCCTGGGGCCAGGTGTTGACGGCACCGGCGCTGGGCGCCACCGCGCGCGCCGCCTCGGGCAGCGCCTGCAGCTCGGCCTCGCTGAGGCGATTCGGCGCGCCGTCCCAGTAGCCATGCAGGTTGCCGCCGACCATGGTGATGGCATTGCCGCCCACCGTGTGGCTGAGCGGGTCGTAGCTCTCGGCCTGCGGCACGATCACCTTGCCCTCGGCATCCAGGTAGATCGAACCCACGTGCAGGGGCTGGTGCAGATCGCCGACCACATGCACGAGCAGGGCCAGGGCCTCGCGCTCGTTCGTCAGGCTGTAGGGGGCCGGCACGCTGCCGCCCTGCAGCCTGGCGATGGCGGCACGCAAGCTCATGACGATGTCGTTCTTGCCGGTGCCCACCGCGCCGGCCACATAGCGGCCGGTCTGCACCGCGGGGTTGGTGTAGTGGTACTGCTTGTGGCAGCTTTCCTCGCCCGGCTTGGGCGCGCAGGCATCGTTGTTGCGCTGCACGTAGTCGCGCATCAAGCGCTCTTCGGCGGCGTTGTTCTCGAACGGCGCACATTCCGGATAGCGGCCGGCGACGGTGTACTTGAAGTCGTTGTAGGCATCGATGCCCTTGACGCAATCGGCCCAGACGGCGATGTCATGCAGCGACACCGGACCCAGGATGCGCTTCACCTCGGTCTCGGCCCGGCTGCCCTTGATGAGCGCTGCCGCCACATCGCCCACCGCCGAATGCCCCACCGCGGCAAAGGCCCGCGCCTGCTGGCTGATGGAGATACAGGCAAAGGAGACGAGCAGCACGCCGACGCGTTGCTTGAAGGAATGCAGCATGGATCGAACCTCGAAACTCAGGGCAAGGCGCGATTGTGCACGCGACTCAGGTCTTGAAGGCCGAAACGGCGCGGTCCAGCTGGGTGGATTGATCCTTCAGGCTTTCGGCCGCGGCGGCGCTCTGCTCCACCAGGGCGGCGTTCTGCTGGGTCATCTGGTCCAGCTTGGCGATCGCGTCGTTGACGGCGGCGATGCCGGCGCTCTGCTCGGCCGAGGTGGCGGTGATCTCGTTCAGCACATCGGCCACCTTGCGCACCGATTGCACGATGTCGTTCATGGTGGCGCCGGCATCGCTGACCAGGCGGCTGCCCGATTCGACCCGCTCCACCGAGGCCTGGATCAGGGTCTTGATCTCGCGCGCGGCCTCGGCGCTGCGCTGCGCCAGGCTGCGCACCTCGCTGGCCACCACCGCGAAGCCGCGCCCCTGCTCGCCGGCGCGCGCCGCCTCGACGGCGGCGTTCAGCGCCAGGATATTGGTCTGGAAGGCAATGCCGTCGATCACGCCAATGATGTCGGCGATGCGCTTGCTGCTGTCGTTGATCTCCTGCATGGTGCTGACCACCTGGCCCACCACCGCGCCGCCCTTCTGTGCCACGCCGGAGGCATCGGCCGCCAGGCTGCTGGCCTGGCGCGCGTTGTCGGCGCTCTGCCGCACCGTGTGCGTCAGCTGCTCCATCGACGAGGCGGTGGACTGCAGGCTGCTGGAGGTCTGTTCGGTGCGCTGCGCCAGGTCGTTGTTGCCGGTGGCGATTTCGGCGCTGCCGGTGGCGATGCTGTCGCTGCTGTGGCGCACCTGGTCCACCATGCTCACCAGCGCCGCCGCCATCTCGGCGAGCGAGCGCAGCAGGGCGCCGAATTCGTCGTCGCGCTGGCTGCTGATGCTGCCGCGCAGATCGCCCTGGGCAATGCTGGCGGCCAGCGCATTGGCCTGCGCCAGCGGTTCGCGGATCGAGCGCACCAGCCAGGCGGTGGAGAAGAAGATCGTCACCATCACCAGCACCAGGCCGACCATGATGCCCAGGCTGTTGCGCTGGCGGCGCGCCTCGGTGTCGCTCTGGATGCTGACGACATGCTGCTCCTGCATCTTCACCAGCTCCTTCAGCGCGCCCAGATAGCCGCCCATCGCCGGCAGGTACTGCTCCGTGACGAGGCGCACGGCCTCCTCCGGATTGCCCTCGGCGCGCGCCGCCACGGCCTTCTTGCGCGTCTCGATCACCTGCCCGCGCAGTTCGCCGATCTTCTTCAGCTGGGCGCGGTCTTCGTCGCGCAGCGGCAGGGCTTCCAGGCGCTTCTGCAGCTCGGAGATCTCCGCCACTGCCTTCTCGACCTGGCTGGCGAAGGCGTTCTTGATGGCCGGCTCGGCGCTCAGCGCCAGGGCCTGGTTGCGCATGGCATTGCTCTCGGTCATGCCGTACCACTGCGTGGTCACCTGCACCAGCTCGGTGGCGACGCCCTGGGCGGCCCGCCCCTCGGCCAGGATGGCGTTGCCGCGCGCCACGCCCACCACCGCGATGGTGACGATGAGCACCACCACCAGCGACACGAAGCCCCAGAGCTTGGTGGTGATCTTCAGGCTGTTCAGGTTCATGGCCGGTCTCCTTGCGCGCAGCGAGAACGGCAACATAGCGCGATCGGCCCGCCCTGTGCAGGCAGGAAAACGTGGTGAAGCCGGTGCAGTTCCGGCCTCAGTCCAGGCGCGCGGCGCGCAGCGCGGTCTCGAAGGCCTGGGCGTAGCCGGCGATGTCCTGGGCGCGGTCGGTGCCGTTGATGATGCGGCGCGCGTTCAGATAGTCGCACTGCGCGTCGTTGATGTAGGTGGCCAGCTTGCGGCCGGTGAACAGGCCCATGCGCATGCCCAGCGAGGCGATGCGGTAGGCCACATTGGGCTCCAGCGCCAGCTCGGGCTGCTTCACCAGCGCCGCGCCCAGGCCCAGCGCCTGGCCGACGCGCTGGTAGTTGGCGCGGCCGGTGATCTGCACATAGCCGCGGCCCTTGTAGCGGCTGCCATCGCCGGGCTCGGTATTGCCCAGGCGCTGGCCGATGCTGGTGCCGGGCTCGTACTTGGCGAAATACGACTCGGCACCGAACTCGGTGATGGGGTGGAACTGGTTGGCGCACTCATGCTTGACGGTGGCCAGCAGATAGGCCACCCAGCGCTCGTCCGTGATGTCGGGGTCCAGCTGCACATAGCCCAGGATCTGATCCAAGCCCTGGTATTGCGAGGGCGTGAGCTTGCCGAAGGCCTTCTCGTAGCGGCTGGCAAGGACTTGGTGGTCGTAGATCATGGGCGGCTCCTGGTGTCAGGTCTTGACACCCGCAGCCTAGGCGCAGGCGGCGCCGCCTCGCATCCTGAAACTTAGGGGGCCTTGGCCGCGTTGGCGCTGATGCCGTCGACGAAGCGCGGCCAGAGCTCGGGGGGCAGGTCGTGCCCCATGCCGGGGACCTCGTCCAGCGCCGCCCCGGCGATGCGCGCGGCCAGGTCGCGGCCGGCGGGCACCGGCACCAGCGGGTCGGCACTGCCGTGGATCACCAGGGTCGGGGCCTGGATCTGCCGCAGCAGGGCGCTGCGGTCGCCGTCGGCGGCCACCGCTACCAGCTGGCGCAGCATGCCGCGCGGCCGGTAGCTGCGGCGGATGGCGCGGTCGGTGCGGGCCTCCAGCCAGCCCTTGGGGGCCGGGTAGGCGGGGCTGCCGATCAGGCGTATGAAGGCGGCGGAATGGGCCACCAGCGCCTCATGCTCGCGCGGCGGGCGCGCCAGCAGGGCGCTGCGCACCTTGAAGTTGGGGCCGGGCAGGCGGCGCGAGCCGCTGGTGGTCATCATCAGCGTCAGGCTCTTCACGCGCGCGGGATGGCGGGCCGCCAGATGCTGGGCGATCATGCCGCCCATCGAGGCGCCGCAGACATGGGCGCGCGCGATGCCCAGCGCGTCCAGCACGCCGCGCGCATCCTCGGCCATGTCGCCGATGCTGTAGGCGCTCTTCACCGGCAGGTGCAGCAGATGCTGCATCGAGGCCAGGCCCACATGGGGCACGCCCAGTTCGTCGAAGCGCTGGCTCAGGCCGATGTCGCGGTTGTCATAGCGGATCACGCGAAAGCCGCGCGCCACCAGCTGCTGCACGAACTCGTCGGGCCAGGCCAGCAGCTGCATGCCCAGGCCCATGATGAGCAGCAGCGGCTCGCCGTTGGCGGGCCCATGGTCTTCCACCTCGATGGCGATGCCGTTGGCGCTGATCTGCATCAGTGGCTGCTCCGCGGATAGAACCAGCGCCTTGCGCCATGCGGCTCGAAGCGCTGCCAGTCGCCCGGATGCTGGGCCAGGCGGTCGGCCACCACATAGAGGGCCAGCGGGTTCATGCCCAGGCCCAGATGGCTGGCATGCACCTCGATGTTCTCGCTCAGCGGGCCGGGCTCCATCACGCTGCAGCGCCAGGCCACCACGCCGTCGGTGCGCGAGTAGATCGAGGTGGTGGGCACCGGCGGGGTGCGGCGTATCTCTTCCAGCAGCGCATGGTCCTTGACCTGCTGGCCGCTCACCAGCTCGAAGAAGCGCCAGGCATTGGTGGCGCGCGGGTGGCCGGTGAAGGGCGTGCCCAGGGTGATGACGCAGCGCGTATGGTCGGGCAGCTCCTTGGCCAGCTCGCGCGCATAGATGCCGCCCAGGCTCCAGCCGATCAGGCTGACCGGCTTGGCATGGTGGCGGAACAGGCGCTTCACGTCGGCCGAGCATTGCTCCAGCACGCCGTGGCGCGGTCCGAAATTGAAGCCCTGGCCCCAGGGATGGGTCACATAGCCCAGCTCGTCGAGGAAGCGCCGCAGCGCCAGCGTGGTGATGTCGTTGGCACCCAGGCCCGGAAACACCAGCACCGGATGGCCATCGCCCGGCGGCAGCTTGCGCAGCCAGGGGTAGCTGGCCAGCAGGGCCGCGAACTCCCAGGGCGCACGGCCCTCCAGCATCATCAGGAAAGCGTTGGGAGCGCGCAGATCGTCGTGCGTGGAGGACAGGTCGTCCGCGGGCAGGCCGCGTTGCGGCTGGGCGTGCTTGGGCAGGCGGGGCTTGCGCTGGGCTGCAGTCATACCGCCATGGTAGCGGCCGCGCCCGCTCGCATATGGAGCGCTTGCCCTAGTCGCCTGTCGCGCTGGCGACAGGCGGCAGGGCCTGGAACTCATTGAAGGCCGCGCGCAGATGCCGGGCCAGCGCCGCCACATCGGGCATGGCCTCGCCGCAGGCGATCAGGCCGAACTCCAGCGAGTCGCCATAGCTCTGCACCGTGATGTTGAGCGCCAGCCCATGCACGACGATGGAGGTGGGCGCATTGCTGAGCATGCGCGCGCCGGCCAGGTAGAGCGCCTGCCGCGGGCCCGGCACATTGGAGATCACCAGATTGGCCAGCACCGGGATCTTCTCGGCCACATGGGCCTTGCCGTAGAGCCGCGCCGCGCCGGCCATCAGCCAGGGCAGGCCCAGCGAGGGAAAGTCCAGCGGCATCAGGTCCTTCAGATGACCCAGCGAGGACTTCATATTGCGCGAGGCCGCCAGCACATGGGCCCAGCGCTTCTTCGGGTCGGCGATGTGCGTGCCCAGGCTCACCGTGGTCATGGTGGCCTGGTTGTTGGAGCTGGCATCGCCCTCGGCGCGCAGCGATACCGGCACCGCCGCGATGAGCGGCTTCTTGGGCAGCTCGCCCCAGTCCAGGAAGCTGCGGCGCAGCGCCGAGCCGCACATCATCAGCACCGCGTCGTTGAGGCTGGCGCCATGGCGCTGGCGCGCCGCGTGGATGTCGGCCAGCGGCAGGCTCACCGAGGCGAAGGCGCGGCTGCTGCCGATGCTGCGGTTGAGGCGGGTGCGTGGCGCCAGGCGCAGCTGGCTCACGCCCTCGGGCGTGTGGCCGCGCAGGCGCTGCGAGAGGCCGCCGGCCCTGTCAGCGACGGCCTGGCCGAGGGTCTCCCCCGCCAGGCTGGCGAGCGTGCCGATGGCCGCGGGCAGGGCCTTGGCCAGCTTCACATATTGCTGCCACTGGTGCGCCAGCGCGCCACGCATCAGGGCCAGCGTGCCGGGCTCATGGCGCTGGCGTTTCGGCTTCTCCGGCAGCTCGCGCGGCACCGGGCCCAGGTCCAGCATCACCGCGGCCAGCGCCACCGCGGCCTGGCCATCGACGGCGGCATGGTGCACCTGGGTGTAGAGGGCCACCCGCGTACTGCCGTCCGGCGCGGGCGAGAGCTGTTCGAAAACATGGAACTTCCACAACGGCCGGCTGCGGTCTAGCAGCACCGGATGCAGCCGGCCCACCGCCTCTTCCAGCGCGGCGATGCCGCTGCCAGGCGGCAGGCTAACGGGCACGATGTGCTGGGTGAGGTCGGGTTCGGCATCCACCCAGGCCGGCGTCACCACATTCAGCCCCACGCTGGCGAGGCGGCGGCGCAGCGGCGCCAGATAGGGCAGGCGCTTGGCGATATGGGCGCGCAGCGCGTCCAGATAGCTGCCCTGGAAGCCCGGCGGCAGCTCCAGCACATGCAGGGCGCCCACATGCATGGGCATCTCGGGCGTTTCCAGGAACAGAAAGCTGGCGTCCAGTCCGGCGAGTTGCTTCATAGGGGGCCCAAGTCTGCGTGTGTCCGGATGCTACCCGCAGCGCAGGCGCCGCCGGACCGGCCGTACACTGAAACGCAGATCCAACGCAGGCGGGGCCTGGAACGCAGATGTGGCGACGCAGCTTATCGGGATGGCTGGCTTGCTGGGGCCTGGGCGCCGCGCTCGCCGCCGAGCCGCAGCCGGTGGTGCTGGCGGTGGACGACGCCTACCCGCCCTACAGCCTTGTGGAGAACGAGCAGCCCGCCGGCCTCTATGTGCAGCTGGTGCAGCGCGCCGCCCAGGCCATCCCGGGCTGGCAGCTGCGCCTGGTGCCGATGCCCTGGGCACGCGCGCTGATGGCGGCCGAGCAGGGCCAGGTGGACGGCTTCCTGCCGCCCTACCGCGGCCTCGGGCGCGAGTGGATTGCCAGCTATGTCGGCCCGCTGCACCGCGAGGAAGTGATCCTGAGCTGCCGCCGGCAGACCGCGCTGGGCCCGGCCAGCCAATGGCCCGCCGACTTCGTCGGCAAGCGCATCGGCGTGATGCGCGGCTATCTGCTGAGCCAGCAGCTCAGCGATGCCTTTGCCCGCCAGCTGCTGACGAAGACCGAATTCCGCAATGCCCGCGACGCCCTCGCCGCGCTCGCCAGCGCGCAGATCGACTGCTACGCCAACGACCGCATCAGCATCGAAAGCGCCTACCGCCTGGCCAAGGCCGACCCGCTGTGGGCCAAACGCATGCCCGAGCAGCTGGAGCCCGGCCTTGTGCTGGCGACGCAGACCGCCTGGGTCGGCTTCTCGGCGCAGTCCCTCGCCAAGCGGCCCGAGCTGCAGGAATTCGTGCGCGCGCTGGACATGCAGCTGGCCCGGCTGCGCAACAGCGGCGAGGCCGGCCGGCTGATCGAGGGCGAGCGCGGCAAGAGCCCCTGAGCCCCCTGCCGCCGGCGGGCAGAAAAAGCCAGCACAATGACGCGCAAGCGAACCACTAGGGAGGCGAATCCATGTCCTATATGCTGCTGATCATCGAGCCCACCGGCCAGCGCCAGGAGCGCGGCCGCGAGATGGGCGAGCAGGTCTACGAGCGCATGCTGCGCTTCACCGCCGACCTGCAGGAGCGCGGCCTGCTCGAGGCCAGCAACTCCCTGGCCTCCACCGACCGCGCCGTGCGCCTGCAGCTGCGCGAGGGCCGCCAGCGCCTGGTCGACGGCCCGTTCGCCGAGGCCAAGGAAATGGTGGGCGGCTTCTTCCTGCTCAACTGCGAGACCAAGGCCGAGGCGCTGGCGATCGCGGCCAGCTGCCCGGCGGCCGAATGGGCCACCGTGGAGGTGCGCGGCGTCGGCCCTTGCTATGAGTAGGCCAGGAAAACCCTGAAGCCCGCGGCGGCCTGTCGAAAACGCCGCGCCTGCTTCGTCGTGTGGGCATGAGCGCAAGTTGGCGCGCTCTGTCCACCTGCAAGGAGCGAAGTAATGCGATTCATGATCATGGTGCGGGCGAATGCCCAGAGCGAGGCCGGCGAGATGCCGGCCCCCGAGGATGGCGTGATGGCCGAAATGGCCGCCTATCACGAGGAACTGGCCAAGGCCGGCGTGCTGCTGGACGCCAACGGGCTCAAGCCCAGCGGCAGCGGCTGGCGCATGCACTACCAGGACGGCAAACCGCGCATCACCGATGGCCCCTATGCCGAGACCAAGGAGCTGATCGCCGGCTACACCCTGATCCAGGTGCGCTCGCGTGAAGAGGCGCTGGCATGGGCGCGCCGCTTCCCGGCCCCCTTCGGCAAGCGCGGCCAGGGCGATGGCGGCGAGGTCGAGGTGCGCCAGCTCTACGAGCTGGAGGATTTCGAGCCGCAGCCGGCCCTGCAGCGCTTCCGCGACCTGCAAGGAGAGCGGTCATGATCAAGACCATCGCCCTGCTGTTGCTGGCTGCGCTGGCCCTGCTGCTGGTGGTGGCCGCCAACCGGCCCGACAGCTTCCAAGTCGAACGCAGCATCACGGTGCAGGCACCGCCCGAGCGCGTGTTTGCCCTCATCAACGACCTCAAGCAATTCAACCGCTGGAATCCCTACGAGAAGAAGGACCCGGCGATCCGAGGCAGTTACGGCGAACGCCTGGCCGGCCCGGGCGCGCGCTATGCCTGGGAGAGCAAGGAGGTGGGCGTGGGCAGCCTGGAGATCACCGCCGCCACCGCCCCCACGCGGGTGGCGATGCGGCTGGACTTCGTCAAGCCCTTCGAGGCCCATAGCCAGGCGGAATTCACCATCACGCCGGCGGGCGGCGCGCAGCGGGTCAGCTGGGCCATGCAGGGTCCGGTGCCCTTCGTCAGCAAGCTGATGGGCATGTTCTTCAATATGGACCGCATGATCGGGCAGGACTTCGAGGCCGGACTGCAGAATCTGAAAACCCTGGCGGAAGCCGCCTGAGAGGAAGCCAACATGCACCAGCAAATCTTCATCAATATGGCCGTCAAGGACCTGGCACGTTCGCAGGCCTTCTTCCGCAGCCTGGGCTATGAGTTCAACCCGCAGTTCAGCAACGAGCAGGGCGCCTGCCTGGTGCTGGGCGAGACCCTGTTCGCGATGCTGCTGACCGAGGGCTTCATGAGCGGCTTCACCGGCAAGCCCATCATCGATGCCAGGGCCGGCACCGAGACCCTGATCTGCCTGAGCTGCGAAAGCCGCGCCGAGGTCGACGCTCTGGTGGCCAAGGCGCGCGCCGCCGGCGCCGCGGTGCCGCGCCCGCCGCAGGACCATGGCTTCATGTACGCGCATGGCTTCGAGGACCTGGACGGCCATATCTGGGAGCTGGCCTTCATGGATGCCAGCGCCTGCCCCGAGGCCAATGCCAGCAGCGATGCCTGAGCTCGACCGGGTCGAACTCGAGCGCAGCATTGCGGCGGTCTGGCGCATCGAATCCGCCAAGCTGATCGCCGTGCTCGCGCGCATGCTGCGCGACGTCGGCCAGGCCGAGGAACTGGCGCAGGACGCGCTCATCGCCGCGCTGGAGACCTGGCCGCGCGATGGCCTGCCCGACAAGCCCGGCGCCTGGCTCATGACCACCGCCAAGCACAAGGCCCTGGACCGCCTGCGCCAGCTTGCCATGCAGGCGCGCAAGCATGAGGAACTCGGCCAGGAGCTGCAGGCGCAGGAGGCCCTGGTGGTGCCCGACTTCGTCGACGGCCTGGACGACAAGCGCGCCGACGACATCGGCGACGATCTGCTGCGCCTGATCTTCACCGCCTGCCACCCGGTGCTTTCCACCGAGGCGCGCGTGGCGCTCACGCTCAAGCTGCTGGGCGGGTTGTCTACCGCCGAGATTGCGCGTGCCTTCCTGGCGCCCGAGCCCACCATTGCGCAGCGCATCGTGCGCGCCAAGCGCAGCCTGCAGGCCGCCAAGGTGCCCTTCGAGGTGCCGCAGGCGGCCGCACGCGCCGAGCGCCTGGCCTCGGTGCTGGAGGTGATCTACCTGATCTTCAACGAGGGCTATTCGGCCACCGCGGGCGAGGATTGGGTGCGCCCCGCGCTGTGCGAGGAGGCGCAGCGCCTGGGCCGCGTGCTGGCCGAGCTGAGCGCCGACGAGCCCGAGGTGCATGGCCTGGTGGCGCTGATGGAGATCCAGGCCTCGCGCCTGCATGCGCGGGTCGATGCCGAGGGCCGGCCGGTGCTGCTGATGCAGCAGGACCGTGGCCGCTGGGACCAGCTGCTGATACGCCGCGGCCTGGCCGCGCTGGCGCGCGCCGAGGCGCTGGGCAAGGAGCCGGGGCCCTATCTGCTGCAGGCCGGCATGGCCGCCTGCCATGCGCGTGCGCGCCGCCCCGAAGACACCGACTGGCCGCGCATCGTGGCCTATTACGACGCGCTGGCCCAACTGCAGCCGAATGCGGTGGTGCTGCTCAACCGCGCGGTCGCGGTGGGCATGGCGAGCGGCCCCGGTTTTGGCCCGGCGGCGGCGCTGGAGCTGGTGGAGGCGCTGCGCCAGGAGCCGGCGCTGCAGAACTACCACTGGTTGCCCAGCGTGCGCGGCGACCTGCTTGCCAAGCTGGGCCGCGCGGCCGAGGCGCAGGCCGAGTTTGAACGCGCCGCGGCGCTGACGCGCAACGCACGCGAGCGCGCGCTGCTGCTGGAACGCGCCCCCCCCATGGGCGGCGGCGACGGCGCGCTGCGCCACTGACGCGGGCTCAGCCGGCGCGCCTGGCCGGCCATGCGACCGGGTCATGCATCGATGAATGTCCAGCTGTGCGCGCCGTCGAAGCGCCGCACTCGTACGGAGGCGATCAGCTCCGGATCGAAGTTCCCGAGGTTCACCCCGTGCTTCGCGCCAGCCGTCGCCTGCAGCGGCTCCCAATGCGTGACGCAGCCGCAGGTTCGGCAGTGAATGGTGCGCAGCGTCCTGTCGCCCCAGATGTACGCCGCCGTGGCCTCCGGGTGCCCTTCGATCTGGACGGTGCCGAACTCGAAGTAGACCCAAGGTCCGCCGATGCGACGGCACAGCGAGCAGTTGCAGGCGGTGGCCACTTCGGGCCTGGACGGCAAGGTCATCCGGACCGCGCCGCAGTGGCATGAACCTGTGTACATGGGAGCTCTCCTGATTCAGCGGCGAAGCGGCTGCTGGGGCGCCTTAGCCGCACTGTGCGTCGATGGCGATCGGCCCATACAGCTTCTGTGCGCCGGCGAAGCCGCCGACCTGCCTGACATACACCTGCTTCCGAGAGGCATGGAGCGCAAGCCAGTAGGCGTAGCCGTCATTGACAACAGGGCCCGTGGCCGGCAGCAGGGTAACCGCCGCCAGCTCGGATTCAGCAGGCAGCGTAGGCGCAAGTGCGAACGCGCCCTTGACGCCCAGGCTCGTGAAGCAGCTTGCCAGGCGCTTAGACACGGACGCGACCAGCTCACGATCGGATTGCGACGTGGGCTCCTTCAACTGGGCATGTGCGCAGGGAGATACGACAGCCATCGCGGCAAGTGCAAGGTTGACTGTTCCGACTCGAAAGGCAATCAGCATGGACAGACACCTAGTATTTGAAAGGAGCGTCGCTGGAAGTTTTGCACATGCGCGCGGCCCTACTGCCCTTGCAAGCCCGGCGTTTGAACCCAGCGCAGCAACGCGAAAACAAGGCCAAGCGCATAGAGCGCGCCGAACACCAGCTGGTTGTGCCTGGCCAGCCACTCGGGCAGAAAGATGTCGAAGTTCGCGCGCCGGTCGCTGGTGTAGCGTGCCGCCACGGAGGTGAGCGGGCAGCGCATCTTGTTGAAAGCCAGCACCGCAACTTCAAGCGCGACCACGCCGATCAGCGCCGCCGCAGTGAGGTGGTGGCCCCGCCACGAGGCCAGGGGAATGGCGACGATGCATCCGGCAAAGAAGGCCCAAACCACGCTGTGGAGCAGCTTGATGGCGAACAGTCTTGAGGCGTCGCGTGTGGCCGGCATTGGTTCTCAAGGCTTGCGAAGAAAGGCCTCGCGCCGCTTGGGCGCAGGGGGCGGCTTAGCGGCTCACTTGGGCCGATGGAGTGCGCAGAGCTTGTTGCCGTCCGGGTCCCTGACGTAGGCCAGGTACAAGGGGCCCATCGGGCCCTCCCGAAGCCCCGGAGCATCCTCCACCGAAATGCCGCCCTGAGCCACGGCCGCGTCGTGGAAGGCCTTGACCTGCTCCGGCGAGTCGCAGCTGAAGCCTATCGTTCCGCCATTCGCGAAGGTGGCGGCCTCGTCATTGATGGGCTCGCTGACGCAGAAGGTGGCGCCGGCATGGCGATAGAACAGGCGTGTGTGGCCCGTCTTTGCGGTGTTGCGTATCGGCTCGCCTGCGCCGAGGACGCCCAACACGGCGTCGTAGAAGCGCTTGGACCGTTCAATATCGTTCGATCCAATCATGATGTGGCTGAACATGCGGGGTCTCCAGAGTGATCGGGTTGAGAAGCCGTTGGCGAGATGGTGGCAGGTGTTTGTACCGCGAAACATGCCGAACAGGCGGCGTGCACCACGGCCAGGCTCTCAGGGCCCGACATAGCGCGAGCGTGCCACCAGGCGCTCGCCGCTGCGGCGCTGTTCCAGCACATGGGCCAGGATGCCGACGCAGCGGCCGGCCATCAGCAGGGCCGCGGCGGCTTCGGGGGGCGCGCCGAGGGCGCGGCGCAGCGCCACCAGGCCGAAGTCCAGCGCCGGCTTGGCGCCGGTGAGGCGCTCGGCTAGGCGCGCGATCGGCGGCAGCTTTTTTTCTTTCGCATGCTGGGCGGCGAGCTTGAGCAGCAGCGTGGCGCGCGGGTCGCCGGCCGGATAGTCGTAATGGTTGAAGCCGGGCAGGGCCTCGCCGCGGTCCAGCCTGGCCCGCAGCGCGGTCTCCAGGTGCGGCGCCGCCAGCAGCTCGTCCCACAGCGCCTCCACCTGGGCGCAGGAGCCGCCGTTGAACTGCGCCGGCAGATTGCACAGCGCGCCCAGCAGCGCCGCGCCCAGGCCCGCGCCCACCGAGGCGAGGCCGCGCGCGCTGAAGCTGACCCAGTTCATCTGGTGGTCGGCGCAGAGCACCAGGGCCTGGCGCAGCGCGTCTTCGGCGGCCCTGTTGTTGCCGGTGCGCAGGCCCCAGGCGTCCGCAAACTGGGTGGCGATGGGGGCGGCTTGCGGCGGCTGGCACAGAAAGCAGGCCACCGCCGCGCGCAGCTGTTCGCCGCAGGCCTGCGCCAGCGCCGGCCCCTCCGGCAGCCAGGCCGGGGCGTGCAGCTGGGTGTTGGCATGGGCGAACAGCGCCAGCGTGCGCTCGCTCAGCGGCTGGGCGTGCAACTCGCGCGTCAGGCGTTGCCAGGCGGCGTTCAGGCGCGGTGCCGGGCTCGCGAACGGGTCGGCCGCCTCGAACTGCCAGAGCCGCCGCGCCACGTCCTCCACCGAGGCGCTGCGTGCCAGCGCCAGTACCGGCTCGCCGCGGTACACCGGCGCGCCGTCGACGATGCCGGTGAGCGCGGTCTCCAGCACCGGCCAATGGCCTTGCAGCGCCGCCTTGGCCTGCGGCTCCACGCGCCTGCCGCGCTGCTTGCGCCGCTGCAGCTGCTCCACCTCGAAGCTGGAATAGCGCCGTGCCCGTGGGTCCGCCGGGTCGGCCACCGCCTGCAGCAGGCCGCGGCTCACATAGGCATACAGCGTCGGCTTGCTGATGCCCAGGCGCTGCACCACCTGGTCGGAATTGAGCAGGGTGACGGGGCTGCGCAGGGGGATTGCGGGGCTGGTCTTGGCCATAGGTTGATCGACCCGATCAAGATTGATTGATGTGCATTGTGCTTGTCTAATCGCCGGCCTTGAGGAGGAGCGATCGAGTGAAGACGAGGGAGAAGAAGGTCGGCGCGGCCCTGCTGTGGGCCGCGCCCCTGCTGGCCTGCGCCCAGGCGCAGCCGGCCGATGGCGGCAAGGCACAGCTGGAGCGGGTGCAGGTGCAGGGAGAGGCGAGCGCGCAGGCGCTGCGGCGCGAATCGGTGGGTGCCCTGGTGGTGCTGGGGCGCGAGGACCTGCTGCGCCATGGCGATACCCGCCTCACCGACGCGCTGCAGCGCATGCCGGGCCTGAGCGTGGTGAACAACGGCCCGCGCGGCGCGGAGATCCGCATGTCGGGGCTGGGCGGCGGCTACACGCAGATCCTGCTGAATGGCGAGCCGGTGCCGCCCGGCTTTGCGCTGGAGAGCCTCTCGCCCGAGCTGATCGAGCGCGTCGAGGTCTCACGCGCCGCCTCGGTGGCGCAGAGCAACCAGGCGATCGCGGGCAGCGTCAACATCGTGCTGCGGCGCGTGCCGCGCAGCGCGCAGCGCGAGCTCAAGCTGGGCCTCGCCAGCCAGTTCGACCGGCCCAGTGCCAATGCCGACCTGCAGCTGGGCGACCGCGCCGGTGCGCTGGCCTGGGGCCTGGGCCTGGGGGTCTCGAGCGACAAGCTGGTCTGGCCGATGGCGCTGCGGCAGCAGGTGCGCCAGGCCTCCAACGATGGGCAGGGCCAGCTCATCCAGGCCTATGCCACCGACAAGCGCGAGTTCGATCATTCCTACCGGCTGACGCTGGCGCCGCGCGCCAGCTGGACGCTCGCGCCTGACGAGAGCCTGGGCACCGACCATCTGCTGCGCCTGTTCCGTTCGCGCGGCGGCGCGCTGGACCGGCGCAGCAGCGAGTTCGGCGCGCCGCCCCAGCAGGCGCGCAACGATCTGCTCATCGCCGCCCATGGCTACAGCCTGCGCAGCCGCTTCAACTGGCAGCGCAAGCAGGAGGACGGCCAGCAATGGGAGCTGAAGCTGGGGCTGACGCGCAACCAGCGCGATTCGCATGCCGACTTCGACGGCTATGACTTCGACGGCCGCTGGATCCGCGATGCCGAGGTGCTGTCGCTGGCGGTGGATCAGGGCCTGAGCCTGGCCGGTCGCTGGCGCCGGCCGGCCGGCGAGGCGCACCAGCTCAGCCTGGGCTGGGACGGCGAACAAAGCCAGCGCAACGAAGACCGCCTGCAGCGCGAGCAGCCCCTGCCCGGCGGCCTGCCGGTGGAAAACCTCGACGAGGTCTACCAGGCGCGGGTGCGCCGCCTGGCCCTGTTCGTGCAGGACGAATGGGAGCTCTCGCCCCAATGGCAGGCCACCCTGGGCCTGCGCTGGGAGGGCCTGCACCAGCGCAGCGAGGGCAATGTGTTCGAGGGCGTGACGAGCCGCGCCAGCGTGCTCAGCCCGGTGGCCCAGCTGCTGTGGAAGCTGCCCGCGAGCCGCGACCAGCTGCGCCTGGGCCTGGCGCGCAGCTACAAGGCCCCCACGCCGCGCGAGCTGATGCCGCGCCGCTTCGTGGCTAACAACAACAGCCCCACCACGCCCGATCTGCAGGGCAATCCGGCGCTGCGGCCCGAGCTGGCCTGGAGCCTGGACCTGGGCTGGAGCCATCCGCTCGGGGCCACCGGCAAGGCCGGCCAGCTGGGCGTGAACGCCTATGCCAAGCGCATCGAAAACGTGGTGGTCGAAGACCTGCTGCAAGCAGTCAACGGCGCCTGGGTGCAGACGCGCGCCAACCGCGGCCGCGCCTTGCTGCAGGGCATCGAGCTGGAGGCGCGCCTGGCGGTGCAGCGGCTCTGGCCCGTGCTGCCGGCGCTGGACCTGCGCGCCAACCTGGCCTTCAACCGCTCGCGCCTGGCGGCCGTGCCCGGGCCCGACAACCGGCTGGCGCAGCAGACGCCCGCCAGCCTGAACCTGGGTCTGGACCACCGCGTCGCCGGCACGGCGCTGAGCTGGGGTGGCAACCTGAACCTGCAGGCGGGCGGGCCGCAGCGCCAGGCCGAGACGCGCTTCATCGATCTGCCGAGCAAGCGTGTGCTGGACCTCTACGCGCTGTGGAAGGAGCCGGCCGGCGGCGGCCAGTGGCGCGCCAGCCTGAGCCATCTGCTGCACGCCGACGAGCTGACGCAGCGCCGCGTGCTGGTGCAGGGCAGCGAGCACCGGCTGGACGACCGCTGGCGCAGCGGCATGACGGCAAGGCTGCAGTACGAGCGGCCGCTTTAGGCGGCGGCCAGCTGCAGCGCATAGCGCAGCACGATGAACTCGGCCGGCCGCACCACGGCCAGGCCCAGCTCGACGATCAGGCGGCCGGCGGCGAGGTCGGCCGCTGTCATGGTCTGGTTGAGGCCGCAGCGCACGTAGAAGGCCTGCTCGGGCTTGAGGCCCTGCAGCGCGCCCTGGCGCCACAGCAGGGTCAGGAAATTCTCGGCGATGGCCACCAGCCGCGTCCAGGTGGAGGCCTCGTTGGGCTCGAACACGGCCCATTGGCTGCCGGCCTGCAGGCTCGCCAACACCAGGCTGCACAGGCGCCGCACCGGCACATAGCGCCATTCGTTGTCGTTGCCGGCCAGGGTGCGGGCGCCCCAGATCAGGCAGCCGCGGCCGCTGAAGCTGCGGATCAGGTTGATCGAGCGGCCCCCCGCCGCATCGACGTTGAAGGCCTGCTGGTCGCGGTCGCTGAAGGCCAGCAGCGGCGCGCTGACCTGCTGCAGCGCGACATTGGCCGGGGCCTTCCAGACGCCGCGCTGCTGGTCGGTGCTGGCGTAGGCGCCGGCCACCGCGGCACTGGGCGGCAAGGCCAGGCCGGGCGCGAAGGCGCTGCGCACAAAGGGCGCATAGGCCGCGCCGAACATCAGGTGCTGGCTGCCGAACAGGGCGCGGTGGGCGGCCAGGTCGGCGCGGCTCTGGCCGCCGTCGTAGAGATCCAGGATGGCAAAGCGGTTGGCGCTGGCCGCGCATTGCGCCAGCATGGCCTGCACCAGCTGGGCATAGTCGGGGCGTGCCAGGCTGCAGGCCTCGGGGCAGACCAGCAGGGTCACCGCGGCCTGCGTGGCCAGCGTATCCAGGCCGGCGCGCAGGGCCGCCAGGGTCGGCGCGGCCGGGCCCACCGAACTCACCACGCAGGCAGCGCCGCCATTCGCGTAGAAGAGCTGCAGCGCAGCGTGCAGCAGGGCCGGCGCGCCGCCGAACAGCTGCTCGAATTCCAGCAGGGATCGCACGGCCTGCGGCTGCAGCCGCGGCCCGCGCTCGGTGCAGCCGAAGAAGCCGGCCACGGCGCTGTCCGGCGCGCTCACCGAGGCCGGGAAGGGCCGGATCTCTTCCAGATAGACGCCAGGAGTTCGGTAGGTGGCCATGGCTTGAACTCCTGTTGCGCCGGGCCGGGCCGGCTATTGCGGCTGATCCGCCGCCTGCTCGCGCAACATGCGCTGCATCAGCGCGAAGTAGCGGTCGTAGAAGGCGCCGGCGGGGATGGTCTCGGAGGCGATCTTGACGAGCGAGTCCTGCGAGGACGACAGCGGCACCGAGATCGAGCCCAGCGCGCTCACGCCGATGCTGGTGGCGTTGGCGCTCTTCTTGATGACGTAGCGGTCCTGCTGGGCCGAGACAAAGGCGGTGGCGATCTGGCTGTTGCGGCCGTCGGGCACGCACACCACGTTGAAGGAGATCTCCACATGCTCCTCGCCATCGGGCTGGAAGCGCTTGGCGCCCATCACCATGCCGGTGTTGGCATTGGTGATCACATAGCCCTGGCTCAGCAGGGCGCGGCGCGCGGCCTCGCAGGTCTCGCCCACGCCGGCGTCGAACAGGCGCGAGAAGGTCTCGTCGGCCTGGAACTTCTCGTTCTGGTAGACCGAGGGCTTGGGCGGGCTCTTCAGCGGCGAGCTCAGGCCACAGGCGGACAGCAACGCGGCGCTGAGGGCCACGTAGCAGGCGGGCAGCAGGGCACGCAGGGCGGGAGGATTCATCAGCATTGCCGGCATTATGTCGTCTTGAAATTGCGCACCCGCCGGCCATGCACAATGCGCCGGATTCAGCCATCCACAACCCTGCCATGTCGCCCAACCTTGCTCCCCTACTCACCCGCTGCGCGCTGGCCAGCCTGATGGCGCTGGGCGCGTTGTCGCCCCTGCAGGCCGCGCCGCTGCAGGCCGCGCATCAGCAGCAACAGCCTGCTGCCTTCGATGCCGAGGTGGATGCCTTTCTGAAGGCCTATTGGGCGCTGCTGCCCGAGGCCGCGGTGGCGGCCGGCGAATACGCCGCCGCGGCGCGCCTGCCCGCGCCCACGGCGGCCAACCGCCAGGCCCAGCTGCGCTTCAGCGAGGCCTGGCTGCAGCGCCTGGCACGCCTGGACCGCGCGCGGCTCACGCCCGCCCAGCAGGGTGACCTGGCGCTGCTGCAGAACCATTTGCGCGGCAGCCTCTGGTCGCTGCGCGAGTTCAAAAGCTGGCAGTGGGACCCCTCCGAGTACAACGTCGCCAGCGCCTTTGGCGAGCTGCTCAACAAGGACTTCGCGCCGTTGCCGCGGCGCCTGGCCCTGGTCGAGCGCCGCCTGCAGCAGGTGCCGGCCTATTACCGCGCCGCGCTGGCCCAGCTGCAGGAACCCAGCCCCGAGCATCTGCGCCTGGCGATCCAGCAGAGCGAAGGTGCGCTGGCCACCTTCAGCACCGACATCCCCCAGGCCGCACAGCAGGCCCGGCTGCCTGCCGCGGCCGCGCAGCGCCTGGCGCGCCACAACGCCGCGGCCGAGCGCGCGCTGCAGGCCTATATCGCCGCGCTGAAGGCCCTGGACGCGCGCCAGACCGCCGCCGGCACGGGGCGCAGCTTCCGCATCGGCCAGGCCGCCTTCGAGGCCAAGTTCGGCTACGACATCCAGGCCGGCGTCGATGCGCGCGGCCTCTACGAGCGCGCGCTGCAGCACAAGGAGGCGCTGCACCAGCGCATGAGCGAGCTGTCCGATCGGCTCTGGCCCGGCCTGTTCGGCGACGCCGCCAAGCCCGCCGAGCGCCTGGACAAGATCGCCCGCGTGATTGAGAAGCTGAGCGCGAACCACGTCAGCCCGGCCGGCTATGTGGACGAGATCAAGGCGCAGATCCCGGCGCTGGCGAAGTTCGTCGAGCAGCATGATCTGCTGGCGCTGGACCCGACGCGTCCGCTGCAGGTGCGCGAGACGCCCGCCTATATGCGCGGCGTGGCCGGCGCCTCGATCAGCGCGCCCGGCCCGCTGGACCCGCAGGGCGCGACCTATTACAACGTCGACCCGCTGGACAAGTACCAGCCCGCGGAGGCCGAGAGCTATCTGCGCGAGTACAACCACTGGGTGCTGCAGATCCTCAGCATCCACGAGGCCATCCCCGGCCATTACCTGCAGCTGCTGCACGCCAACAAATCGCCCTCCAAGGTCAAGGCCCTGTTCGGCAATGGCGCGATGGTGGAGGGCTGGGCGGTCTATGGCGAGCGCATGATGATGGAGGCCGGCTGGGGCGACGTGGACGGCCAGCCCAGCCCCGAGATGTGGCTGATGTACTCGAAGTGGAATCTGCGCACCGTCTGCAACGCCATCCTCGACTACCGCACCCATGTGCTGGGCCAGGGCCAGGCCGAGGCCGAGGCGCTGCTGGAGCGTGAGGCCTTCCAGTCCAAGACCGAGGCGAGCGAGAAATGGCACCGCGCCCAGGTCACCGCGGTGCAGCTGAGCAGCTACTTTGCCGGCTACTCGGAAATCATGGCGCTGCGCGAGCAGCTCAAGGCGCAGCGCGGCGCGGCCTTCTCGCTGAAGGACTTCCACACCGAGTTCCTCAGCCATGGCAGCGCGCCGGTGAAGATGGTCAGCGAGCTGATGCAGCAGCAGGGCAAGCGGCGCTGACGCTCCTAGGGGGTGGGCCCCCCGCGCGGGCGCAATGTGTGTGACATTGCGGAACGTCCCGCCGCGCTTCCGGCGGCGGCGCACCCGACCGGGGAGAGCAGCTATGCAAGGCCCATGTTCACGCCGCCGCCCATGCCGCCGCACCGGACTTGCCGCCGCGCTGCTGCTTGCCTTGATCGGCCTGGCGCCAGCGGCGCAGGCGGTGGAAACCAAGCAGAGCGGCGACTGGTTCGATGCCGCCACCTGGACGCCCAGCATGCCCGGCGGCGCCGATGCCGCCACCATCAAGGCGGGCCATACCGTCACGGTGCAGCAGGCCGGCGCGGGCGCGCGCTTCGCGTTCGTCTACGGTTCGCTCGAGCTCTCCTCGGTGGGGCCGCCGGCGACGCTCTCGGTGGAGGCCCTCTATGCCAGCGGCGCGGCCGGGCAGGTCTGGCTCAGCAAGGGTGCGCGCCTCACCAGCGGCAGCGTGACGCTGAATGGCAGCGCCGGCGGGCCCGGGCTGGTGAGCATCGATGGCGCGGCCACGCTGGACGGCAGCCGCGCCAGCTGGGCCAACGCGCTGGGCTTCGACGTGGGCGTGGGTGACGGCGTCTACAACGGCACCGTGCTGCTCACCAACGACGCCAGGATCGGCTCGCGCGACACCACGGTGGGCGGCAGCGACGGCGTGGGCCTGGTGGACATCAAGCACTCGAGCTGGGTCAACAGCAACAGCTTCGTGGTCGGCAGCGCCGGGCTGGCGACGCTCTACTTGCACGACCATGCCCTCGTCAGCGATGTGACGGGCGTGATCGGCGCCGGCTCGAGCTACTACCTGAGCAGGAATGCGCTGCTGGGCAATGCCATCGTCGACAACAGCAGCTGGACCCATGCGGGCGACTTCATCATCGGTGGCTATGGCAAGGCGCAGCTCAGCGCGCTCAACGGCGCCCTCATCAGCAGCCAGAACGCCTATATCGGCCGCGAGGCCAGCGCCATCGCCAACGCCACCCTGGACGGCGCCAGCTGGAGCAATGGCGGCGCCTTCTTCGTGGGCTACAACGGCGACGGCACGCTGCTCATCAAGAGCGCCGCCAGCCTGAGCAGCGTGGCGCTGGACATCGGCGCCTCCAAGCTCGGCAAGGGCCTGGTGACGGTGGACGGCACGACGCTGGCCCTGAGCCAGGGCCTGGTCGTCGGCAACGGCCTGGCGGGCCTGACGGGCGACCTTTACGACGGCCACGCCAGCGGCCAGCTCAATATCCGCAATGGCGCGCGCGTCAGCAGCGCCTGGGGCGAGATCGGCAAATGGTTCGGCGCCAGCGGCACGGTGGAGGTGAAGGGCGCCGACGCCGGCGGCCTGCCCGCCAGCTGGATCACCGGCCCGCTCTATATCGGCGAGCGCGGCAGCGGCACGCTGCGCATCGCCGGCGGCGGCCTGGTGCAAAGCGCCAAGACCTATCTGGGCCAGGGCCTGGCGGGCGGCGGCGCGCTCTACCTGGACGGCACCGCCGCCGCGCGCGGCGTGCTGGAAACCGAGCAGATCGTGCGCGCCAACGGCAGCATCGTCTTCGACGGCGGCGTGCTGCGCGCCAGCGTCAACCAGCCGAGCTTTCTGCTCAATGTGGCGGGCGTGGTGGTGCAGGCCGGCGGCGCCCATCTCGACAGCAATGGCCACAACCTGGGCGTGAACACCACGCTGAGCGGCGCGGGCGGCCTGCACAAGCTGGGCCAGGGCACGCTGGACCTGCAGGGCCTGGCCTTCTTGGCCAGCGTCTCGACGGTGGAGGCCGGCCGCCTGCTCGTCAACGGCAGCTTCACGGGTGACGTGGAGGTGCAGGCCGGCGCCATCCTGGGCGGCAGCGGCAGCATTGCCGGCGCCGTGCATGTGCTGGCCGGTGGCGTGCTCGCACCCGGCAACAGCCCGGGCACCCTGGCCGTGCACGGGACGGTGAGCCTGGACCCGCTCGGCGCGCTGCAGATCGAGCTGGGCCCCCAGAGCGATCTGCTGCTGGTGCAGGGCGATCTGGTGCTGAGCGGGGTGATCAACTTCAGCGGCGACGCGGCCTTTTTTGCGGCCGGCAGCCTGCCCAGCTTCCTGGCCTATAGCGGCAGCCTGGACCACCAGGGCTTGCGCATCGGCAGCCTGCCGGACGGCGTGGACCGCAATGCCTTCGTGCTGGACTTCAGCAAGCCCGGCCTGGTGGGCGTGGCGGCGGCCGTGCCCGAGCCGGCCAGCGCGGCGATGCTGCTGGGCGGGCTGATGTTGCTGCTGCTGCCGCGGGCGCGCCGGCGCTTGCCGCGCGGCTGGGCGCCCGCGCCCTGAACTGGTGTACCGTCGGCCTCGCGCCCGGCGCGGGCCGGCTCGGACACCAGGAGACGCAAGCATGTTGAACCTCAAGGGCAAGACCATCTTCATCACCGGCGCCTCGCGCGGCATTGGCCTGGCGGTGGCCAAGCGCGCCGCGGCGGACGGCGCCAACATCGTCATCGCGGCCAAGACCGTCGAGGCCAACCCCAAGCTGCCCGGCACCATCCACAGCGCCGCGGCCGAGATCGAGGCCGCCGGGGGTCAGGCCTTGCCGCTGCAATGCGATATCCGCGAAGAGGCCAGCGTGCTGGCCGCGGTGGCGGAGGCGGTGGCGCGCTTCGGCGGCATCGACATCCTTGTCAACAATGCCAGCGCCATCAGCCTCACGCCCACCGCGGCTACGCCGATGAAGCGCTTCGACCTGATGTTTGGCGTCAACGTGCGCGGTACCTATCTCTGCACCCAGGCCTGCCTGGCCGAGCTGACGAAGAGCGCCAAGGCCGGCCGCAACCCCCATGTGCTGAACATGTCGCCGCCGCTGAACATGAAGGAACATTGGTTCGCCAACCATGTGGCCTACACCATGGCCAAGTACGGCATGAGCGAATGCACTCTGGGCCATGCGGGCGAATTCCGGCCGCTGGGCATAGGCGTCAACTCGCTGTGGCCGCGCACCCCGATCGCCACCGCGGCGCTGCAGATGATCCCGGGCGTGGACACCGCGCTGTGCCGCAAGCCCGAGATCATGGCCGATGCCGCCCACCTGGTGCTCACCAGCGATGCGCGCAGCACCACCGGCAACTTCTTCATCGACGAGGATCTGCTGCGTCAGCACGGCATCACCGAGCTGGACCGCTACAGCGTCAAGCCGGGCACGACGAACTTCCTGCCGGACTTCTTCGTGGATTGAGCGCGGGCAGAATTCGCCCTGCCATGAGCCGGCCCCGCGAACGCCATCATCATCACGTCTACGTCGTGCAGCTGTCCGACCGCGTCTGGAACGAGCCCGCCTTCCGCAAGGCCAACCCGGCGCACGATATCTGCAAGCCCTGCGTCTACGTGGGTATGACCGGGCTGGATCCCGATCTGCGCTTCGATCGCCACATGGCCGGCGTGCAGGCGAACCGCTTCGTGCTGAAGTACGGCGTGCGTCTGCTGCCCGAGCTCTACGAGTGCTACAACCCGATGCCCTACGAGGCCGCCCGCGACATGGAGGTCGAGCTTGCCATCGGCCTGCGCGAGGCGGGGTACGGGGTGTGGCAGGCATAGCCCGCGGGGGCGCTGCTGCGGGCCGCATACGCCGATATGCGGGCAAGGTTGATGAAGATCGAGCGAGCGCCGCGGCGTATAAGCCCGCTGATGAACCCAGCCCAGACCGATCGCCTGTTTGCCGGCTCCATTCCGCAGCTCTACGAGCAATACCTGGTGCCGCTGATCTTCGAGCCCTATGCCGCCGACATGGCCGAGCGCGTCGCCGCGCTGCAGCCGGCGCGCGTGCTCGAGGTCGCCGCCGGCACCGGGGTGCTGACGCGCAAGCTGGCGGCGCGCCTGCCGCCCGAGGCGGCCGTGGTGGCAAGCGACCTCAATGCGCCGATGCTGGAGCATGCGGCCGCCATCGGCACGGCGCGGCCGGTGCAGTGGCGGCAGGCCGACGCGATGAGCCTGCCCTTCCCCGACGCCTCTTTCGATGTGGTGGTGTGCCAGTTCGGCGTGATGTTCTTTCCCGACCGGGCCGTCGCCATGGCGGAGGCGCGCCGTGTGCTGCGGCCCGGCGGCGCCTTCCTCTTCAGCGCCTGGGACGCCATCGAGCACAACGAGTTCGCCGCTGTCGTGATCCGCGCGCTGGCGGCGCTGTTTCCCGAACGGCCACCGCAGTTTCTGCTGCGCTTGCCGCATGGCTACCACGACCGGGCGCAGATGGCCGCCGATCTGGCGCGCGCCGGCTTTGCGGCGCCGGCGCGCTTCCACACCCTCGGCTTCGTGAGCCGCGCGGCATCGCCGCGCCTGCCGGCGCTGGCCTACTGCCAGGGCACGCCACTGCGCAGCGAGATCGAAGCCATCGACCCCGCCCGGCTCGTGCCCGCGACCGAGGCCGCCGAGGCCGCGCTCGCCGCGGCCTTCGGCAGTGGCGCGGTGCAGGGGCGCATCCAGGCCTGTGTGGTGGCGGTGTCGCGCTGATCGCCCGAGGTGAGCAATGGCACTGGCCAGGCCTGCCGGCGCATCGTGAGAATCGCTCGCTCATGAACGCTGCGCATCTTTACGCCGTGCTGCTGGGTGGCTCGATCGCCGGCGCGCTGGACATCCTGTTTGCGATTTCCTTTGCCGCCTACCAGGGCGCCACGCCCGTGCGCCTGCTGCAGACCGTGGCCAGCGGCCTGCTCGGCAGCGCCGCGTTTGCCGGCGGCCTGCCGGTCGCCGCCCTGGGTCTGGCGCTGCACTTTGCGATCTCGCTGCTCTGGGCGGGCCTGTTCCTCGCGCTGGCGCTGCGCCTGCCGGCGCTGACGCTGCATCCGCTGCTTGCTGGCGTCCTGTTCGGTGCCCTGGTCTTCCTGGCCATGCGGCTGCTGGTGCTGCCGCTGTCGGCCTTCCCCTATCCGGTCAGCTTCAAGCCGCTCGCCACCGTGCTGGACCTGCTGTCCCATATGCTGCTGTTCGGCGTACCGATCGCCTGGGCCGCACGGCGGGCCTTGTTCGATGCGACCGCAAAGGCCTGAATCTTCCCGCAACGCCCACCTCGCCCCTCTTGTTCAGCCATGTTTTCACACATCTTCGTCGGCGTGAGTGACTTCGAGCGCGCGCTCGCCTTCTACCGGCCGCTGATGGCCGCGCTTGGCATCCAGGCGCGCTTCTGCGATGCCGGCCGGCCATGGGCGGGCTGGCAATCGAGCCCCGATCCGCGCCCGCTGTTCCTGATCGGCAAGCCCTACGACCGCGCGCCCCATCATGCCGGCAACGGTCAGATGGTGGCCCTGCTGGCCGCCAGCCGGGCGCTGGTGCGCGCGGCCCATGCGGCGGCCCTGGCCCATGGCGGCACGGACGAGGGCGCCCCGGGCCTGCGACCCGA
Source organism: Roseateles sp. FW301-B2 (assembly GCF_058788955.1). Lineage (NCBI taxonomy): Bacteria > Pseudomonadati > Pseudomonadota > Betaproteobacteria > Burkholderiales > Sphaerotilaceae > Roseateles > Roseateles sp. FW301-B2. Next base: position 92,863 of record NZ_JBYTBE010000023.1, read on the forward strand.
GTATCACGAGCATTACTACGGCGCCTATTTCCGCGATCCCGATGGCAACAAGCTCTGCGTGGTCTGCCATGCGGCCGAAGCCTAGACTCTCCAGCCATGAACAGATCCGAAACCTTCGCCAAGCGCGTGTTCTTCTGGGCCGCCGTCTACGGCATCGTCATGCTGGCGCCGCAGTATTTTCTGGAGGGCCAGCTGGGGCGGGACTTCCCGCCGCCCATCACCCATCCGGAGCATTTTTACGGCTTCATCGGCCTGGCGCTGGCCTGGCAGTTCGCCTTTCTGGCGATTGCCAGGCAGCCCACGCGGCTGCGTCCGGTGATGCTGGCCGCCGTGCTCGAGAAGTTCTCGTTCGCGGCCTCCAGCTTCGCCCTGCTGGCGGCCGCGCGGGCGCCGCTGCCGCTGGGCATCTTCGCGGCCATCGACGTGCTGCTGGGCACGCTGTTCCTGCTTGCCTATCGCAGGCTTGCGGACAGTTAGGCTGGCGCGTCGTCCGGCGCCAGCACCTTGCCGAACAGCAGCTTCACCATCAGCAACAGCAGGCCCGCCGCCGCCACCAGCGCCGCATGCAGGGCCCAGAACTGGCTGCCGGGCAGCTCGTCCAGCAGGCCGGCCAGCCAGCCGACGAAGGAGTTGCCGACGAACAGGTGCAGGTAGTAGATGCCGATCAGCAGGCCCTCGAGGCGGCGTGGCGCGGCGCGCGAGTAAAGCGCCAGGCCCACCGGCATGATGTTGGCAAAGCCGAGGTTGTTGAGCAGGGTGTAGCCCACGGTCCAGGCGAAGCTGACCTTCTCGCCGGTGGCCGCGATATGACCCGCCGCCAGGATCAGCAGCGCCGGGGCCGCTGCGCTGACCAGGCAGCCCAGCGCCATCTTGGTGATCTCGTCGGGCTCGCGGCGGCGCGTGGCCCACCAGCGCCAGAAGGCCAGCGAGGCCACCATGGTGGCGGTGCTGAAGAAGGCGTCCACCGCCTGCAGCCAGGTCACCGGCACCTGCCAGCCCAGCAGCACCAGGTCCATATGCCGTTGCGACCACAGTGGAAAGGCGTTGTTGTACTGCTGGTTGCCCACCACCGAGAGCACCAGCACCGGGATCAGCGCGATCAGCAGCAGCAGGCGGGCGAGCTCCTGGCGGCTCATGCGCGGCCTGGCTTGGCCGGCCAGCTCGGCCTTCGCGGCAGCGCCGCGCGCGGCCTCGGCCGGCAGCCAGCGCCGCCCCAGCAGATAGACCACCAGGCCGATCAGCATGCCCACGCCGGCGGCGCCAAAGCCCCAGTGCCAGGCCACCTTCTCGCCCAGCGTGCCGCACACGATGGGGGCCAGGATCACCGCGATCTGCACCGCCAGCATGAAGATCTGGAAGGCGCTGGCGCGGCGCTTGTCGCCGGGCGCATAGAGCGCGCCCACCTGGGCCGCGATATTGCCCTTGAAGCAGCCCACCCCCACCAGCAGGCAGGCCAGCGCGGCAAGGAAGCTGGCCTCGAAGGCCATCAGGAAATGGCCCAGCGCCATCAGGCTGGCACCCATCACCACGGTCTTGGTGCGGCCCAGCCAGCGGTCGGCCAGCAGGCCGCCGAACAGCGGCGTCAGGTAGACCAGGCCGGCGTAGAGTCCGAACACCACCGAGGCCAGCTGCTGCGGCGAACGCGGGCCGGTGATGCCTTCGATGAAGGCGCGCAGCGTCTCGATGCCGGCCACCTGGCCGATGTGTTCGGGCAGGAACAGGTAGTTGCTGAGGTAGAGCACCAGCAGGGCCTGCATGCCGTAGTAGGAGAAGCGCTCCCACAGCTCGCAGAAGGCCAGCCAGCCCAGGCCGGCGGGATGGCCGAAGAAGGCGCGGTCGCCGGGCAGGGGGGTGGCGGGCGCTGCCATGGGG
>NZ_JBYTBE010000024.1:0-87473 GCF_058788955.1 Roseateles sp. FW301-B2
GGCGGGGTCAGGGGGCAGGGGGTCAGGTATTGCCCGGCGCCGGGTCCACCCCCCCGCTTTACGGGGGTTTTGCCGTCGTTCTCCCTAGCTTGAAGTGCCTTTGGATCGCGAGTTTGCCGAATGGCAATTGCGGTGCACGCCGATCCGAATTTCAATGGTGCCTCGGTTTGCTGCAAGGTCTCGGACGGCCGGGCAGCTCACCCTGCGGCAGGCCTGGTCGATCGGGCCTCGCGCCGCGGGTCAGGCATGGCGCTGCCTCGTCGCCATGGCCAACGGCCCTGTTGCGGTTCATCGAGGGCGGAGTTGTCGCTATGAAGAACAGCCTCTTGCGCATGCCGGTTCTGGCCGCCTTGCGTTCACCGGCCCTCGCTCTGGGGGGCGCGTTGCTGGCCCTGGGCGCCTGGGCCGCCACGCCCTATTTCAGCGGCCCCTCGGTGGGCAAGCCGGCGCTAGCCAGCAAGTTCGACGGCAAGGGCTTTGAGCCCAATGCGGCGGTGACGGTGGTGGTCAGCGCGCCCGGTGGCGGCAGCACCAGCATCAGCGCGGTCACCAGCGCGGAGGGTGCGCTCAGCTACACGCTGACGCCGTCGCAGTCCGGGGCCTACACCATCAGCGTGACGGACAGCGGCGGCAGGACGCTGGCCAAGGCCGTCGTCGCCGTGCTGCCTTGAGCGCAACGTATCAGCAGGCAGGGTGATGTCGATGAAGCTTCAACTCGGATTGGCGGGACGTGCGGCGATGCTGGCCGCCTGGCTTGGGGCCAGCGTGGCCGTCGCGGCGCCGCTGGCGGCGCCCGACGACTTGCTGTTCATGTCGAACCGCAGCAACAGCGTGTTCGAGCTGTACCGGATGTCGGCCAGCGGCGAGCAGGTGCAGCGCGTGCTGCCGGAGCGCGGCGAGGCGAGCGAGATGTCCTGGTCGCCGGATGGCAGCAAGGTGCTCTACAGCAAGGCCAGGCCCGGCGAGATGCTCAACATCTACCTGACCGAATTGGCCACCGGCACGACCCGCCAGCTCACCAAGGACGAGCTGCCATGCACGCAGCCGAGCTGGTCTCCCGATGGCCGCACGATTGCCTTCGTGGCCTCGCGCGGTGGCGCGCGCAAGATCTATCTGATGGACGCCGATGGCGGACGGCAGCGCCGGCTCACCGATTCCACCGCCGATGATGAGACATCGCCACGCTTCGCGCCCACCGGCGACAAGATCGCCTACCTGGCCAGCAACCCGGAGTCTGCGCCCCGGGTGGCGGTGGCGGACCTGAAGTCGGGCAAGTCCGGCATCGTCAGCACCAACAAGGAGCGCGCGATGGAGACGCCGCCGGTCTGGTCGCCCGATGGCGGACGGCTGCTTTTCAGCTTCATGAAGGGCCAGTCCTCGCATGTGATCGCGATGGCCGCCGATGGCAGCGCGCGCGTGCAACTCACCAAGGCGGACGGCCGCCATGGGCAGGCGCAATGGGCCGGCGATGGCAAGCACATCCTGTTCCTGACCATCCCGCCAGGATCGGCCCGGCCGTTGCTGCAAGTCATGAATGCCGATGGCAGCGAAGCGCGACAGCTGCATGGCGGCGTGAACGATGTGATGGATGCGCGCTGGTCCGCGGACAGCCAGCGCATATTTTTCGTCGAGCAACTGCCCAGCGGCGGCAAGATTTTTGTACTTGATCTCGCCAGCGGCGCCATCAAGCGCCTGTCCGGCAGCGAGGGCTTCGACGTCGGTATCCAGGTCTACGCCGGCCGATCGTCAGCCCAGCTTGCCAGCCTCAAATAGCCCTTCATTGATGCCAGGAGTTCTTATGCGCATGCAAACCATGTCACGGCGTCAGCCGAGCGCCCCGCGACTGTGCCTCTTGAGCGCCATGATGGCGCTGGCCACGCTGCCAGGCAGCGCCTTGGCGGCCAGCAAGACCTACACGCTGAACGCCGACTTCTCGCTGGGCACGATAGAAAATCTCAACTTCGTCGTTGTGCCAAACCAGCTGCAGGTCAATCTGATCGGCGTGGGCTCCAAGTACATCTTCGTCGCCAACCACAACGAAGACTCGGTGTCCAAGTTCGACACCACCGACCAGCTCGACCCGGTCACCCACAATGTGGTGGCCCCGGGCAAGGAGGTGGCGCGCTACAAAACCTATGCTGGTGCCCCGATGACTAGCGCCGGAGGCCATCCTTCGCGCATTGCCATCGACGTCGACGGTAACGCCTATGTGCTGAATCGCATGGATGGCTTTGGCTCCCCCCCTTATCTGGTGAAGATCCTGGTCGATTCGGCGATCGACCGTAACGGCAATGGCGTGATCGATACCTCCGGCGAGAGTAACGGCACACCGGGTATCCAGGCCGCAGAGATGATGGCCATGGCCTCGAACACGAATGCCGGCATTCTGGACGAGCGTGTGGCCTGGACGGCGCCGATTGGCACCGGTACCTCGTTCGGTCGCTCGGTCTGCATTGCCCCCGATGGCAAGCTGTGGGTGGGGATCTGGAATCAGGCACGCTATTACCGTGTCGATCCGGCCAACGGTGCGACGCTGCCGATCGGGCCCGGCGCGCTGCCGTATGTACAGCTGTCCGGTTGGAATCCCTACGGTTGCACCGTCGACAAGAACGGCATTCTCTGGAGTGCCACGATAGGCTCGGGCGTGGGCGGCGTGGGCCGGGTGGATACCAACACCGGGGCCTCTGGCCAGATCGCCAGCCCCTACCACCCCTACAACTACGGCATCGCGCAGGGCAATGGCAAGATCTACCAGGCACCTTATGCGGGTGGCTATGGTTGGGCCGCCTATGACCCGGTGGCCAACAGCTGGGCACGCAGCCCCCACAGCTATAGCGGCGCCGGCATTGCCGTCGACGGCGAGGGCAATATCCTGTCCACCGACTACTCAGGCATCCGCAAGTACAAGCCCGATGGCACCCTTCTCTGGGCCAAGAGCGAGGGTGGACAGACCTATGGCGTGATGGTGGACGGCAACAACGATGTCTGGGTGATGAATACCAGTACCTACCGCACCACCAAGTACCGCGGCACGGACGGCACGCTGGTCGGCTTCCTGCCGACGGGTGCATATCCGTATGTGTACACCGATGGTTCCGGCCTCACCACCAAGAACACCACGGTGAACAAGCTGGGCACCTGGACGGTGGTGTACGACAGCGGCGCCAGTGGCACCGAATGGGGCAAGATCAACTGGACCGACAGCGTGCCCACCGGCGCCAGCGTCGATGTGGTGGCACGGGCTTCCGACAACCCGGCGGCGCTCGATCTGCAGCCCTATCAGCCGGTGGTCAAGAACACCAACTTCACCGCCAGCGGCCGCTACGTACAGGTGCGTACGCGCCTGCAGATGAACGCCAGCAACGAGACCCCGGTGCTCTATGACTTGACGATCAACAGCAAGCTGCTGGTTTGCGACGTCGATGGTGACGGTGATGTGGACTCCGGCGACATCGCCTTGATCCAGGCCGGCATCGGCAGCACGCCGACCGCCAACGACCCGCGCGACGCCAACGGCGACGGCAAGATCACCGTCAACGATGCACGGACCTGCGCGCTCAAGTGCACGCGGCCCAACTGCGCCAAGTAATCGCAACCTGTACTGGAAAGACCCATCATGAAAAAACTGATTGCAAGTTTGGGACTGGCGGCGGCTGCCTTGTGCGGTGTGGCGCCAGCGAACGCGACCATCGTGGTCAGCTTTGATCCGGCCGCAATGACCGTGGGCAACAGCGCCAGCTTCTCGGTCAATGTGAACATCAGCGGGCTCGCCAGCGATTTCGTGTCGGGCTACGACCTGCATCTGCTCTATGACGCGTCGCTGCTGAGCTATGTTGGCGTGGCATTCAACACCGACCAACTGGGCGGCTTGTGGGGGTCAGGCTCCCTCGTCTTGGATACGCCGGCCCCAGGCAACATTGACCTGTTCGCGACCTCGTTCTCATCGGACGCGGATCTGGACACCAACCAACTCAACAGCTTCACCCTGATGACGTTGAGCTTCATGTCCGATGCGAGCAATACCGGTAGCAGCCTGCTGCGCTTTGGCCCGAGCCCGGACTATGACCGCAACATCACCGGTGCGGTCGATGCCGACGGCTTTGCGCAGTCGCTGGACGTCCAGTTCGGGCAGGCCTGCATCAATGTGGACCCGACCGGTGCGGAAGGGCGCTGCGTGCGCGTGATTCCGGAGCCCTCCAGCTACGGCTTGCTGGCCCTGGCCTTCATGGGCGCCTATGCCGGCCCGGCGGTACTGCGCAGACGGCGCAAGGAAATTTGATCTTCCCCGCTGGGGCGCCTGCGGCGCCCCTTGTCAGCCGCCGCGACGCACGCGCCGCAATTCGTCCAGGATGAGCAAGACGGCGCCCACGGTGATGGCGCTGTCGGCGACGTTGAAGGACGGGAAATACCAGCCTGCCCAGTGCAGCTGGATGAAATCGACCACATAGCCGTGCATCAAGCGGTCCAGCACGTTGCCGATGGCGCCGCCGAGGATCAGCGACAAGGCCCAGGCGAACAGCGCCTGCTGGCCGTGACGGCGCAGCATCCAGACGATGAAGACGGTGGCCGCGGCGCCCAGGGCGACGAAGAACCAGCGCTGCCAACCGGCCGCGCCGGCCAGGAAATTGAAGGCCGCGCCGGTGTTGTGCACCCGGACCAGATTGAAGAAGGCGGTCACATAGTGGCTGTCGTGCAACTGGAAGCTGGCCAGTATCAGCACCTTGGTCAACTGATCCAGGATGATGATCAGGGCGGCAATGGCGAGCCATTGCGACAGACGCGGTGAAGAACTGGAACGCTTGGACGACATGGCTGGGCGAATGCTGATGTTTGGGGCCGGCTTGGGCCGAGGGCGCTACTGTAGCGGAGCCGTTGCGGCACCCCGCAGCCCGGGGTTTCGGAGCGCGGGCTCTTGAGCTTGCCGCCAGACCGGCGTAAAAGGGAAGGGCGTCCAGGGTTTGAAGCTTGCGGACCGTCGTCCGCGTCCTCGGGGGCAAGGAGTCCATCATGCGCAAACGCATCTACTGGTTGCTGCCGAATCTGGAAAGCGCCACCCGCACCATGAACGAATTGCTCTTGGCCCGGATCGCCGAGCAGCATATTCACTTTGTCGCCAGCGAGGGCGTTGACATGACCGGCCTGCATGCGGCCAATGTGTTGCAGACCTCGGACCTGGTGCAGGCGGCCCAGACCGGGCTGTTGCTGGGGGCGGGCCTGGGTGCTGCCGCCGGCGTCGCGGTCGCGTACAACCTGGGCGCCCATACACCTGCCGGCGTGGTGATCGCGATGGCCGGCCTGGGCGCGGTGCTGGGCACCTGGTCGTCCAGCATGATTGGCAGCTCCACGCCGAGCCGGCGCCTGACGCGCTTCCAACCCGCCCTGAACCAGGGTCAGTATCTGCTGATGGTGGACGTGCCGCGCACGCGTGTCACCGAGATCGAGGAGTTGCTGGCGCGCACGCGGCCGGAAGCCCACTTCGAGGGGCTGGAGCCCAATGTGCCGGCCTTTCCGTGAGAAGAACGAAACAAGGGCGCTGCGGCGCCCTTGTCGTACCGATCAGGCGACCTGCCGGCTTTCGCCTGCACCATGCAGATTGCTGTCGCAGCGCCCGCAAATGGTGGGGTGTGCCGGGCTGATGCCCACGTCGGCCCGGTAATGCCAGCAGCGCTCGCACTTCGCATGGCCGGAGGGGGTGACCGCGACGCTCAGTTCATCGGCCAGGCTGACCGTGGCGGCCGAGGTGATGAGCACGAACTTCAGGTCCTCGCCCAGGCTTTGCAGCAGGGCCAGGTCTTGCGCGTTGACGCCCAGCGCCACTTCGGCCTGCAGCGATGAACCCACGCCGCCGGCGCTGCGCACATCCTCGATGGCCTTGTTGACCGCCTCGCGGATCTCGCGCACGCGCGCCCACTTAGCCAGCAGGGCGGCATCGGCGCCGTCAAACTTCCAGTAGGTTTCGGTGAAGATGCTGGCATCGGCATGGCCGCCGTCGAACACCTTCCAGGCTTCCTCGGCGGTGAAGCTGAGGAAGGGCGCCATCCAGCGCAGCATGGCCTGGGTCAGCTGCCACAGCGCGGTCTGGGCGGAGCGGCGCGCCAGGCTCTTGGGCGCGGTGGTGTAGAGGCGGTCCTTCAGCAGGTCGAGGTAGAACGCGCCCAGGTCTTCGGAGCAATAGACCTGCAGCTTGGCCACCACCGGGTGGAACTCGTAGCGCTGGTAATGCGCCAGGATCTCCTCCTGGAAGGCGCTGGCGCGGGCGAGGGCGTAGCGGTCCACCTCCAGCAACTGATCCAGCGGCAGGGCGTCGGCCTTGGCATCGAAGTCCGAGACGTTGGCGAGCAGGAAGCGCAAGGTGTTGCGGATGCGGCGGTAGCCGTCCACCACGCGAGCGAGGATCTTGTCGTCGCCAGCGATATCGCCCGAGTAGTCGGAGGCCGCCACCCACAGGCGGATGATCTCGGCGCCCAGCTTCTTGCTGGTGTCCTGCGGGTCGACGCCATTGCCCTTCGACTTGCTCATCTTGTGGCCCTTGCTGTCCACGGTGAAGCCATGGGTCAGCAGGCCCTTGTAGGGCGCGCGGCCGTTCAGCGCGCAGCTGATGAGCAGCGAGGAGTGGAACCAGCCGCGGTGCTGGTCATGGCCTTCCAGGTAGAGATCGGCCTCGGGGCCGTTCTCGTGCGCGGCGCCGGCATGGCTGCCCTTGAGCACATGCTGGAAGGTGGAGCCGGAGTCGAACCACACGTCCAGGATGTCGCTGCCCTTGCTGTACTGCTCGGCCTCATCACCCAGCCACTCCGCCGGATCCAGCTTGGCCCAGGCTTCCACGCCACCGGCTTCCACCAGCTCGGCGGCCCGCTCGATGAACTCCAGGGTGCGGGGGTGCGGCTGGCCGCTGTCCTTGTGCAGGAAGATCGGCAGGGGCACGCCCCAGCTGCGCTGGCGCGAGATGCACCAGTCGGGCCGGCCGGCGATCATGTCGCGCAGGCGCACGCGGCCGTTCTCGGGGTAGAAGTTGGTGGCCTCGATGGCGGCCAGGGCGGTCTGGCGCAGGGTCTGCGGTGCCTTGTCGACGGTGAATACGCCCGTCGTGCCGGATTCCGCTTCATCCATGCGCACAAACCACTGGGCGGCGGCGCGGTAGATCACCGGGCTCTTGTGGCGCCAGCAATGCGGGTAGCTGTGCATCAGCTTGCTGTGGGCCAGCAGGCGGCCGGCGTTCTGCAGCGCCTCGGCGATCACCGCATTGGCCTTCCAGATGTGCTGGCCGGCGAACAGCGGCAGCTCGGCCGCATAGACGCCATTGCCCTGCACCGGGTTGAGGATGTCCTTGAAGGCCAGGCCATGCGAGATGCAGCTCTGGAAGTCGTCCAGGCCGTAGGCCGGGGCCGAATGCACCACGCCGGTACCGTCGTCGGCGGTGGCGTAGTCGGCCAGGTAGACCGGGCTCTCGCGGTCGAAGCCTGCATCCACATGGGCCAGCGGATGCTTGAACTTCAGCAGCTCCAGGCGCTTGCCGGGCGTGGTGGCCAGCACCTGGCCTTCCAGCTGCCAGCGCGCCAGGCATTTCTCCACCAGGGCCTCGGCCACCAGGTAGATGCCCTGGGGCGTGTCCACCAGGGCATAGCTCAGCTCGGGGTTGAGGTTGAGCGCCTGGTTGGCGGGGATGGTCCAGGGCGTGGTGGTCCAGATCACCGTGTAGGCGGGCTTGCTCAGGGCGGGCAGATCGAAGGCCGCCGCCAGCTTGGCCGGCTCGGCGGCCAGGAAGGCAACGTCCACCGCCGGGCTCTGCTTGTCGGCGTACTCGATCTCGAACTCGGCCAGCGACGAGCCGCAATCGAAGCACCAGTACACCGGCTTCAGGCCGCGGTAAACAAAGCCGCGCTCGAACAGGCGCTTGAGCACGCGGATCTCACCGGCTTCGTTCTTGAAGTCCATGGTGCGGTAAGGGCGGTCCCAGTCGCCCAGCACGCCCAGGCGCTTGAAGTCTGCGCGCTGCTGGTCGATCTGCTCGGTGGCGTAGGCGCGGCTCTTGGCCTGCACCTCGTCGCGCGGCAGGCCGCGGCCGTAGGTCTTCTCGATCTGGTTCTCGATCGGCAGGCCGTGGCAATCCCAGCCGGGGATGTAGGCAGCGTCATAGCCTTCCAGCTGGCGCGCCTTGACGATCATGTCCTTGAGGATCTTGTTGACCGCATGGCCCATGTGGATCTGGCCATTGGCATAGGGCGGGCCGTCGTGCAGCACGAACTTGGGCGCGCCGCAGCGCGCGTCGCGCAGCTTCTTGTAGACGCCTTGCTCCTCCCATTCCTTCACCCAGCCCGGCTCGCGCTTGGGCAGGTCGCCGCGCATCGGGAAGGGGGTGTCGGGCAGATTGAGGGTGGCGCGGTAGTCCGTTTTGGTATCGGTCATGGCAGGCTTTGCGGAGCAGACGGTGGGGCGGGGCTGGCCCACCGGAGATGAGGGGTGCGTGCCCAAGGCGTTGATCGCGGCACGCGGGCTGAGGGCAGGCTCAGCGCGTCAAATTCGGTCGCGGGTGGTCTGGCGCCCCGTGGTGGCATGGGAGGCGGCATGGGTGGCGGCATGGCTGGCCAGGTAGGCGCGCGCCTGCGTCTCGTCCTGACGGATCGCGGCCGTCAAGGCGTCCAGCCCCTCGTAGCGGGCTTCATCGCGCAGTTTGTGCAGGAGTTCCACGCGCACAAGTTTACCGTAGGCGCCCTCGGGCCCCAGTTCCGGCGGCCAGTCAAAGGCATGCACCTCCAGCAGCACGCGCCCGGCCTGCTCGATCGTGGGGCGCACGCCCAGCGAGGCGACGCCGTCCAGTGGGCGGTCTGCCAGGCCATGGGTGCGCACCGCGTAGATGCCCATGGCGGCCGGCTTGCTGTGCGGGAAGCGCAGATTGAGGGTGCGAAAACCGTCGGCCGCGCCGGCGCTGCTCTCGCCCAGGCTGCGGCCCAGCTTCTGGCCATGCACCACATGGCCGGAGATCGAATAGCAGCGGCCCAGCAATTGCGCCGCGGCCTCCATCTGCCCGCTGGCCAGCGCCTCGCGCACCGCCGAGCTGCTGACGCGCAGGCCATGTACCTCGTAGCTCATCATGCGCGCCACGTCGAAGCCCTGCTGGCGCCCAGCGGCGTCCAGGGTGGCATAGTCGCCCTGGCGCTTGCTGCCGAAACGGAAATCGTCGCCCACCAGCACATAGCGGGCGCCCAGGCCCTGCTGCAGCACGCGCTGGATGAAGTCCTGCGCGCTCAAGGACGCCAGGCGCTCGTCGAAGCGCAGCACCACCACCTGGTCGATGCCGCAGCGCTCCAGCTCGCTGAGCTTGTCGCGCAGGGTGGCGATGCGCGCGGGCGCCAGCTCGGGCTTGCCCAGCCTGGCGGCGAAGAAGTCGCGCGGATGCGGCTCGAAGGTCAGCACGCAGGAGGGCAGGCCCCGGTGCAGGGCCTCGGACTTGAGCAGGGCCAGCATGGCCTGGTGGCCGCGATGGACGCCGTCGAAATTGCCTATCGTCAGCGCGCAAGCGCCGGCAATGCCTGGATGTTGGAAACCACGGAAAACCTGCATGGGGCGAGATTATCCGGCCGCAATGACGCGCTCAGGCATCAAGCCGGTGCGAAATCCGGCCGCGCCGGCGCCGCGGCCGCCCCGGGCAGGTAGCGCTGCACCAGGGTGGTCAGGTCGTCCATCTCGAAGGGTTTGACCAGGTAGTCGTCCATGCCGCACTCGATGCAGCGCTCGCGATCGCTGTTCACCGCGCTGGCCGTGAGCGCCACGATGGGCGTGCGCGTCGGCAGGGCCTCGCGCGTCTCATGCTGGCGCCAGGCCTGGGTGGCCTCGAAGCCGTTCATCTCCGGCATCTGGCAGTCCATCAGCACCAGGTCGTAGGGCGTGGCCTGCATGCGCTGCAGGGCGTCGCGGCCGTTCTCCGCCTGGTCCACCGTCAGCCCGCAGCGCTCCAGCATGGTGGACGCCACCAGCAGATTGACGGCGCTGTCGTCCACCAGCAAGACCCGACCCCGCAGGGTGGGCAGAGGCAGGGAGCCGGCGAGCGGTGGCGGCACCGCCGCCGCCGGGCCGGCTTGCAGAGGCAGGGTGAACTCGAACACCGAACCCTGGCCGGGCATGGAGGCGCAGCGCAGGTCGCCGCCCATGGCGCGCGCCAGTTCGCGCGAAATCGTCAGGCCCAGGCCGCTGCCCTCGTGCTGGCGCGGCTTGGTGTTGTCGGCCTGCTCGAAGGGTGCGAACACGCGTTCCATCTGGTCGGCGGGGATGCCGGCGCCGGTATCGCGCACGGCCACGTGCAGCAAGGTGCCCGCGCGCATGTCCAGCACGGTGGACACCTCCACCGAGACGCTGCCGCGCTCGGTGAACTTGATCGCGTTGCCGATCAGGTTGTGCAGCACCTGCTTGATGCGCGGCGCGTCACCCATGATGAGCCGCGGCAGGCCCGGCGCCAGGCGGTAGTCGAAGGCGAGGCCTTTTTGCTTGGCGGTCTGGGCCAGCAGGCGGCACACGTCGTCCACCGCCTCGGCCAGTTCCAGCGCATGCGCTTCCACCACCAGCTTGCCCGATTCGATGCGCGCCAGGTCCAGGATGTCGTTCACCAGGGTCAGCAGGTGGCGGCCGGAGCGGCGCACGATGTCCACCTGTTCGCGCTGTTGCGCGTCCAGGCTGGAGCGCTCCAGCAGCTGGGTCATGCCCAGGATGCCGTTCAGCGGCGTACGGATCTCATGGCTCATCACGGCCACGAAGCGGCTCTTACTGGTGCTGGAATGCTCGGCCGACTGCAGGGCCTGCCGGCGCTGCTCGGCGATATGGGCGTTCTCGAAACGCAGGCGCAGCAACTCGGCATGGCGCGCCTCGATGCGGCGCGATTCGAACAGCGAAACGCCCAGGAACAGGCCCAGCCCGAGCAGCGAGAACCAGCCGGCCGGGCTGTTCTGCAGGCCCAGGTAGAGGGCCAGGGGCGCGAACGTGATGCCGGAGAACAGCAGATGGGCGCGCGTCACTCCGCCCAGCGAGAACATGCCCACGGCGCCCAGCCCGATGATGGACGCCAGGATGATGCCGTCCAGTTCCGGAATGGCCGGAGTGTGGAAATACCAGCCCATCGCACCCCAGGTGAGCGCATCCAGGCTCAGCAGGGCCAGGTAGCGCTGGCGCCAGGGCTGCAGCTGCTCGGGGCCAGGTCTGGCGCGCCGGAAGCTCAGCACATCGCTGCAGCGCAGCGCCGCCACCGCGGCACGCGCGGCAAACCAGCTCAGCAGCAGTGCCTGCGGCAGCTGCTGCCAGAGCAGCACCAGCGGCAAGATGCAGAACAGCACGCCGCAGGCCGTGGGCAGCAACGTCAGTTCATAGAGCGAGGCCAATTGCTCCAGTTGGACCTGGGCAGCGATATTGGCATTGACCTCTTGCCCTCTGTCCCTCGCGGACTCAGCAGTCATTGTCATGATTCCCGAACAGCGCGGCCATGGTCTTCGCCTGGCTCCTGCGCGATGCACAGACGCGCCGCTGCGACGGGCCTGTTACCAGCCGCGATTTCTACACAGGGAATGTGACAGGACGCCTAGGAACAACCCTGGGCCGTGGCGCGCGCGCCGCGCGGGAAAGCCCCCATCGGGCGTGATCAGGGCGTGATCAGTGCGGGGCTCGCGATCCAGATCCACTCGCCGGGCTTGAGCCCGTCGGGGATGCTGAGGGCGCCGAAGCGCGGGCGGTGCAGGCCCTCGACGCGGTTGCCCACCGCCGCCACCATGCGCTTGACCTGGTGGTACTTGCCCTCGATGAGGGTCAGGCGCAGGCCATGGCTGTCGCTGCGCTCGGCGCCTTCGGCGCGCACCTGTTCGGGCTTATGGTGCGGCTTGGTCGGAGTTGACGATTCAGGTTCGCGCAGCTCCACGCCGGCCAGCAGGCGCGCCAGCTGCTCGTCCGTGACCTCATGCTTGCAGCGCGCCTCGTAGATCTTGGGCACATGGTGCTTGGGGCTGGTGAGCTTGTGGATCAGGGCGCCGTCGTCGGTGAGCAGCAGCAGGCCCGTGGTGTCCTCGTCCAGCCGGCCCACCGGCTGCACATTGCGCTCACGCAGGGGGGCGGGCAGCAGGCTCATCACGCTGGGGTGATGCTTGGGCTTTTGCGAGCATTCGTAGCCGGCCGGCTTGTTCAGCAGGATCAGGGCCTTCTCGTAAAAGGGCCAGGTCTTGCCGCTGACTTCAAAGCTGAAACCCGCCGTCTCGTACTCGGCCTCGGGGTCGTCAACGACCTCGCCGGCCACCTTGACCTCGCCGTTATAAATCAGGCCGGCGCACAGGCGGCGGGTGCCGAAGCCTTGCGAGAACAGGATCTGGGACAAACGCATCGTACTCATGGCGCAATTGTCGCTGAGAGCTCGGCGGCCGCGGGCAGGCCGGGCAGGCCGACGGCATGGCGCACGGCATTCAGCACGGCCTGTGCCGTGACTTCGGCGGCCAGCGTGCCCAGCAAGGTCAGGTCGGCGCTGCGCCCGCTGCCACCGCTGGCCAGCGCAAACATCACGTCGCCATCGCTGGGCGTGTGCACCGGGTTGATGCTGCGCGCCAGGCCGTCATGCGACATCTGGGCCAGCTTGCAGGCCTGCGCCTTGCCGAGCATGGCGTCGGTGGCCACCACGCCGATGGTGGTGGCGCTGCCGTTCAGCAGGCGCGCGGGCAGCCGCCCATGCAGCATCGCCTGCGCGCTGCCGAGCAGGCGGCCCTGGGCATCGCGTGCGCCCGCCAGCAGCTGGCCGGTGGCCGGGTCGATCACATCGCCGACGGCGTTCACCGCCACCATGGCGGCCACCGTGATGCCGTCCACGCAGACCGCCGCCGTGCCGATGCCGCCCTTCATGGCGCGCTCGGGGCCGAACAACTTGCCCACGCTGGCGCCGCTGCCGGCGCCCACGCTGCCCTGCGCGGGCGGCGCCGCACGGGCGGCCTCGCAAGCGGCATAGCCGGCGTCGGCATCCGGGGTGACGCGTGGATCGCCCAGCCAGAGGTCGAACAGCACGGCCGCCGGCACGATGGGCACGCAGGCCGGGCCTACCCGGAGGCCATGGCCGCGCTCGGCCAGCCAGCGCATCACGCCGCTGGCGGCGTCCAGGCCAAAGGCGCTGCCGCCGCTGAGCAGGACGGCGTGCACCCGGTCCACGGTGTTCTCGGGGCGCAGCAAGTCGGTCTCGCGCGTGCCCGGCGCGGCGCCGCGCACGTCCACGCCGGCCACCATGCCCTGTTCGCACAGGATCACGGTGCAACCGGTGGGGCGGCGCGTGTCGGTGAAATGGCCGACCTTGAGGCCGGCCACCGCAGTGATGCCAGTTTCTATCGCCATGCGGCGATTGTGCCGCTCAGTTGAGACACTCAGGCGAACACGCCGGCCTGGTCCTGCATGCGTGCGCTAACCTCGCCCAGATGATGCAGGCTGTCGCCCCACTGCATCTCCATCGCGGTGAGGCGCTTGAAGTAGTGGCTGGAGATGTACTCGTCCGTCACGCCGATGCCGCCATGCAGCTGGGTGCATTGCTGGCCCACATAGCGCGTCGATTGGCACAGCTGCAGCTTGGCCTGCGAGAGCGCGCGCCGGCGTGCCTCGGCCGGCTCGCCCAGCTTGAGGCTGGCGTAGTAGCTCATCGAGCGCGCCAGCTCCAGCTGCATCTTCACGTCGGCCATGCGGTGGCGCAGGGCCTGGAAGCTGCTGATCGCGACCCCGAACTGCTTGCGCGTGTTGAGGTATTCGGCGGTGATGGCCACCAGCTTGTCCATCGCGCCCACGGCCTCGGCGGCCTGCGCGGCGATGCCGATATCGGCCGCCAGTTCCAGCACCGCCAGGCCCTGCGGCGCCGGCACCAGCAGGGTGGCGGGGGCCTTGTCCAGGCTCAGCTCGGCGGCGGCCGAGCCGTCCTGCAGCAGGTAGGGGCGCGTGCCCACGCCGGCCGCGCCGCGTTCCACCAGGTAGAGCGCGATGCCGGCGGCCGTGCGGGCCGGCACGATGAAGGCATCCGCATGCGCACCGGCGGGCACCAGGCTCTTGGCCCCCGTCAAGACCTGGCCCTCAGCCAAGGTGGCCACCTGGTCCAGGCGGTAGCGCGCGCTGCGTTCCTGGTGCGCCAGCACCACCAGCGCCTCGCCAGCGGCGATGCGCGGCAGCCAGGCCGCCTGCACCTCGGCGCCGGCATGCTGCAGCACGGCGGGGGCGATCAGCGCGGCCTGGGCATAGGGCTCCAGCACGATGCCGCGCCCGAGCTCCTCCATCACCACCATCGCGTCGATGGCGCCAAAGCCCATGCCGCCATGCGCCTCGGGCACCGCCAGCCCCATCAGCCCCAGGCCCGCCAGGCCCTCCCAGTTGGCCCGCGAGAAGCCGCCGGCGCGCACGGTGGCGCGGCGGTGCTCGAAGCCGTAGTCCTTGTCGACGAAGCGGCGCACCGCGTCGCGCAGCGATTCCTGGTCTTCGGTGAAATCAAAGTCCATGTCTGTCTCCTCAGCCGAGCACGGTCTGCGCGACGATATTGCGTTGCACTTCGTTCGAGCCGCCGTAGATGGTGGTCTTGCGATAGTTGAAGTAGTGGCTGGCCAGCGGCGCGCAATGGGTGGAGCCGCGCGGCCACAGGCTGCTCAGCGCCTGGTCGCCCTGCCAGCCCGCCTCCATCGCCTCCTGGATGAAGGGCAGGGCATAGGGGCCGGCGGCCAGCATCATCAACTCGCTGTAGCGCTGCTGGATCTCGCTGCCGCGGATCTTCAGCAGGCCCGCCACGTCGAGCGACTGCTTGCCGCTCTTCTCGGCCGACAGTACGCGCAGCACCATCATCTCCAGCGCCACGATGTCCACCTCCAGCAGCGCGATCTGGTCGCGGAAGCGGGCGTCCTCATAGACGCCCTCGGCCTTGGCGATGCGCTTGAGCCGCTCCAGCTCGCGCTTGCCGCGGTTCACGTCGGCGATATTGGTGCGTTCGTGGGCCAGCAGGTACTTGGCATAGGTCCAGCCCTTGTTCTCCTCGCCCACCAGGTTCTCGGCCGGCACCTCGACGTTGTCGAAGAACACCTCGTTCACCTCATGCTCGCCGTCCAGCATGATGATGGGGCGCACGGTCACGCCGGGCGACTTCATGTCGATCAGCAGGAAGGAGATGCCGGTCTGCGGCTTGCCGCTGCTGTCGGTGCGCACCAGGCAGAAGATCCAGTCGCCGTACTGGCCCAGCGTGGTCCAGGTCTTCTGGCCGTTGACGATGTATTTGTCGCCCCGGCGTTCGGCCTTGCACTTCACCGACGCCAGATCCGACCCCGAGCCCGGCTCGCTATAGCCCTGGCTCCACCAGACCTCGCCGCTCATGATGCCGGGCAGGTGGCGCTGCTGCTGCTCGGGCGAGCCGAAGGCCATGATCACCGGCGCCACCATCACCGGGCCGAAGGGCACCACGCGCGGCGCACCGGCCAGCGCGCATTCCTCCTCGAACAGATGGCGCTGCACGGCGTTCCAGCCCGGGCCGCCGAACTGTTTCGGCCAGGCCCAGCCATGCCAGCCCTGCTTGCCCAGAATCTTGGCCCAGCGCTGCAAATCGTCCTTGTTCAGGCGCAGCGCGTTGTGCACCTTGTGGCTGATGTCGGCGGGCAGGTTTGCGGCCACCCATTGGCGGATCTCGGCCCGGAAGGCAAGCTCCTCGGTGGTGAAGTTCAGGTCCATGCGTGCTCCTTCGCTGATGGGCGCTTTTTAGCACGGTCGTTCGTTTTTCGGCTGTCTCTGCCGAGACAGCCCAGGGGCGTGCAAGGGATGGAAGAATCCGGCCTGACGCAGCCCTCAGGACCCTCATGAACACCCACAAGCAAGCCAGGCCCGTGCTGGCCATCCACGGCGGCGCCGGCACGCTGCTGCGCAGCAAGAGTTCGCCCCAGCAGGAGGCCGCCTACCTGAGCGCCCTGCAGCGCATCCTGGGCGACGGCCAGGCCCGGCTTGCGGCCGGCGCCACGGCCATGGATGTGGTGGTGGAGGCGGTGCGGCAGCTGGAGGAATGCGAGCTCTTCAATGCCGGCAAGGGCGCGGTCTATACCGCCGCCGGCAGCCATGAGCTGGACGCCAGCGTGATGGACGGCGCCACGTTGCGCGCGGGCGCGGTGGCGGGCGTCACGCGCACCCGCAACCCGGTGCTGGCGGCGCGCGCCGTGATGCTGCACAGCGAGCACCTGATGTTCATCGGTGCGGCGGCCGATGCCTTTGCCGCGCGCCATGGCCTGGAGCAGGTGGCGCCCGACTGGTTCGGCACGCCGCTGCGCCTGGAGCAGCTGCAGCGTGCCAAGCAGGCCGAGGCCGGCGTGCTGCTGGACCACGATGGCCAGGCGCTGGCCTTCAAGCAGGCAGCGTCAGACCCGATCTCAGGCCCGATCGACGAGCAAAGCAAGTTCGGCACCGTGGGTGCGGTGGCGCTGGATGCCCAGGGCCATCTGGCGGCCGCCACCTCCACCGGCGGCATGACCAACAAGCAGGTCGGCCGCGTCGGCGATTCGCCCGTCATCGGCGCCGGCTGCTATGCCAATGACGCGACGGTGGCGATCTCCTGCACCGGCACCGGCGAGGCCTTCATGCGCAGCTGCGCCGCCCACGATGTCTCGGCCCTGATGGAATACCTGGGGCTGTCGGTGCAGGAGGCGAGCCGCCGGGTGGTGATGGAGAAATTGCCGGCCATCGCCGGTCGCGGCGGTCTGATCGCCGTGGCCGCGAATGGCGAGGTCGCCTTGCCCTTCAATACCGAGGGCATGTACCGCGGCTACGCCAGGGTCGGCGAGGCGCCGGTGGCGGCGATCTACGCCTCAGAAGCGCAGGTCGAGGGTTAGCACATCGTTCTCGCGCTTCATCTGGAAGCGCGAGAGAAAGCTGTTGCCCAGCAGCACATGGCTCATCTGCGCCGGGATGACGATGGCCTCGACATTGCGCACCTCGACATCGCCGATGCGCACCGTGTTGAGCGTGACCACATGGGCCGGCGCCGCACCGTTGGCGGTCTGCGTCAGCACGCGGCGGCCGTCGCGGTACTTGAGCCCCATGTGCTCGGCCTCGGCCTGGCTGATGGCAACGCTGGTGGCGCCGGTGTCGACCAGGAATTGCGTGCTCTTGCCGTTGATGCTGCCGACGCTGGTGAAGTGCCCGCCCGGGCCCGAGCTGAGCACGATCTGGCGGCCGCTGTTGGCGGCGGCCGCGCCATCGCCCAGCCGCACCTGCGCCGCGCCCATCTGCAGGCTGACGCGCCGCCCCTCGATCTCGACCAGCGCGCGGCCTTCCTCCAGGCTCAGCAGGCGCACGCCGCGCACCGTCTGGCCCAGCGTCAGCGTGCGCGCCTCGCCGTCGATCATCAGCAGCGCCGCCTTGCTGCCCAGGCTGCCCTGCAGGCTGACATTGGGCTGGGCATGGGCGTTGCCGAGCGCCAGCAGCGCCAGGGTCAGGGCGGCAAGACGTGGCAGCAGCATGGCGGGTCTCAGTCGCGGAAGTTGTCGTAGCTCAACGGCACGTCGGCGAAGTCCTTCTTGAACAGCGCGATCGCGGTCTGCAGATCGTCGCGGTTCTTGCCGGTCACGCGCACGGTGTCGCCCTGGATCGAGGCCTGCACCTTGAGCTTGCTGTTCTTCACCGCGGCCACCAGCTTCTTGGCCAGATCGGCCTCGATGCCCATCTTGATCTTGTAGACCTGGCGCACCTTGTCGCCGCCGAGCTTCTCGATCTTGTCCTTCTTCTCCAGGAAGCTGATCACCACGCCCTGCTTGGTGAGCTTGCCGTACAGCACCACCTCGATCTGCTCGAGCTGGAACTCGCTGTCGCCGGTGGCGTGGATTTCCTTTTCCTTCTCCTTCAGCTCGACCTGGGCGCTGGTGCCCTTGAAGTCGAAGCGGGTGTTGATTTCCTTGCTGCTGTTGTCCACGCCATGGCCGATGTTGACCATATTGGGTTCGAGCTTGGTGTCAAAGCTGGGCATGCTGTTTTTTCTCTGCGAAAGGGAAGGGGCCGGTTTCGTGCCCCTCGATCTGGGAAAATTCTGCCATGCAGGAACAAGCTGTAAATCCCCCCATACCCGGCTCGCCGGCGCTCGACATCGAGCGCGATGTCAATCTGAAGCCCTACAACAGCTTCGGACTGCCCGCGCTCGCCGCGCGCCTGGTGCGCATCCGCAGTGAAGCCGATGTGCGCCGCGTGGTCGATCACCCCGAACTGGGGCGCTCGCCCAAGTTCGTGCTGGGCGGCGGCAGCAATATCGTGCTGACGCGCGATGTCACCGCCGTGGTGTTGAAGATGGAGATTCCCGGCTTGCGCCTGCTGGAAGAACGCGAAGACGCCTGGATTATCGAGGCTGGCGCGGGCGTGCTCTGGCACGAGGCGGTGCAATGGGCGATCGAGCAGGGTTATCTGGGGCTCGAGAACCTGGCCCTGATCCCCGGCACGGTGGGTGCGGCGCCGGTGCAGAACATCGGCGCCTATGGGGTGGAGCTGAAGGACCGGCTGGACAGCGTGCAGGTGATCGACCTGGTGACGGGCCGGCCGGCGCTGCTGCCCGCCAGCGTCTGCCGCTTCGGTTATCGCGACAGCGTCTTCAAGCAGAGCGGCTTTGGCGGCCTGGCGGGCAAGAGCGTCATCACCAAGGTGCGGTTGCGCTGCCCCAAGCCCTGGCAGCCGGTGCTGGGCTATCTGGACCTGGAGCGCAAGATGCAGGAGAGCGGCATCAGCGCGCCGACGGCGGCGCAGATCTTCACCTGGGTGTGCGAGATCCGGCGCGCCAAGCTGCCCGACCCGGCGCGCATCGGCAATGCCGGCAGCTTCTTCAAGAACCCGGTGGTGAGCGCCGAGCAATGCCGCGACATCATCGGCCGCGACCCCCATATCGTGCATTACCCGATGGCCGACGGCAGCGTGAAGCTGGCGGCCGGCTGGCTCATCGACGCCTGCGGCTGGAAGGGCAAGTCGGTGGGCGGCGCGGGCGTGTACGAGAAGCAGGCCCTGGTGCTGGTGAACCGCGGCGAGGCGCGTGGCGCCGAGGTGGTGACGCTGGCGCGCGCCATCCAGGAGAGCGTCTACGGGCGCTTCGGCATCCGGCTCGAGCCCGAGCCCATCGTGCTCTGAGCTGCGCTGCGCCGCACTAACCGAGCAATTGGTGGCGCTGCAGGGTGGCGGCGCTGGCCGTCAGCTGCTGCAGCAGGGTCTCGGTGAGCTGGCGCAGGCCGGCCTGGTCGGTGGCACCCTGCTTGGCCGCAAGCTCCAGCGCCAGCGCCGGCGCGGCGGCAAAGCGCAGGCCCAGATTGGCGGCCGCACCCTTGATGCTGTGGGCCGACTGGTAGAGCGCCTCGGCGCTGCCGCTCTCGAGCGCCGCGCGCAGCGCCGCCTCGAACTTCGGCACGCTGCCCAGGAAGGTGCGGAACAGATGCTGCAGCGTGGCGTCCGACAGGCTTTGGCGCAGCGTGCTGATGGCGGCCATGTCGATGTCGACGCCCGCGGCCTCGGGCCTTAGCGCTTGGGCGCTGGCCGCCGCATCCCCCGCCGCATCGCCCGCTGCATCACCCAGGAAGCGCGCCAGCGCCTCCATGCTGACCGGCTTGGCCAGGAAGCCGTCCATGCCCGAGGCGATCGCGCGCTGGCGCGATTCCTCGAAGGCGTCGGCCGAGAGCGCGACGATGCGCACATCGCATTTGGGCGCCGGCAGGCCACGCATCAGGCGCGCCGCCTGGAAGCCGTCCATCATCGGCGTGTGCAGGTCCATCAGCACCAGATCGAAGTCCTGCGCGCGCAGCTGCTGCAGCGCGTCGAAGCCGTTCTCGCAGAACTCGGCGCGGTGGCCCAGGCGGCTCAGCACCGCCTCCAGGAAGGCGCGGTTGGTGGCGTTGTCTTCCGATACCAGGATGTGCAGCGGGCGCGGCGCTTGCGCGGGCTGGGCCGGCGCGGCGGTGGCCGCGGAGGCTGGCAGCGGCGCCGCGCAGGCCGGCAGGCGCAGCTCCAGCGTGAACACCGAACCCAGGCCCAGGCTGCTGCTGACGTGGATGTCGCCCCCCATGGCGCGCGCCAGATTGCGCGAAATCTCCAGCCCCAGGCCGGCGCCGCCGAAGCGGCGCGAGCGCTTGGCATCGCCCTGGCTGAAGCGCTGGAACAGCCGCGCCTGGGTGCCGGCGTCCATGCCGATGCCGGTGTCACTGACCTCGAAGCGCAGCAGCTCCAGGCCCAGCGCATCGACCTCGCGGCTCAGGCGCAGGCCGACGCGGCCGCGCTCGGAAAACTTGATGGCGTTGCTGATCAGGTTCAAGAGGATCTGGCGCAGCCGGGTCGGGTCGGCCAGCACCCAGTCGGGCAGCTCGGAGCCGATCTGCAGCGTCAGTTCCAGCCCCTTGGCGCGTGCCTGCGGCGCGCTCAGCTCCTCCAGCTCGCGCAGCAGCGCCGCCAGGCGGATCGGCTCGGGCTGGATGCTGAGCTCGCCGGCCTCCATCTTGGAGACGTCGAGGATGTCGTTCAGTACCGCCAGCAAATGCTTGGCGGAGTCCTGCGCCGCCTGCAGATGGGCTTGCTGCGGCGCGCTCAGCGGCGAATCGCGCAGCAGGCCCAGCATGCCCAGCAGGCCATGCATGGGCGTGCGCAGCTCATGACTCATATTGGCCAGGAAGGCGCTCTTGGCACGGCTGCCGGCCTCGGCCTGGCGCTGCGCCGACTGCAGATGCTCGGCCAGCGTCTCCTGTTCATGGGCGTAATGGTCCAGGCGCCGGAACTGCCGCACGATCACCCAGGCGAAGCCCAGCGTCAACCCGCATTGCAGCAGGGTCAGCCAGAGGCTCAGCCGGCTCTGGTCCTGCACCATCTGGTTGCGCTCGGTGACCTGGGCCGCCACATGGTGCGAGGCGGTCAGCGAGAGTTCACGGATCGGCGCGGCCAGCAGCTCCATGCGCGCCTGCACCTCGCGCAGCTGCTCGGCATGCTCGCGCACATAGCGGGCGTTGAGCGGCAGCTTGTCGGCCCAGTCGACGAACTGCAGGCTGCGCTCCACGGTGGCGCGGTAATGCGGATGGTTGGCCAGCACCTTGGTGGCATGTTCGCCCTCGATCAGTTTGAGGCGGCTGACGAAGATCTCGTAGCGTTGCTCGACCTGCTCGGGGTCCACCGTGGGCGCGGCGCTGGCGGCCTGCTCCAGCAGCAGGCGCAGGCGCAGGAATTCCACCTCGTACTGGAACAGGCTCCAGACCAGGTAATCGTCCTGGTAGCGGTGCGTGGCGTTGAGCAGCTCGTACTGGCGCGTCTGCAGCAGGCCCACGGCCGCGAAGGCCAGCGCCAACAGGCCGCCCATGGCGGCCAGCAGGAGGCGCCAGCGGCGGCGCTGCGGGGTCGCGGGCACTCAGCGCACTTCCAGGGCTTTGAGCTGCCAGGCCGAGCGGCTGTAGTAGATGCTGTTGCGCAGCACCGGCTCGACATCGAAGGGGTAGATGATGAACAGCGGCCCCTTGTCGCGCAGCGACATGGGCTCGCCGTCCATCAGGCGCGCCACGATCACGGCGTAGCGCCGGGCGTCGTCCATCGGGATGCTGACGCTGTAGTCGTTGAGCGCGATCGCCTCGATCTGCTTGCCCTGCGCGCCCGCCGCCGCCAGCACATCGCGCAGCAGGGGGCCGGTGAACTTGTGCGCCGCCGGGTACCAGGGCGTCTTGGTCGTGAAGCTGTGCTGGGGCAGGCGCTCCAGCATGGCCATGTCGAACAGCGCGCGGCCGTCCCGGTTGGGCTGCTGCAGCGTGCCCGCGATGCTCAGCACCACCGGCCCGCTGGGCGCATCCAGCGCCCAGACGGGCAGGCACAGCGAGGCCGCCAGGGTCAACAGCGCGCGCCGCACGAGGCTCACGCCTTGTCGTCGTGCTTGAGCTGGGGCAGGGCGCTGGCCGAGCCGGGCGCCAGCAGGCCGACCTGGGCATAGGTGGCCAGCTTGGCGCGCGTGTCGACGATGTCGAGGTTGCGCATGGTCAGCTGGCCGATGCGGTCGGCCGGCGAGAACGGCGCGTCCTCGACCTTCTCCATCGAAAGCCGCTCGGGCTGGTAGGTCAGGTTGGGGCTGCGCGTGTCCAGCAGCGAGTAGTCGTTGCCGCGGCGCAGCTCCAGCACCACCTCGCCGGTGACGGCGCGCGCCACCCAGCGCTGCGCGGCCTCGCGCAGCATGATGGCCTGCGGGTCGAACCAGCGGCCCTGGTAGAGCAAGCGGCCGAGCTTGCGGCCGCTCTCGCGGTACTGCTCGATGGTGTCCTCGTTGTGGATGCCGGTCACCAGGCGCTCGTAGGCGATGAAGAGCAGGGCCAGGCCAGGCGCCTCGTAGATGCCGCGGCTCTTGGCCTCGATGATGCGGTTCTCGATCTGGTCGCTCATGCCCAGGCCATGGCGGCCGCCGATGCGGTTGGCTTCCAGCAGCAGGGCCACGGGGTCGCTGTACTCGACGCCGTTGAGCGCGACCGGCATGCCCTCCTCGAAGCGCACCGAGACCTCCTCGGCCTTGATCGCCACGTCCTCGCGCCAGAAGGCCACGCCCATGATGGGGTTGACGATCTTGATGCCCGAGTTGAGGTGCTCCAGGTCCTTGGCCTCGTGGGTGGCGCCCAGCAGGTTGGAATCGGTGGAGTAGGCCTTCTCGGCCGACATCTTGTAGCCGAAGCCGGCCTTGCTCATGAAGGCCGACATCTCGGCGCGGCCGCCCAGCTCGTCGATGAAGGTCTGGTCCAGCCAGGGCTTGTAGATCTTCAGCGCCGGGTTGGTGAGCAGGCCGTAGCGGTAGAAGCGCTCGATGTCGTTGCCCTTGAAGGTGGAGCCATCGCCCCAGATGTTGACATCGTCTTCCTTCATCGCGGCCACCAGCATGGTGCCGGTTACGGCACGGCCGATCGGCGTGGTGTTGAAGTAGGTCACGCCGGCGGTGCTGATGTGGAAGGCGCCGCTTTGCAGCGCGGCGATGCCCTCGTGCACCAGCTGCGCGCGGCAGTCCACCAGCACCGCCTTCTCGGCACCGTACTGCATGGCCTTGCGCGGGATCTCGTCGTAGTCCGGCTCGTCGGGCTGGCCCAGATTGGCGGTGTAGGCGTAGGGGATGGCGCCCTTGTTGCGCATCCAGTGCAGGGCCGCGCTGGTGTCCAGGCCGCCGGAGAAGGCGATACCGACCTTCTGGCCGGCGGGGATGTGCTGAAGAATGGTTGACATGGGGGGCTCGGGGAAAAGCTCGGAAGGAGGCCGCGACATGGGCCCTGCTGGGCGTGTATTTTCTGTCAAATTTGAAATCACCCGGCCGCTGCACTCGGCCGGGCGTGTCGCTGCTGAGACAGGCAGGGGGCGCGCGGCCGTGGAAGATGCGCGTAAACAGGAGACAAACCCCCATGAGCGCAGAGACCGCAAGTCCCCAGAAGATCGCCCAGCGCAGCCATTGGCCCAAGCGCCTGCCCCTGGAGCTGGAGATCCCCGAGACCTCGCTGTGGTTCAACCTCGAGGTGGCGGCGCAACGCTATCCGCACAAGCCGGCTACGCTGTATTGCGGCGCGGTCAAGAGCTACCGCGAGCTGCATGACGAAGCCCTGGCCCTGGCCGGCTGGCTGCAGGCGCAAGGGGTGGGGGCGGGCGACCGCGTGGCCCTCTTCATGCAGAACTGCCCGCAGTTCCTGGTCGCCTTCTACGCGGTCAACCGCGCCAACGCGGTGGTGGTGCCGGTGAATCCGATGAACCGCGCCGAGGAGTTCGGCCACTACATCACCGATCCCCAGACCAAGCTGGTGATCTGCAGCGCCGACCTGGTGGACGTGGTGGCCGCGGCCAATGCCGCCCTGCCGCCCGAGCGACGCCTGCCGGCCATGCTGGTCACCCGTTATGCCGATGCCCTGCCGGCGGGCGGGCCGGCCGCCGACATGCCGGAGGCGATGCGCCAATGGCTGATGGCCGAGCCGGCCCTGCCGGCTGGCGTGGTGCGCTGGCCGGAGGCGCTGGCCGCCGGCCTGCGGCCCGGCCCGCATCAGGCGAAATCCGACGATCTGGCCCTGCTGCCCTATACCTCGGGCACCACCGGCCTGCCCAAGGGCTGCATGCACAGCAACCGCACGCTGATGGCCAACACCTGCGGCGGCGGCCAATGGGGCTATGCCTCGGCCGAGGCGATCTGTCTGGCGGTGGTGCCGATGTTCCACATCACCGGCCTGCTCTACGGCGTGCTGGGCCCGGTGTTCCTGGGCATGAGCATCGTCATCATGCCGCGCTGGGAGCGCGAGCTCGCCGGCCAGCTGATCTCGCGGCACAAGGTCACGCACTGGACCTGCATCCCGACCATGATCATCGACCTGTTCGGCAGCCCCAACTACCAGCGCTTCGACCTCTCCAGCCTGCGCTATCTGAGCGGTGGCGGCGCGGCGATGCCGCAGGCGGTGGCCGAGCGCCTGCAGCGCGAGTTCGGCCTCACCTTCGCCGAGGGCTATGGCCTCACCGAGACCGCCGCGCCCTCGCATGGCAACCCGCCCGAGCGCGCCAAGCTGCAATGCCTGGGCATACCGATCTTCGGCGTCGATTCGCGCATCATCGACCCGGTCACGCTGGACGAGCTGCCGATCGGCGAGGTGGGCGAGATCATCACCAGCGGCCCGATGGTGTTCAAGGGCTATTGGCACCAGCCGGAGGCCACGGCCGCCGCCTTCATCGAGCGCGAGGGCAAGCGCTTCTTCCGCACCGGCGATCTGGGGCGCATGGACGAGGAAGGCTATTTCTTCATCACCGACCGCCTCAAGCGCATGATCAACGCGAGCGGCTACAAGGTCTGGCCCTCCGAGGTGGAGCTGCTGCTCTACAAGAATCCCGCGGTGCAGGAGGCCTGCATCATCGCGACGCGCGACGCCTATCGCGGCGAGACCGTCAAGGCGGTGGTGGTGCTGCGCGCCGAGGCCAGGGGCAAGACCACGCCCGAGGACATCATCGCCTGGTCGCGCGAGCATATGGCGGCCTACAAGGTGCCGCGCATCATCGAGTTCGCCGACAGCCTGCCCAAGTCGGGCTCGGGCAAGGTGATGTGGCGTTTGCTGCAGGAGCGCGAGCCTTCCTGAGCTTTTCTATCGCCGCCCTTGATCTTGATTAAGACGCCGGGCGGCGCATGCGGGTGCAATGCCGGCTGTTGAAATAGAAGCCCCGAGTGCCCTGACATGCCACTGTTCCGAGGCCGGCGCCTGCGCGTGCGGCGTGCCGCCGTGCCCACCGCGCGCCTGTCCCTGCTGCTGACCTCCCTGCCGCTGCTGGCCATGGCCGCCCTGGCCATGCTGCAGATGCCCGAGCAGGCCTGGGTCTGGGCCGCGCTGGCCCTGCCCGGCCTGGGCCTGAATGTGCGCGTGCACCAGCATTGGCAGCGCCATGCGGTGCGCCGCGTGATGCGCGAGCTCAACCAGGCTCAGCTGGCCGAGCAGGCGCGCCAGGCCCAGGCGGTGGCCGAGGCGGCCAACCGTGCCAAGACCGATTTCCTCTCGCGCATGAGCCATGAGCTGCGCACGCCGCTGAACGCGGTGCTGGGCTTTGCCCAGCTGCTGCGCGCCGAGCTGCCGCAGCAGCAGGGCACGCCGCATCGGCATCTGGACCATATCGAGCGCGCCGGCTGGCACCTCACCGAGCTGATCGACGATGTGCTGGACGTCTCGCGCATCGAGGCCGGGCGGGTGGCGCTGCGCGTCAGCGAGGTCTCGCTGCGCGCGGTGCTGGACGAGGCCTGGGAGATGAGCCTGCCGCTGGCGCTGGCGCGCGGCCTGCGCGCCGAGCCGCGCTTTCGCAGCAGTGCCGACCTGCGCGTGCAGGGCGATCCGGTGCGCCTGCGCCAGGTGGTGCTGAACCTGCTCAGCAATGCCATCAAGTACAACCGCGAGCAGGGCGAGCTGCGGCTCGAGCTCGACGCGCCGGACGGCCGGGCCCGCATCACCGTCAGCGACACGGGCCTGGGGCTCAGTGCCGAGCAGCAAACGCATCTGTTCGAACCCTTCAACCGTCTGGGCCGCGAGCACAGCGCCATCCAGGGCACCGGCATCGGCCTGGCATTGACGCGGCAGCTGCTGCAGATGATGGGCGGCGAGATCGCCGTGCAGAGCCGCCTGGGTGAGGGCAGCGCGTTCAGCGTGAGCCTGCCCCTGGCCGAGCCCGGTGCCGCGGCACTGCCCCGCGGGCGCGTGCTGTGCATCGAGGACAACGAGGTCAATATGCTGCTGGTGGAGCAGCTGCTGCTGGCCTGGCCCGATGTGGAACTGCTCAAGGCCGAGAGCGTCGCCGAGGGCCTGCGCCTGGCGCGCAGCTGCGCGCCCGATCTGATCCTGCTGGACATGCGCCTGCCCGATGGCAGCGGCGAGCAGGTGCTGCAGGCCCTGCGCGCCGACCCCGCCAGCGCCGGCCTGCGGGTGGTGGCGCTCTCGGCCAGCGCCGCGGCCGAGGATGCGCAGGCGGCGCGGGCGGCGGGTGCGCTCGACTACTGGACCAAGCCGCTCGACTTCGAGCGCTTTCGCCAGGATGTCAGCCGCCTGCTGTCGAGCACGCCGGCCGCGCGCTAGGACGCAGCCGCCCGCGCCAGGGCGCCGTTTCCATGCGTGTTTTCGAGACCCACGAACGCGGGGTGTGCCGCCTGGTGCGCGGTGCTATCGTCCACCGGGCCGTTACTTTCGGCATGCCTTCCTTGTCCTGCTTCAAGGAGAACGACTATGCGTCGCAACGTCATTGGGCTCTTGCTTGGCGTCACCCTGCTGGCCACTGCGCCGGCGCAGGCGGCGCCCGTCAGATGGCTGTTCTCGGGCGTGTTTGACGAGGTGAATCGCACCAACTGGGCCGATCTGAACGCCGACATTGCGGTTGGGCGAACCTTCGAGCTGACGGTCAGCTTCGACAGTGCGCAGGCGCTGCGCAACAAGCTGCTGGATCCCAAGGACGGCAGCGGCTACCGCTACAACTTCTTCAACAACTCGCTGGGCATGTCCGTCAAGTCCGGCTCGGTCGACGCGACGCTCGACAACGATGTGCAGCAGGACATCATCGTGCGCGATGGCTACTTCGCGCCCGATGATCCCAGCAAGCAGGTCGATGGCGTTTCCTTCGGCTTGACCGACGAGTTCAGTGGCCAGGTGAACGGCCACAACATCGACATGAATGCCAGCCTGATCATGCGCTCGCTGGACCTGAGTCTGCTGACGGTTCTTGGCGACCTCATGCCTACGCAGGCCTTCGATGTCAGCAAGCTGTTTGTGAACCAGTTCTTTGTGTGCCGCTACGACCATGACCCGAACAACTGGGTGGATGGTTGCGGCGACTATGGCTATGTGATTGGCCATGTCACGTCGATGCAGGCGCTGCCCGAGCCGTCGACGGTGTTGTTGGCCGCGCTGGGTCTGTTCGCGCTGTCGCTGCCGCGGCGCCGGCCGCGCGCCTGAGTTCAGGCGCGCAGATCCTGCCACTCCGGGTGGCGGCGCATGAAGGCGTCGACATAGCTGCAGCTGGGCACGACCTTCAGGCCCTGCGCGCGCGCCCAGGCGAGGCCATGTGTGACCAGCTGCGCCGCCAGGCCGCGGCCCTCCAGCGCGCGCGGCACGCCGGTGTGGTGGAACACCACCTGGCCGGGGCGCAGCAGATAGTCCAGCTCGCAGCGCTGGCCGGGCAAGGGTTCGGCCCAGAACTGACGGGCCGCCGCGTCGTGCCGGATCTGCAGCGCCATCAGTCCACCTTGGCGCCGGAGCGCTTCACCGCGTCGGCCCAGCGCGGCAGTTCGCGCTGCAACTGCGCCGTGAAGGCGTCCGGGCCGAGGAAGGCCGGGTCGGCGCCCTGGCTCACCATCTTGCTGCGGATCTCGGCCGTGTCCAGGGTCTGGCGGAAGGCCTCGCCCAGCTTCGCCACCACGTCCTTGGGCGTGCCGGCCGGCGCCAGGATGCCGTAGAAGCCCACCACCTCGAAGTCCTTCACGCCGGCCTCGGCCATGGTGGGCACCTCCGGCAGCGCCGGGTTGCGCTTGGCACCGGTGACGGCCAGGGCGCGCACGCGGCCCTGCTTGGCATAGCTGGCCGCCTGCGGGATCGATTCGGCCATGAACTGCACCTGGCCGCCCATCAGGTCGGTGAAGGCCGGCGCGCTGCCGCGGTAGGGAATGTGCACCATGAAGATGCCGGTGGCCTGCTTGAACATCTCGGGCACCAGGTGCGAGATGCCGCCGTTGCCGGCCGAGCCGTAGTTGAGCTTGCCGGGGTTCTTGCGCGCCAGCGCGATGAACTCGCCCAGGGTCTTGGCCTCGACCCCGGGGTGCACCACCATGGCCAGCGGCTGCTGGGCGGTGCGCGCCACCGGTGCGAAGTCCTTCAGCGTGCTGTAGCCCAGCTTGGCATAGAGCGCCGGGTTGATCACCATGGTGCCGGTATTGGCCAGCAGCAGGGTGTAGCCGTCGGCGGGCGACTTGGCCACGAATTCGGCCCCCACGCTGCCGCCCGCGCCGGCCTTGTAGTCCACGATCACCGGCTGGCCCAGCAGGGCCTGCAGGCGGTCGGTCATCAGGCGGGCATGGGCGTCCAGCGGCCCGCCGGCGGGGAAGCCGATGATGATCTTCACTGGCTTGTCGGGGAAGGCGGCCTGGGCACCGAGACTCAGCGCGAGCAGGGCCGCGGCGGCAATGGTTTTGTTGAGCGACATGGCGGGCTCCTTGAGGGCGTGGCCGCCATTGTGTGTCAAGACCTGGCCCTCAGCGCTGGGCCAACTGCTGCCAGAGATAGCTGTATTCCAGCGCCTGCAGGCTGGCGCGCTGCTCGTTGTCGGCCGCGCCGCCATGGCCGCCCTCGATGTTCTCGTAGTACAGCACCGCATGGCCCAGCTCGCTCAGGCTCGCCACCATCTTGCGGGCGTGGCCCGGATGCACGCGGTCGTCGCGCGTCGAGGTGGTGAACAGGGGCTTGGGGTAGGGCAGGCCCGGCTTGAGGTTCTGGTAGGGGCTGTAGGCGGAGATGAAGGCCCATTCGGCGGCCTGATCGGGGTCGCCATACTCGGCCATCCAGGAGGCGCCGGCCAGCAGCCGGTGATAGCGGCGCATGTCCAGCAGCGGCACCTGGCAGATCACCGCATTGAAGAGCTCGGGCCGTTGCACAAAGCTCGCACCCACCAGCAGGCCGCCATTGCTGCCGCCCATGATGCCCAGGTGCCGGGGGCTGGTGATGCGGCGGGCGATCAGGTCCTCGGCCACGGCGATGAAGTCGTCGAAGCTGCGCTGCTTGCCGGCCTTGATGGCGGCCTGGTGCCAGGCCGGGCCGAACTCGCCACCGCCGCGGATATTCGCCAGCACGAACACGCCGCCCTCGGCCAGCCAGGCGCGCCCGCGGCCGCCCGAGTAGCCGGGTTGCATGGAGATCTCGAAGCCGCCATAGCCATAGAGCAGGGTGGGGTTGCTGCCGTCGGCCTGGGCGCCGCGGGGCCAGACCACGAAATAGGGCACGTGGGTGCCGTCGCGGCTGCGGGCGAAATGCTGTTCGGCGCGCATGCCGTCGGCATCGAACTGCGGCACGCGCTGCTTCAGCAGCTCGCGCGCGTCGCTCCCGGCGCTGGCGAGGTAGAGGGTGTCGGGGGTGAGGAAGTCGGCGTAATGGACGAAATAGGCGTCGGCCAGATCGTCATCAGGCAGCTCCTCATCGTGCAGGCTGGCCAGGGTCAGCGTGCCGGGGAAGGGGGCTTGGACCGGCCGCAGCCGGGGCGCGGCCGGATCGGCAAAGCTCCATTCCTCCAGCCGGCTGGCAACGTTCTCGCTGATGTTCAGCAGCAGGTGCTGGCGCGTGGTGGTGTAGCCGGCCAGGGTGCGCGCCGGGCCGGGCGTGAAGAGCGCCTGGAAGCGGCGCGCACCGTTCAGAAAGGCCGCCGCATCGGTGAGCAGCAGCGAGCCGGCGGCAAAGGTCTGGCCGCCCACCGTCCAGTCGCTGCGCGGCTCCACCAGCAGGCGCGGGCCCCAGAAGCAGAGCTGCGCGTCGCTGGGCAGGTCCAGCGCCAGCAACTGGCCGTCCTGCAGCAGGAACTCGGTCTGGTGGTAGAAATCGATGGCGCGGGTGAAGAGGGTGCGCGCATGGCTGCGCTCGACATGCACCGATACCGCCACATCGCTGCGCTCGCCCTCGAAGACGGTACGGGCGGCGCACAGCGGCGTGCCGCGCAGCCAGCGCTTGATGACGCGCGGATAGCCCGAATCGGTGAGGCTGCCGGGGCCGAAATCGGTGCCCACATAGACGCTGTCGGCGTCCGCCCATTCGATCTCGCTCTTGGCCTCGGGCAGCTCGAAGCCGCCGACCACAAAGCGCTTGTCGACGGTATCGAATTCGCGCACCACGCTGGCATCCGCACCGCCGCGCGAGAGCGTCAGCAGGCAGCGCCGGTAGTCGGGCGCCAGGCCCTGGACGCCCTGGAAGACCCAGCTTTCCTGCTCGGCCGCGCCGAGCGCGTCGAGGTCCAGCACGGTCTCCCAGGCCGGCTCGGGCTTGCGGTACTCGGCCAGGCTGGTGCGGCGCCACAGGCCGCGCCTGTGCTGCTCGTCCTGCCAGAGGTTGTAGAGCCAGGGGCCCATGCGCATCACGCCGGGGATGCGGTCGCTGGCGTTGAGGATCGCCAGCAAGTCCCGGCGCAGGCGCGGGTAGCGCGGTGTGGCCTCGAGCTGCTGCTGCGTGCGGGCGTTGTGCGCGCGCACCCAGTCCAGTGCGGCCGGCGCCAGCACCTCCTCGAGCCAGGCATGCGGGTCGGCGGGCGTGCTGTCGATGGCCATGGTGGCTTTATGCGCCCGAGGCAGCGGCCGCGCGCAGGCACAGCGGGCTGATCTCCACCGAGCCCTTCTCGGTGGAGACATAGACGGCGCCGTCCTGGATGCTGATCTGCAGCTGCATGCCGCGCTCGGCCAGCGCGGCCAGCGCCTGGCTCTGCTCGGCGGGGATCTGCCAGACCGCCAGCTTGGGCAGGCGGGTCAGCTTGTTCTCGATGCCGGCCCACCACACCGGCGTGCTGCTGGCATAGCTGATGACGGTGACGCGCTGCGCCTTGCCGCAGGCCTGGCGGATGCGGCGCTCGTCGGGCTGGCCCAGGTCGATCCAGTGCACCACCTCGCCGGTCAGGTCGCGCTGCCAGAGCTCGGGCTCGTCCACATCGGACAGGCCCTTGCTGAATTCCAGCTTGCCCTGCAGATCGTCGGCCGGCAGGTGCATGGCAAAGGCCAGCACGCGCTGCATCATGCGCTCGTCGGTTTCGGAGGGGTGGCGGGCGATGGTCAGGCCATGTTCACCATAGACATGGCGGTCCATGTCGGAGATCTGCAGCGTGGCTTTGTAGATGGTGGCCTTGATTGCCATGGGGAATGCCGGATGAGGAAAGCTGCGGATTATCCTTGGCCGCGCCTCGTGGCATGATTGCCGCCTTTGCCCACGCTAGAGTTCTGCCATGAAACGACTGCTTCTCTCCGTCTGCCTCACGGCCCTTGTGCCTGCCCTGGTGCCCGTCCTGGCGCAGGCCCAGACGGTCAACCCCAACGCCAAGGTCGACCCCAAGAACAATAAGGTCAGCAAACCGGTCGTGGAGAAGCCCAAGCAGGTGCTGATGACGCGCGACGAGCTGCGCGCCTGCATGAAGTCCCAGGCCGCCAACGACGAAGAGGCCAAGGCGATCAAGGTCGTCGAGGCCGAGCAGAAGGCCGAGCGCGAAGCCCTGCTGGCGGCCAAGAACGAGTTCCCCAAGCGCGAGGAAGCGCTGTCCGCCAATGTCAACGCCATCAAGGCCGAGCAGGACGCGCTGCTGAAGATGCATGCCGACATCACCGCGCAGGCCTCCAAGCTGGAGAAGGCCGAGCTCAAGGCCAAGCAGGACGAGTACATGGCCAAGGCGAATGCCTTGAACGAGCGCATCGAGGCGCACAACAAGTCCAAGGACGCCTATCTGGCCGAGCGCAAGAGCTTCGACACCAAGGTCGAGGCCCACAACAAGGCCAAGGACGAGCTGTCCACCCGTGTCGACAACTACTTCGACAAGCACGACGAATGGAAGAAGTCCTGCGCCAACAAGGCCTATGACGAGGCGGACGAGATCGCCATCAAGAAGGAAATGAAGTAAGTCGCGAGCGCGGGCTTGCAGCTCGCACAGACAACGGCGCCGCCCCCACCCGGGGCAGGCGCCGTTTTTACAATCAACGGCGCCATCACCGGACCTGCCATGACGACAAGCAACCCTCTGCTGCAAACCTGGAACACTCCCTACGGCCTGCCCCCCTTCGCGCAGATCGAGGCGGCGCATTTCGCCCCCGCCTTCGAGGCCGCGCTGCGATCGCATCGCGCCGAGCTCGACGCCATCGCCGCGCAAGCGCAGGCGCCCAGCTTTGCCAACACCCTGGCGGCCTTTGACCGCAGCGGTCGCCTGCTGGCGGCACTGGAACATGCGTTCTACACCCTGTCGGCCTCGGCCACCTCGCCGGAGCTGCAGGCCGCCCAGCGCGCCCTGGCCGCACCGCTGGCGGCGCACAACAGCGCCGTCTACATGCATGCCGGGCTGTTCCGGCGCGTCGATGCGCTCTACCAGCAGCGTGCCGCGCTGGGCCTGAGCCCCGAGCAGCTGCGCCTGCTGGAGCGCGTGCACCTGGACTTCGTGCGCGCGGGCGCCCGCCTGGCCCCGGCCGAGCAACAGCGCTATGCCCAGGTGATGGAGCGCCTGGCCGAGCTCAACACCCAGTTCGCGCAGAACGTGCTGGCCGACGAGAACGGCTACCAGTTGCTGCTGCGCAGCGAGGCCGAGCTGGCCGGCTTGCCCGACTTCGTGCGCGCCAGCGCCAGCCAGGCGGCGCTGGACCGCGGCCTCGATGCGGGCCTGTACGCGATCACGCTGTCGCGCTCGCTGATCGTGCCCTTCCTCAGCTTCAGCGAGCGCCGCGACCTGCGCGAGCAGGCCTGGCGCGCCTGGACCAGCCGCGGCGAGAACGACGGCGCCACCGACAACCGGGCCATCGCGCGCGAGATCCTGAGCCTGCGCAACGAGCAGGCGCGCCTGCATGGCCATGCCTGCTATGCCGACTACGCGCTGGCCGACACCATGGCCGGCAGCCGCGCCGCGGTGCAGGGCCTGCTGGACCAAGTGTGGGAGCCCGCCAAGGCGGCGGCCCAGCGCGAGCGCGAACTGCTGGAGGGCGAGATGGCGGCGCTGGGCCATGCCCATGGCCTGGAAGCCTGGGACTGGCGCTACTACGCCGAGAAGGTGCGCCAGGTGCGCTACGAGCTGGACGATGCCCAGGTCAAGCCCTTCTTCGCGCTGGATGCGATGGTGCAGGCGCTGTTCGATTGCGCCCAGCGCCTGTTCGGCCTGCGCTTCGTGTACCAGCCCGAGGTGGTGGCCTACCACCCGGATGTGCGGGTCTACGAGGTGCAGAACGCCGCCGGCGAGCTGCGCGGCGTGTTCCTGCACGACAACTTCGCGCGCCCCACCAAGCGCAGCGGCGCCTGGATGAATGCGCTGCGCTGGCAGGCGCGCAATCTGCAGGGCGAGGGCAGCCGCACCCTGCCCATCATCCTGAACAACAACAACTTCGCCAAGGGCGCGGCCGGCGAACCCACGCTGCTGAGCTTTGACGACGTGCGCACGTTGTTCCACGAGTTCGGCCATGGCCTGCACGGCCTGCTGTCGGACGTGGAGTTCGAGCGCCTCTCCGGCACCCAGGTGCTGCGCGATTTTGTCGAGCTGCCCTCGCAGATCTTCGAGCATTGGATGGCCGAGCCCGAGGTGCTGAAGAAGCATGCGCGCCATGTCAAGACCGGCGAGGCCATCCCCGATGCGCTGCTGGCCAAGCTCAAGGCGGCCGAGCATTTCAACCAGGGCTACGAGACGGTGCGTTATTGCGCCTCCGCCATCGTCGACCTGGCCGCCCACTCGCTGGGCGGCGCCGAGGGGCCGGACATCACGGCCTTCGAGGCCGAGACCATGCGTGCGGCCGGTCTGCCGGCCGCGATCGGCATGAACCACCGCCTGGCGCATTTCCAGCATCTGTTCTCCAGCAGCGGCTATGCGGCCGGCTACTACGTCTACCTCTGGGCCGAGGTGCTGGACTGCGACGGCTTCGA
This sequence comes from Roseateles sp. FW301-B2, assembly GCF_058788955.1. Taxonomy (NCBI): domain Bacteria; kingdom Pseudomonadati; phylum Pseudomonadota; class Betaproteobacteria; order Burkholderiales; family Sphaerotilaceae; genus Roseateles; species Roseateles sp. FW301-B2. The sequence continues at coordinate 34,077 of NZ_JBYTBE010000024.1, forward strand.
GGCCTTTGTCGAGGCCGGCAGCGCCTTCGACGCCGGGGTGGCGCAGCGCCTGGTCGACTGCATACTCTCGGTGGGCAACAGCCGCGAACCGGGTGCAGCCTTCCGCGCCTTCCGTGGCCGCGACGCGGTGGTGCAGCCGATGCTGCGCGCGCGCGGGCTGATCCCGGCCTGAACAGAGCAGAGGAGCAAGGCATGCATGTAGGCATCCTGACCGGCGGCGGCGATTGCCCGGGCCTCAACGCGGTGATACGCGCCGTCAGCCTGGCGCTGATGCATGGCTGCGGCGCGCGCGTGAGCGGCATCGAGCGCGGCTTCCTGGGGCTGCTGGAGGGGCGCAGCCGGCCGCTGGACGAGGCCGCGGTGCGTGGCATCGTCAATGTGGGCGGCACCCTGCTGGGCACGCACAACCGTGCCGATCCGTTTCACTACTTCGGCGCCAATGGCAGCGACTGCTCCGGTCGCGCGCTCGACTTCCTGGGCCGGCAGGGCATCGACAGCCTGGTGGTGGTGGGCGGCGACGGCACCATGACGATTGCCGAGCGTTTTGCGCGCCTGGGCGTGCCGGTGGTGGGCGTGCCCAAGACCATCGACAACGACCTGGCGCTGAACGAGCGCAGCTTCGGCTTCGATTCCGCGGTGGCGGTGGTGGCCGAGGCGCTGGGCCGGCTGGAGACCACCGCGCGCAGCCATGGCCGGGTGATGATTCTGGAGACCATGGGCCGCTATGCCGGCTGGATCGCGCTGGAGGGCGGCCTGGCCGGCGGGGCCGATGCCATCCTGCTGCCCGAGCTGCCCTACAACACCGAGCGCGTGGCCGCCTTTTGCCGCCAGCGCATGGCCGAGCAGGGCTATGCGCTGCTGTGCGTGGCCGAGGGCGCCAAGCCCGAGGGCGGCGAGTTCAGCGTGCAGCAATACCTGGAGGCAAGCCCTGACACCATCCGCCTGGGCGGCATTGGCCAGCGCCTGATGCACGAGCTCGAACCCCTGCTGGGGGCCGAGACCGAGCTGCGCTACACCTTGCTGGGCCATCTGCAGCGCGGCGGCCATCCCACCGCCTTCGACCGTGTGCTGGCCACCCGCTTCGGCGTGGCCGCCGCCGAGCTGGTGATGCGGGGGCAGTTCGGCCGCATGGTGGCGCTGCAGGGCAACCAATGCACGTCCGTGCCGCTGGGCGATGTGGCGGGCCGGGCCCGCCAGGTGGGCCTGGACGACGAGCTGCTGCTGCGTGCACGCAGCCTCGGCATCTGCCTGGGCTGATTTGCCTTCGCGGAGGATCTAGGGTTTACCCGTTCATCCCAGCCAAGCGCAATTCATCCTCCCAGGCCGTGCCTTGGTCGCATGTGGCTGGAGCCTAGGGTTTGCCCCAGGCACATTTCAGTCCATGCCGCGGGCGCAGCCCGCCACCCAAGGAGGCTGAGATGAGCGCAACAACCAACACCGTTTACTGCTACGACCGCTACGACCGCGTCAAGAGCCTGGCCCTGGTGCTGGGCGTGGTGACAGGTCTTGCCAGTGGCGTGCTGATGATGGGCGCGGTGCAGGCCGATGTCGGCAGCCATGTCGAGACCCTGCCGCGCGTGGTGATCACCGGCACCAGCCAGGCCGAGCAGAGCGTGGCGCAGCTGCCGCGCGTGGTCGTCGAAGGCAAGCGCCAGGATGCGGCGGATGCACAGCAGCTGGCCCTGGCCAACCCCACGGCGGCAGCGCGCTGATGAAACCTTGCCTATGATCCAGCCCATCTTGTTGGGATGGATGGCATGAGCGACACGGCACATCGAACCGCACTCGTCACCGGTGCCGGCACCGGCATCGGCCGCGCCGCGGCACTGGCCCTGCTGGACGCCGGTTACCGCGTCGCCCTGGTGGGCCGGCGCGTGGCGCCGCTGGAGGAAACCGCGGGTCTGGCGGCAGCGCCGGCGCGCGCGCTGGTGCTGCCGGCCGACGTCAGCGACCCCGAGGCGGTGCAGGCGCTGTTTGCACGCGTCAAGGCCGAGTTCGGCCGGCTCGATCTGCTCTTCAACAATGCCGGCATCAGCGCCCCGGCGGTGCCGGTGGACCAACTCAGCGCGGCGCAATGGCAGGCGGTGGTGAACGTCAATCTGAACGCCTGCTTCTACTGCGCCCAGGCCGCGTTTGCGCTGATGAAGTCGCAATCGCCGCGCGGTGGCCGCATCATCAACAACGGCTCGGTCTCGGCGCATGCGCCGCGGCCCAACTCCGCGCCCTATACCGCGACCAAGCATGCCATCAGCGGCCTGACCAAGGCGCTGGCGCTGGACGGGCGCGCCTTCGACATCGCCTGCGGCCAGATCGACATCGGCAATGCCCTCACCGAGATGGCCATGCCGATGACTCGCGGCGTGCCGCAGGCCAATGGCAGCCTGATGGCCGAGGCCACCATGGATGTGGCCCATGCTGCCAGCGCGGTGCTCTATATGGCCGGCCTGCCGCTCTCGGCCAATGTGCTGAACATGACCGTGATGGCCACGAGCATGCCCTTCGTGGGGCGTGGCTGAATTGAATTGACCGAGAGAGGAATGCCTTGATCTCTGCTGTGTTGTCCCTTGTCGCCCGCCTGGTCTTCACGGTCTTCACCGTGCTGCTGGTGCTGGGCCTGATGGCCGTGGCCCTGGTGACGGTGCTGGGCCTGATGCTCTGGAGCCTGCTGCGCGGCCGCAAACCGGTGGTCGATCTGTCCGGCTTTGCGCGCGCGCGCCAGTTCCGTCCGGGTGGCGCCGCGCGTGCCAGGCCCGCTGGCGAGGTGGTGGACGTGGAGGCACGCGAGGTGCCCGCCGTGACGCCGCGGCTCGAGTAGCGCCGCTTACCAGCGCTTGCTGCTCAGCTCCTGCAGGATCTCGCCATAGATGCGGTAGCGCGAGGGACTGATCAGCCCAGCGTCCACCGCGTCGCGCACGCCGCAGCCGGGCTCGTGCATATGGGTGCAGTTGTAGAAGCGGCAATGGTCCGCATGCTTCTTCAGGTCGGGCATCAGCAGCGGCAGCTGCATGGGCTCGATCTGCTTGAGGCCGAATTCCTGGAAGCCGGGTGAATCGATCAGCGCCGTCTGGCGCCGCTCGTCCATCCAGTACCACTGCGTGGTGGTGGTGGTGTGGCGGCCCGAGTTCAGCGCCACCGAGATATCGCCCACCTGGGCGGCGGCATTGGGAATCAGCAGATTGATCAGCGTGCTCTTGCCGGTGCCACTGGGCCCCAGCACAAAGCTGCGCTTGCCTTCCAGCCAGGGCGCCAGCAGGGCGCGCGAGGCCAGCGGGTCGGCCTTCAGCGCCACCTCCAGCACCTCGATGCCCATGTCGCGGTAGGGCTGCAGGCGCGCGCGCTGGGTGGCGGCGCCGGGCAGGTCGGTCTTGTTGAGCGCGATGGTGGCGGCGATGCCGGCGCTCTCGGCCGCAATCAGCGCGCGCGTCAGCTGCGACTCGCTGAACACCGGCTCCACCGCCACCAGCACCAGCAGCTGGTCCAGATTGGCGGCAAAGCTCTTGGTCTTCCATTCGTCCTGGCGGAACAGCAGGTTGCGGCGCGGCTCCACCGCTTCCACCACGCCCTCGTCGCTGCTCACCTCGGCCCAGCGCACCATGTCGCCGACCACGCAATCGCTCTTCTTGCCGCGCGGGTGGCAGACGCGCCGCCGGCCCTCGCTGTCCTCGATGATGTAGTGGCGGCCATGGCCGCGCACCACCAGGCCGAGATCGAGCGTGGCGAACTTGGCCGTCATGCGGCGCTGGCTTCCGGCAGCGCGCTCACCTGCGCCGCGCAAATGAAATCGTTGGGGGTCAGGCCTTGCGCGCTATGCGTGCTGAAGCTCACCGTGCAGACGCTGTAGCTGAGCATCAGCTCGGGATGGTGGTCCTGCGCATGTGCGATCTCGGCCACCGCGTTGACGAAGGCCATCACTTGGTAGAAGTTCTCGAACTCGAAGCGGAGGGCTATCAGCTTGGCCTCGGGGTCGGGCAACCAGCCGGGCACCTGGGCCAGCCAATCAGGCAGTTGTTCGGCAGCGAGGGCCTCGCGCTGGGGCGTGCATTGGGCGAGCAGCAGGTTCATTTCAGGATCGCAGCGAGGCGTTCGCTGGCAGGGGGATGTGAGTAATAGAAGCGCGCGTAGACCGGGTCGGGCGTGAGCGTGCCGGCATTGTCCTCGTGCAGCTTCAAGAGGGCGGCGGCCAGGTCCGCACCGCTGGCCTGGGCGCAGGCATAGGCATCGGCCTGGAACTCGTGCTTGCGCGAGATCAGGGCCGAGAGCGGGGTGAAGAAGAAGCCGAACACCGGCAGCACCAGCATGAAGAGCAGCAGCGCCAGCGCGTCATTGGGGGCGGCCATATTGGGCTGCACGCTGAAGGCCAGGTAGAAGCCGGTCTGGCGGCTCAGCCAGCCGAGCAGGCCAAAGGCCAGCAGGCTCAGCGCAAACAGACTCAGCATGCGCTTGAGCACATGCTTGTGCTTGAAGTGGCCCAGCTCGTGCGCCAGCACCGCCTCCACCTCGGGGCCGTTCAGGCGCGCCAGCAGGGTGTCGAAGAACACCACCCGCTTGGCCGCGCCGATGCCGGTGAAATAGGCATTGCCATGCGCGGAGCGCCGGCTGCCGTCCATCACGAACAGGCCCTTGGCGGCGAAGCCGCAGCGCGCCATCAGGGCTTCCACGCGCTCGCGCAGGCCGGCATCGGCCAGTGGCTCGAACTTGTTGAACAGCGGCGCGATCACGGTCGGGTAGAGCACCATGATGAGCAGGTTGAAGCCCACCCAGGCCCCCCAGGCCCACAGCCACCAGGCCGCTCCTGCGGCGCCCATCAGCCACAGGATCAGCGCCGCAATCGGCAGGCCGATCAGGGCGCCGACCAGGGCGCCCTTGAGCGCATCCAGCACATAGAGCTTGAGCGTGGTGCGGTTGAAGCCGAAGCGCTGCTCCAGCCGGAAGGTGTTGTAGAGCTCCCAGGGCAGCTCGATCAGCGCGCCGATCAGCGTGAAGGCCACCAGCAAGCCGAGCTGGTAGGCCATCGCGCCGAAGCGCGCAAACAGCGCATCCTGCAGTGCCAGGTTCAGCGCGTCGAGCCCGCCCAGCAGTGTCCAGGCGATCAGCATGGCGGCACCGAAGGCCATGTTGAGGATGCCGAAACGGCTGCGTGCCACCGTGTAGTCGGCGGCCTTCTGGTGGGCGGCCAGGGGCACGGTGGCGGCAAAGGCGGCGGGCACGGCCTCGCGGTGCACCATCACGTGGCGGATCTGGCGCGTCGCCAGCCACAGCCGCAGCGCCAGCGAGAGCAGCAGGGCGATGACAAAGGCGATGCTCAGGGCTGCGGGGGAGAGTGCGGGAAGAAACGTCGGCTGCATGGGCCGCAAGTGTAGGCCTGCGACAATAGCGGCGACGAACGTACTGGAACCGACGCATGACCGAGAACACGAGCCCCGTGGCCACCCTGACTTCGCATGAGCAGAACCTGATCTGGATCGATCTTGAAATGACCGGCCTCTACCCGGACAGGGACCGCATCATCGAGGTGGCGGTGGTGGTGACCGACGCCCAGCTGACGGTGCGCGTCGAAGGCCCGGTGTTCGCCATCCATCAGAGCGACGAGACCCTGGACAAGATGGATGCCTGGAACAAGGGCACCCATGGCAAGAGCGGCCTGATCGATCGCGTCAAGGCCTCGACGGTGAGCGAGGAAGAAGCGGCCGCCAAGACCATCGAATTCCTGAAGGCCTATGTCCCGGCCGGCAAGTCGCCGATGTGCGGCAACAGCATCTGCCAGGACCGCCGCTTCCTCGCCAACTACATGCCCTCGCTGGAAGACTTCTTCCACTACCGCAATCTCGATGTCTCGACGCTGAAGGAACTGGCGCGGCGCTGGAAGCCCGGCATCATCGAAGGTTTCAAGAAGGCCCAGGCGCATACCGCGCTGGCCGACATCCATGAGTCCATCGACGAGCTGGCCTATTACCGCACGCATTTCCTGAGCCTCTGAAGCCTCGGCCATGAGCAGCACGCGCCGCCCCGAGCAGCTCTGGGCGGCTTTTGATTTCCCGCGCCATCCGCTTGCTCGCGAAGACGGCGAGCGCCTGCGTGGTGCCTTCTACGAGGCGCCGGCGCAGCGCTTGCTGGCGCACAGCCCGGGCGAGCTGGCCGGCGTGATCGCCCAGGCCCAGCAGGCCGCGCGCGCGGGTGCCTGGGTGCTGGGTGGGCTGCGCTACGAGGCCGCCGGTGCGCTCGACGCGGCCCTGGCCACGCGGGCGAGCGCGCAGCCGCTGGCCGAGTTCGCGATCTACCACCAGGCCCCGCAGCCCTGGCCGGCCGAGGCGGACTGCTTCACCGGCCCGCTGGGCTGGGCGGACGTGCAGGCCGACGCCGACGAGGCCGTGCAGATCGAACGGGTGCGCGAGTGGATCCGCGCCGGCGACTGCTACCAGATCAACCTGACCACGCGGCTGCACGCGGCACTGCCGGCGGACCTCGATCCGGCCCGGCTCTTCCTGGCCCTGCATGCGCAGCAACCGGGCGGCTTCTCGCTGTTCCTGCGCAGCGCCGGCGTGGCCAGCGTTTCGCCCGAGCTGTTCTTCGACTGGCGCCCGCTGCCCGAGAGCCAGCGCAGCTGGCTGCTCGCCGCCCAGCCCATGAAGGGCACGGCGCCGCGCGGCAACGATGTGGTGGAGGACGAGGCCGCGCAAGCCTATCTGCGCACCAGCGAGAAGGAACGCGCCGAGAACCTGATGATCGTGGACCTGCTGCGCAATGACCTGGGCCGCGTGGCGACGCTGGGCTCGGTGCGCGTGCCGCGCCTGTTCGAGCTGCATGCCCTGCCCACGGTCTGGCAGATGACCTCCACCGTCACGGCGGTGAGCCGCCCCGGGCTGAGCCTAGCCGAGGTGTTCGCGGCACTGTTTCCCTGCGGTTCGGTCACCGGCGCGCCCAAGGTGCGGGCGATGCAGATCATCCGTGAGCTGGAGCCGGACGCGCGCGGCTGGTACTGCGGCGCGCTGGGCCTCATGCAGCCGGGCGGCGTGGCGACCTTCAATGTGCCGATACGCACCGTCGAGTGGCAGGGCGCGCGCCTGCAATGCGGCATCGGCAGCGCCATCACGCTGGACTCCGAGCCCGCCGCCGAACTGGCCGAATGGCGCGCCAAGACGCGCTTTCTGCTGCGTGCCGAGGCACCCATCGCGGCGCTGGAAACGCTCAGGCTGGAGCAGGGCGCCTACCAACGCCTGCCCGGCCATCTGGCACGGCTGCAGCGCACCGCCCAGCATTTCGGGCTCAGGCTTTCGCCGGCGCGCGTGCGCGAGGCCCTGCAGGCCCTGGCGGCGCAGCATGGCGAGGGCTGCTGGCGCGTGCGGCTGACGCTGGACGCGCAGGCTGCCATCCATGCCGAAGCGCTGGCCTACACGCCCAGCCCCCTGCCGCTGCGGCTGGCGCTGGCGCCCGAGCCCATCGCCAGCCTCGGCGCTGCGGCAGAATTCGTGCAACACAAGACCACGCGGCGCGAGCTCTATGAAGCCTGCGTACGCCACAAGCCGGCGGCAGCCTTCGACCTGCTGCTGTGGAACACCCAAGAGGAACTCACCGAGTGCAGCTTCGGCAATATCGCGCTCCAGATTGACGGCGAGTGGCTCACGCCCGCACGCGCATCCGGCCTGTTGCCGGGTGTGCTGCGCGAGGAGCTGCTGGCCCAGGGGCGCGTGCGCGAAGCACGCCTCCTCAAGAGCGACCTGGCAAGAGCCCAGGCGCTGGCTTTTTTCAACAGCCTGCGGGGCTGGTGCCCCGCCGAGCTGATCACGAGCTGAATTTTCCGTTTCAAGCATCCATGGCCACGTCCATCAAGAGCCGCCGCGAGGCGGCAGAACCCATTGCCGAGGCTGTTGTCGAAGCCAAGGTCCCCGCCAAGCCGGCGCGCAAGACTGCAAAGAAGGCAGCGGCGAAGAAGCCCGCAACCAAGCCGGCCGTGAGCAAGGCTGTTAGCGAGGCTGTCAGCGAGCTCGTGAGCGAGGTCGTCAGCGAGCCCAAGCCGGCGCGCAAGGTCGCGGCCAAGAAACCGGCGCTGAAGAAGACAAAGGCGGCCGCAGCGGCCAAGGTGGTGGAAGCCCCTGCGCCGGTCGAGCCCAAGGCCAAGCCGGCACGCAAGGCGGCACGCAGCAAGACCAAGCCGGCTGAGGCAGTGGCAGTGGCAGCGCCGGCCGTGGTGGCTGCCGCCAAACCGGCGGCCCGCAAGAGACCCGCCGCGCGCAAGACCAAGCCTGTTGTTGAAGCTCCACTGACGCCGCCGGTGCCACCGGCGTACAGCGGCCTGACGCTGGACCAGGGCCTGCAGCGCGGCCTGTTGCTGCAGCCTGGTGCCGATGCGCCCTCCGGGTTGGTGCTGGATGCGCAGCCGATGGAGCAGCAGTTGCAGCGCTTGCTGACGCTGGCCGCCGACGCCGGCCATGAGTTGCGCGTCGCCGACGAGGTCTGGCTGCAGCTGGCCCCGGGCCGCGACGCCGAGGCGCGCGTGCTGCGCCTGGAGGCCGCGTATCCGGACGGTCAGGGCCTGGCCACGCTGGTGCAGGTGCCCCTGCATGGTTTCCAGTGGGAGGCGGCGCTGTTCGCCGTCTGCGCCGGCCGCGCCCTGCTGGCCGACGATCTGGGTCTGTCGCAGCGCGCCCCCGCGCTGGCGGCCTGGCGTCTGGCGGCGTTGCAGTTCGGCCTGGGCCGGGGTCTGCTGGTGGCGCCGGCCGAGCGCCACGCGGCCTGGCAGGCCGAGGCGCAGCGCCTCCTGGGTGGCTGGCCGGCCGAGCTGCGCTTGCTGGCGCCCGCTGAGCTGCGCGGCGACGAAGCGGCGGACTGCTTGATCGTCGATGCGGTGCAGGAGCTCGCCGAGCTGGGCCCGCTGCTTGCGGTGCAGGCGCCCTGGCTGTGGCTGCTGGCCGATCGCGAACTGCTGGGCGAGCCCCAGCTGGACGCGCTGGCGGACTGGCTGGACGCGCAGCGCCGCGGCCCGCTGGCACAGTTGCGCGCGCTGGGCGCGGATGCCTCCAAGCGCCAGCAGCGCGAGGCCCTGCAGATGGTGATGCTGAGCCGCCGCAAGCGCGATCTGGGCCAAGCCCTGCCGCTGTCGCTGGAACAGCCGCTCTGGGTGCAGGCCGATGGCGTGCGGCCCGATGCCGAGGCACTGGCGCAGAGCAGGCAGCTGCTGCAGCGCTGGCAGCGCCTGGGCTATCTGGCCCATGCCGAGCAGCTGCAACTGCTGCGCGCGGTGGCGCGCTTGCGCGAGGCTGCCGTCGGCCAGCCGGCTTGCGCGGCCAAGCTGCAAGCCATCGTGGCCCTGCTGCCGCAGATCATGCCGGCGCTGACGCAGAAGCTGGTGATCGCGGTGCAGCAGGATGCCACCGCGGCCATGCTGGCCCAGGGGCTCGCCGAACTGGGCCTGGCCGTGGTCAGCCTGCGCCGCGACCAGACGCCCGCACAGCGCGCGGCCGAGCTGGCGCAATGGCAGGGCGAGCAGGGTCAGGTCTTGCTGGCGGTGGATGCGGCCTGCCCGGGCCTGGATCTGAGCGCCGCCGGCGTGGCGCTGCTCTTGCATGCCGATCTGCCCTGGAATCCCGCACAGCGGGCCCAGCGCGTGGCCCGCGTGGCCGGCGGCAGCCGCGGCCTGCTGAGCTGGCAGCTGCTGGTGCCGGGCAGCCTGGATGCCGGCCTGCTGGCCGCACATGAGGGTCAGGCAGCGCTGCCGGCGGCGCAGCTGGACTTCGAGCCCACGGCCCAGCCCTTCCTCGAGGCTGCGGCACTGCAGCGCTTCATGGCCGCGCTGCAACTGGCCCTAGCCGCGCAGGCGTAGGGCCTTCAGCAGGGCGGCGACGTCCGCGTCGGGGCGTGCCGCCACCTTGTGATAGCGGGCGCCGTCAGCGGTGCGCTCGAGCAGACGCATGTTGACGAGTTCGCGCCGCAAGGTGCAATGATCGCCAAAGCTGTGGCGCGACTTCAGGATCTCGTTGACCTCGCGCTCGGTGTAGGGGCGCTTGGCATCGAAATGCATCCACAAACCCCACATGGCATGGCGCTGCACGCTGTACTTGGTGGGCCAGCGCGCCAGCCGGCCCTGTTCGTCGAATTGGCGCAGCGCACGGTCGGCCGTTTCGCTCAGGCCGGGCAGGCGCGGGCCATGCGCCGGCTGGGCACGCTGGCGTGCGGGCAGCGTCGCCTGGCCATGGCTGTTGCCCGGCTGGGTGGCATGGCTGGCCTTCAGTGCCTGCAGATTGCGATGGCCGGCGGCGCGCGCCAGCATATTCATTAGCGTCAGGTGGCTGGGCGCTTCGGCCGCGCTCTCGGCATGGGCCTGCAGCTGGCTGCGCAGCGTCTTGGCGAAGGCCGACAGGTCCTGCACGGCGCAGGGGATTGCATCACGGGGCATGGATGTCTCGCTCCAATGCGTGCACCTGAAGCTGTCGTCACAACAGCGGCTGGGCTTGCCGACTTGCAGCCTTGGCACACGTGTTCCGCGTGACCAAAACGAATTGTCAAAGGCAGGTTTAGCTCGCGACCGGGTCGCGCGGCAAGGCCTGGGTGAACTGCCGACCGAGGCCCAGTATAGGCAGCAGGCGCGCAGGCCGGCAGAAAGTCACGTCGATAAGACTTGCCGGGGAAAACCCTAGCGTGCTATAGTCGCGTTCTCGCTGCAAAGCTCCCATCTCGAGAAGAGAAGCTTCACGCAGCGGTTCGTACGTCTCCTCTGACCTCGTTCAGGCCACAGCAGTTGATTCTTACCTTCAACTCGCCGTGACGCGCTGAACACCCTCGGGTTCGGTCGGCGGCGATGCCGTCGCTTTGACTGTTCCCCCGGCGCCTCACCTCTGCGTGCCACCAAGCGTTCAAGCGCTTGCGCATGCCTGCCTCGGTGATCGACGCGAGCTTGTCTCCCAGCGACTTTTACTGTCTTGCCACGCATGCCTGAGGCAGCGCGGCGAGGACTGCTTTTGTCCGGTTTCCAGGCCGGCGGGGCAGGGCTTTGTTGAAAGAAAAACGATGTCTTTTGAAAATTTGGGTCTGCATGAAGCGCTGCTGCGCGCCGTCAAGGATTCCGGCTACGAGACCGCCACCGACGTGCAGGCACTGGCGATTCCCGCCGGCCTGGCTGGCAAGGACCTGATGGTGTCCTCGCGCACCGGCTCGGGCAAGACTGCCTCCTTCATCCTGCCCGCGCTGGAGAAGATCCTGGCCTCGCGTGGCGAGAACAATACCCGCCGCGAAAAGGGCAAGATCTACGGCCCCAAGGTGCTGGTGCTGGCCCCCACCCGCGAGCTGGCGATGCAGGTCTCCAAGGCCGCGTCGACCTATGGCCGCCATGTGCAAGGCCTGCGCGTCGCCACCGTGCTGGGCGGCATGCCTTACCCCCTGCAGATCCGTCAGCTGATGGGCCCGCTGGACATCCTGATCGCCACCCCCGGCCGCCTGCTGGACCATCTGCAATCCGGCAAGTGCGTGCTCGACAACGTCGAGATGCTGGTGCTGGACGAAGCCGACCGCATGCTGGACATGGGCTTCATCGACGACATCAAGGTGGTGGCTTCGCATACCCCGGCCACGCGCCAGACCGTGATGTACAGCGCCACCTTTGCCGGCCATGTGGGCCGTCTGGCGCAAGACCTGCTGAATGATCCGCAGCGCATCGAGGTGGCTTCGCACACCGACACGCACGAGAACATCACCCAGCGCCTGCACTGGGCCGACAACAACAACCACAAGGACCAGCTGCTGGAAGCCATCCTGGCCGAGCCCACGCTGGACCAGGCCGTGGTCTTCACCAGCACCCAGCGCGATGCCGACTGGCTGGCCGAGCGCCTGCAGGAAATCGGCCACGCCGTGGCCCCGCTGCATGGCGGCATGCCGCAAGGCCGCCGCAACCGCACCCTGATGGCCCTGCGCCGCCGCGAGCTGCGCGTGCTGGTGGCCACCGATGTGGCGGCCCGCGGTATCGACGTGCCCACCATCAGCCACGTCATCAACTACGGTCTGCCGATGAAGGCCGAGGACTATGTGCACCGTATCGGCCGTACCGGCCGTGCCGGCCGCGAAGGCCTGGCCGTGACCCTGGCCGTGCGAGACGATGTCTCGATGATCCGTCGCATCCAGCAGTTCACCACCCAGACCATCCCGGTGTCGCAGATCGCCGGCCTCGAGCCCAAGACCCAAGAACCGCGCATCTTCCCGCCGCGCCCCGCCGGCGCCGGTGGTTATGAAGACCGTGGCCCGCGTGCTGGCTATGCCAACAAGAGCGGCTTCAACAAGGGCTTCGGCAGCAAGCCCTTCCACCGCGATGGCGGCCGTCCGGCCTTTGCCGGCAACCGCGATGGTGGCGGCAAGGCCTTTGGTCGTGATGTCGGTCGTGACGGCGCACCGCGCTTCGACCCGCGCTTCGCCGATCGCAACGACCGTGGCGCCGATCGCGGCTTCGCACCGCGCGAGGAGCGTGGTTTCGCACCGCGTGAAGAGCGCGGCTTTGCGCCCCGTGACGACCGCGGCTTCGCCCCGCGTGGCGATCGCCCCAGCTTTGGTGACAAGCCTGCCTACGCCGGCAAGCCTTCCTTTGCAGGCAAGCCCTCGTTTGGCGGCAAGCCCAGCTTTGGCGGCGGCGGCAAGCCCAGCTTCGGCGGTGACCGCCGTGGCCCGGCCGGCCCGCGCAAGGGTGGCTTCGGCAGGTAATTGCTGCCTTGCTTGAGAACAGCCCGCTTCGGCGGGCTTTTCTTTTTTTCATGGCACAGTCCCGCCCCATCATGACGAATAGACAGAAAGGCATCCTGGTCCAGTGGGACGATGCCAAGGGCTATGGCTTCATCGCCCCCGAGGGCGGTGGCGCCAAGCTCTTTGTGCACATCAAGGCCTTTGGTCTGCGGGCCCAGCGCCCTTTCGTGGGCGAACGCCTCAGCTACGCGGCCGGCCATGACGCCCAGGGCAAGCTCCGTGCGCTCAAGGTGCAGAGCCTGGAGCCGCGCCCCGCGCCCAGGCCCGCGCCGGCATCGCCGGCGGCGCGCCAAGGCAGCAGCCTCTGGCTGATCCCCGGCTTTGCGCTGCTGGTGCTGGGTGTGCATCTGGCCTGGGGCCTGCCGCAGGCGCTGTGGGGCTTCTACCTGGCCATGAGCGTGGCGACCTTCATCGTCTATGCGGGCGACAAGCGCGCCGCGCTGAAGGGGGGCTGGCGCGTGGCCGAGGGCACGCTGCACGCCCTGGCTCTCGTTTGCGGCTGGCCCGGCGCCTTGCTGGCCCAGCAGCTGCTGCGCCACAAGAACCGCAAGCCGAGTTTCCAGCGTCTGTTCTGGCTCTGCGTGAGCCTGAACCTGCTGGCCTTTGTCATGATCTTCACGCCGCTGGGCACGCGGCTGCTGGCACGTTTCGTGAGTTGATGTGAACCTGGTATTTCGTGAGATGGCCCCGGCGGATCTGCCCGCCGTGCTGGCCCTGCAGGCCCAATGCTATGGGCCAGAGTTTCTGGAGAGTGCCCAGGCCTTCGAGGCCAAGCTGCGCGCCGCTGCCGCACTGGGCACCTGCTGGCTGGCCAGCCGGGCGGGCCAGCCGCTGGCCTATGCGGTGAGCCTGCCGCTGTGCCCCGAGACCCTGCCCGCGCTGGACGCGCCGCAATGCGCCCTGCCAGCCGAGCCCCAGCTGCTCTATCTGCACGATATGGCGGTGGCGCCGGCGGGCCGCGCCATGGGTGTTGCGCGGCGCCTGCTGGCCCTGCTGGAGGCGCGCGCGCAAGCCCTGGGCCTGGGCCGCATGGGCTTGGTGGCGGTGCAGGGCTCGCTGCCGTACTGGCAGCGCCATGGCTTCGCGCCCCTGCAGCAGCTGCCGGCGGCGCTGCAGCGCAAGCTCGCCAGCTTTGGCCAGCAGGCGCGCTATCTGGAGCGGCCGCTGCTCGCCTAAGTCCTGAGCCGCAATTCGCCCAGGCCCTCGAAGCCGACGCGGGCGACGCGGCCCGGCGACAGCGGCAGGGTGCCGGTCCAGGAGCCGGTGGTGACCACGCTGCCAGCCCGCAAGGTCTGGCCATGGCGGGCGGCATGGCGCAGCCAGTGGGGCAGCAACCAGCACGGATCGCCCAGCGCGTGGCTGCCGCGGCGCTGCAGCCGTGGCTGGCCCTCGATCTCCACCCAGCAGGTCTGGTCGGCCCAGGCGCGCGCCGCCGGCGCCAGCCAAGGGCCCAGCAGCAGGGCGCCATGCGAGAGCAGATCGGCCTGGCGCAGCGGCTCGGGCGCCGCGTCGGCCTCCCGCCAGCGCGAGGCGGTGAGCTCCACGGCGACCGCCATGCCATCCACCAGGGCCGTGGCCGCGGCCTGATCCAGGCCGGCCGCCAGCGCCGGGCTCACGTCCCGCCCCAGGCGCAACGCAATCTCGGCCTCGATGCCGCAGGCGGGCAGCCAGAGATCGCTGCAGTCCATCGATGTGGCGCCCTGGACCTGCCGTACGCCAGCACGGGGCAGGGGAGCATGGCTCAGCGAGGCCGCTTCCCGGCGCGGCCCGCCGGATTTCCAGAAGCCCGGCAAGGTCTGCCCGTCCAGCGCGGCCACCACCGCCTCCTGGGCGTTGCCGATGCCCGCGGGGTCCGGCAAGGCCCAGCCGGCCGATGCCAGCAATTCGCGCCGCCGCCAGGCCCCCAGCAAGGCCAAGCCCAGATCACCATTCACAGCTGTTTGCATTTGGGGTGCATCCTAGCCGGATCGCCCCATCCAGCCTGGGATAATCGTCCCATGAGCGAAAGCACGGTGGGCGCAGAGCATGAAGAACAAGAGCTGCGCTTTGAAGACTATTTCCGAGAAGGCAGCGCCCCCGGCGAGGCGCTGCTGTGGTGGCAGCTGGAGCGCAACGAGGCCCAGCTGAATGCCTTGCGGGCCCTGTGCCATGGCCCGGCGGCGCTGGTGCGCCTGCGCGTCTGGGTGTTCCTGGAGTTGATGGCGCTGCCGGAGTCGCGCGTCAGCCGCGACACCCTCAACCGCCACTTCCACATGCTGCGCGACGAGGCCCTGGAGCTGGTGCTCAAGCGCCTGCGCGAGGCCGAGCTGCTGGCCTGGGATGGCTCCAACCAGCAATACGGCGTGACGCCGCTGGCCCAGCAGCTGATCGGCATCCTCTCGCCGCTGACACGCGCCGCCGAGCAGGATGCCGACCTGGCCGCGCTGCTGGCCAATGTGGCCGGCGCCCACCAGCTGGGCACCCTGGACCCGGCCCAGCTGCACCATCTGCAGGCCCAGCTGGCGCGCCTGTACGACGAATTCGCCGATGCGATCGCCAGCGGCAGCGAGTTCCATCTGCGCCGCGCGCGCCAGCGTTTCGAGCGCGCGCTCAAGCTGGTGGACCGCGCCGGCGACGCGCTCAAGGCCATCATCGAGCAGGCCCAGACCGAGGGCAATGCGCGCCTGGAGCGGCTGGCGCGCGAGCTGGGCCTGGCACAGGCGCGCCTGCTGGCGATGGCCAGCCAGTTCAACCGCGCGCTGCAGCAGGTGGACCGCCAGCGCGTCACCCTGGGGTCCACCGGCATCACCACCACCGATGTGCGGCGCTGGTTGCAGGGCGTGGGTTTTCTGGAAAACCTCAGCCTGGGGGCGCTCTCGCGCCCGGTGCACCCGGTGCTGGTGAGCCAGCATGAGCTGCTGGACATGTGCGAGGCCGAGTTCGAGCGCGACCGCCCCAAGCCCAAGGAGCTGGAGCCCCTGCCGCAGGGCATGGCCGCACCCGAGGGCCAGCTGGCGGTGCTGAGCCTGCCGCCCGAGATGGCGGCGCTGCAGACCCTGCTGCAGCAGTGGAGCGGCGCGGGCCATGCCGAGCAAGACCTGTCCCCGGCGGTGCTGGGCGGCAGCTATGCGCGCGCCTCCTACCGTGCCCAGCTGCTGCCGCTGCTGGGCGATGTGCAGGCCCAGCATCTGCAGGGCGCCACCGGCGACATGGCGCGCCAGCCCTGGCGGGTGCGCTGGTCGGCCGAGCAGGGCGATATTGATGACGAATACGTGTCGTGGATGAGCCGTGGTGTGCTCCATAGCACCGAGCACGGCAATGAAAAAAGCCCGACACCTCCTGCCAGCGAAGAATCTTCCTCCTCATGAGTGCTTCCACCTTTGACGATGCCGCGCAACTCGCGGCACAGCTGCTGGCGCGCCGCTGGCTGCCGCGCAACCACCCCCTGGTCAAGCGTGCCTTGATCGATACCGAGCTCTGGGGCGCCCTGGGCGCGCGCCTGGCCGCCGTGGGCCTGCGCGTGATCGACAACCTCTATGCCGACCACATCAGCGTGGCGATGCTGCGTCCGGCCGAGGTGGCGGTGTTCGGCGAGACCGGCCTGGCCGCCAACAACAACCTCGACCTGCCGCGCGATGGCGTGGCCCTGCTGGTGGTGCTGTGGTCGCTCATCATCCTGCCCAAGCGCCAGCGCCAGGTGGCACGCGCCGACGCCAAGGAGGGCGAAGGCCAGGGCGAGATGTTCGCTACCGACAAGCCGCTGCCGCTGGCCGCCAGCGTCTCGCCCACGCTCAGCTACCGCAGCCTGCTGGCCGATTTCGGCAACCAGCTGGGCAAGAAGATGCGGCTGGATTCCAACCTCAAGCTGCTCGAGCGCCAGGGCTTCATCATCCGGCGCGCCGAGGACATTGCCGAGGGGCCGCTGCTGGACCTGCTGCTGGACTACGACACCCTGGCGCCACGCATCCTCGATGGCGCCCTGGCCGACGTGCTGGCCCGCAGCACCGACCCCACTGCCGCCCCCGCGCTCGCCCGGCTTCGCCAAGCCGAACAAGAAGTGATAGCCGAAGTAGAAGACGACAGCGAGCTCTGAGACATGTTTCATCTGCAATCCCTGGAACTGCTGCACTGGGACTACTGCCAGCGCGTCTCGATGCCGCTGGACGGCGCCATCATCACCATCGCCGGCCCCAATGGCTCGGGCAAGACCACGCTGCTGGACGCGATGCGCACCCTCTTGGGCCTGGAATGCTCGGGCGGCCGCACCTTCCGCACCTATGCCCGGCACGCGAACGCCGAGACCGCCTGGCTGCGCGCCCTGGTGGACAACCGCCCGCGCGGCCGCCAGAACAGCAGCCGCCCCTTCGGCAGCTCGCTGCTCTATGCCGACCAGGTGACGCTGGCCTGTCGCATTGAGCGCCATGGCGGCGATTGGCAGCGCCGCTATGTGATGGTGGACGGGGTGCACGAGATCGAGGCCCTGGCCAACCGGCCCGAGAAGGACTGGATGGGCATCGAGGCCTGGAAGCGCCGCCTGGAGGCCGCCGGCCTCACGCGCGCCATCGGCCGCGTGCTGGCGCTGGAGCAGGGCCAGACCGACCGCCTCTGCGAGCTCAGCCCCAAGGAACTCTTGCGGCTGGTGTTCGAAGTCTTCGGTGACCAGGAGGTGCTGGACCGTTACGACCAGGCGCGCAGCCACCAGCAGCAGCTGCTCAAGGAAGTGGAGCAGGCCACGCACGAGCTCTCGCACACCCAGGCCCAGCTCTCGGATCTGGCGAATCGCGTCAACAGCTACCAGCAGTACCAGCTGCGCCTGAAGGAACGCGAGCGCCTGGCCAGCGAGGTGGTGCCGGTGCTGCAGTGGGCGGAAGGCAGACAGCGCACCGCGCAATCGCTGCGCGAGCTGCATCGCCAGCGCCTCTTCGCCGCCCACGACCAGCGCCATATGGCCGACAAGCGCGCCGAGCTGCATCGCCTCTTCGAGGCCCAGCAGGCCGCCAAGCAGAAGCTGCTGGACCTGGAGTCCGAGCGCAAGGCCGCGCGTGCCGCATTCGACGCCGCACGCGAATCCGAGCGCCCCTTCGAGCTGCTCGCCAAGCGCGAGGAAGAGCTCAAGACCCTGGCCGCGGTGGAAGCCGATGCCCAGGAGCTGACGCAGCGCCTGGAGAGCCTGGCCAGCCAGCAGCATGGGCTGCGCGAAAGCTTTACCCGCGCCAATGACCAGAGCCGCAAGGCCCAGGCCGCGCTGGAGGCGATGACGGGCCAGCGCCTGCCGCCGCCGCCGGCCGAGGTGACGCGCTTCCGCCGCGCGCTGGACGAAGCGGGCATAACCCACCATGTGCTGGCCGATTGCATCGACATCGCCGACGAGACCTGGCGTGCCGCGGCCGAAGGCATGTTGCGCCCCTCGCGCTGGGTGGTGGTGCTGGCCAATAGCGGGGACGAGGGCCGCGCCTTCGGCCTGGCCTCCAAGGAACGCTACCGCCATTACGTGGTGGCCGATGCCGAGCATGCGCCCGCCGTGGCGCCCAAGGATTCGCTGCTGGCCGCGCTCAAGATCAACGCCAAGGTGCCCGGCTGGATGCTGCGCCAACTGGGCGGCATCCGGTGCGTGAAGGACACTGAAGCAGGAGCGAGGGCCGGGGGCGAGTGGATCACCCCCGACGCCTATTACCGCGACGGCCGTGGCGGCCGCAGCCTCTGGGTGGAGCCGCGCGAGTACCAGTTCGGCGTCTCGGCGATGGAATCGCGCCGCAAGGCGCTGGAAGCCGAGCTGGCGCGCTACGACGGCGAGCTCACCCGCATTGCCAAGGAGCAGGCCGAGGTCGAACGCCAGCTCAAGGACGCGCAACGCGCCGCCCAGGGCCACAAGGCCGCCAAGGAACTTTCCGAGCGCAGCGATGAATTTGCCGAGGGCAGGGCGCGCCTGCCGGCGCTGCGCCAGGCGCGCATCGAGGCCAGCACCCGCATGGGCGCGCTGGAGCAGGAGCATGACCGCGCGCTCACCCAATCCACCCGCAGCGAACGCGACTACGAGGCCGCGCAGGGCGGTCTCAAGGCCAGCGAGGAGAACGTCTTGCGCGTGCAGCGCGAGCATGAGAGCCGCCGGCAAGACCTGACCCTGGCCGCCAGGGCCTCGCGCGAGGCACGTGCCAATTTCCCGGCCTCCTGGGTACAGCCGGCCAAGCTGCAGGTCTTGCGCGACGAGTTCGAGAACGCCAAGCAGGCCGAGATCGCCGCACGCCATGTGCAGGCCGAGCTCGACACCGGGGTGTGGGAAACCGACCCCCAGGTGCAGGAGCGCCATGCGCGCATGAGCGTCTCGGTGCTGGAGCAGAGCACCCAGCTGGACGACCGCCGCGCCAGCAACGAGATGGCGCGCATCGCCGCCTTCAATGCCCGCGAGCGCTATATCGACGTGCTGCGCGCCACCGTGCGCCGCTACAAGAAGAACGTCCAGGAGCTCGGCGAGCTGGCCGGCGTGCTGGCCCAGGCCGAGCTGCCGCACCTGGACAACGACGACACCGTGCTGGCCCAGGCCGGCCTGCATGTGAAGTTCAACTTCGATGGCAAGGGCGAGGTGGGCCTGAACGACGGCGAGGCCTCGGGCGGCCAGCAGGTGCTCAAGAGCCTGATCCTGCTGGTAGGCCTGATGAAGGACGACGACTCGCCTGGCGGGTTCGTCTTCATCGATGAACCCTTTGCCCACCTGGACGTGCGCAACATCCAGCTGGTCGGCCACTTCCTGCGCTCCACCCGCGCCCAGTACCTGCTCACCACCCCCATCACCCACAACGTGGAAGTGTTCGAGCCCTCGGAGATCACGCTCGTCACGAGCAAGAAGTCGCGCGGCGAACGCTGGGCGCCGCCCATCGCGGTGCTGGCGAGACGGCCGGAGAAGGCTCTCTACGACTGAGTGCGTGCCATCGCGCACCGCGATGGCACCTCCTGGGCAAGACCTGGCCCCAGCTTGATGCGCGGCCCGCACCATGCGGGTTCACGCGCCATGGCGTCAGGGTTTGCGCGGCCCCTTACCTGCGGGGAACACGCGCCAAGTCACGGAACTGACACGCTCAAATCGGCATCGACTCGCTATGCTTGCCCGCAGCGAAGCGGCAGCCGACGACGGTGTTCTGTTCGTCCCGCTGACTGTTTTGCCGCGCGAATGGCAGTTTGTTCGCGCAGCACCGGGTGGCCGAGCGTGATGCTTTGACCGCCCAGATTTTTTCCTGGATGCGCAAACGTTTTTATGCGATTGCCAAACGTTTGCGAGCGTGACCGAAGGGCGAGCCCGACGTGTCGCGTCCGAGTTTTGTGTTGTTCCAACTGACCGAGGGATCCTCACCATGCTGAACTTCAAATCCACCACCGCGCTGAGCGCGCTTGCCGCCGCGGCCATGCTCGCGGCCGCCCCGGCGCAGGCCGCCATCACCGTGAGCAGCGGTGCTTTCAACTACGCGCAGTCGTTCGACTCGCTGGCGACCAGCCGTCCAACGCCCACGACGTTTAACTCCTGGGTAAACGACTCGACCCTGGCAGGGTGGAGTCTGTTCAATACCAACTTGTCTGCAGTTGTCGAATATCTGCCGGACGACGGTGCCAGCAACGCCGGCAAGTTCCGCAGCTTCGGTGCAGCGGGCTCGACCGAGCGCGCGCTGGGCGGCGTTGGCTCGGGCTCGCTGTCGGGCTGGATCGCCGTGGCCTTCGACAACGCGACCGGCCATGACCTGTCCGGTTTCAAGATCGGCTTCGATGGCGAGCAGTGGCGCAATGGCGGCAACACGACGGTTCAAAGCATGGTGCTGCAGTACGGTTTCGGCTCCAGCTTCGCCACGGTGGCCAACTGGGTCACACCCGGTGGCAACTTTGACTGGAGCTCGCCGGTCGCCACGGCCTCGGCCGCCAAGCTCGACGGCAACACGACAGGCCTGCAGGCGGCGCGCGGCGGTGTCGTGAACACCAACTGGGCCGCCGGCAGCACGCTGTGGGTGCGCTGGGCCGAGAACAACGACGCCGGCAACGACCATGGCCTGGCGATCGACAACCTGAGCCTGAGCGTCATCGCCCCCGCCGTCCCCGAGCCCAGCACCTACGCGCTGCTGCTGGCCGGCCTGGGCACGGTGGGCTTCATGGCCCGCCGCCGCCGTTCGAACTGATAGCCCGACGAGCCGGCATGCCCGCCCGCGCGGGCATCCCGCTGCCGTCCGACCGTCTCGCCCTCTTGCTGGAATGACCATCACCACCATGCCTAGCCACTCGCTCAAACTCGTACCGCGCGCCATCGTGCTGCTGGCCGCGCTCTCGGCCGCGGGCCTGGCCATCGGCGGCGCCATCAGCCCCGATCACCAGGAATTCGAAGCCACCCTGCACGTGCCCTACCGCGCCGATGCCACGGCCATCGCCGAGGCACGCAGCTTCACGCTGCGCTTCGAGTACCCGCAGGTGGAACGCACCCAGACCGTCTCCTGGCGGCTGGAGTTGCTGGACCCCGCCGGCGCCCTGGTGCAGCGTTGGTATGGCGTGGAGACCCTGGTCAAGGGCGAGATCGCGGTGCAGGTCGACTGGGCCGGCAGGCAGGCCGGCATGGCCGCCGCCGATGGCGTCTACCAGGTGCGCCTGAGCGCCACCTCCGCCGATGCGAACGGGCAATTGCCCAGCGTAGGCCTGATGGAAGACTTCGTCGAGGCCAGCCTGAGCGCCGCGGCCGACGATGTGATCGAGCAGGCCTGGGACATGCATGTGGGCGTGCTCACGCCGCCGTCCATGCCGGCCTTCAAGCCGCTGGCAACGGCGAGTGCGGCGCGCGCCGGCAGCGGCACCGCGGGTGCCAAGCCCGCGCAGCGCAAGGCCCTGGCCGCGCCGGTGAGCAACGGCCTGCCCTACACGGTCTACCTGGGCAATCTGCACAGCCAGACCGGTCATAGCGACGGTGGCGGCATCATCGGCGCCTGCACCGGCGAGAACGACCCGCAGTCGAACATGGCACGTGGCCCCAAGGAGGCCTATCTGTACGCGATGCAGCGCGGGCTCGACATCCTGGTGACCTCCGAACACAACCACATGTTCGATGGCTCGACCAGCACCAACACCGCCCAGACTCCCGCGTATGCCAAGGATCTGTACAAGGCTGGCCTGGCCGAGGCCGCCGCATTCAACGCCGCCAACCCGAGCTTCCTGGGCGTGTACGGCATGGAGTGGGGCACGATCAGCGGCGGCGGCCACCTGAACATCTTCAATTCCACCGATCTGCTGGGCTGGGAGTACAACGCCAAGAACGAGCTGCTGGCCGATACCTATACCGAGAAGAACATCGCCGACAAGCTCTACGCCCTGATGGCGCAGCGCGGCCTGGTGGGGCAGTTCAACCATCCGTCCAGCAGCGGCCAATACCTGGTGAACAACGTGGCGTTCGGCTACACCGCGGATGGCGAGAAGGCGATGGCCTTGTGCGAGGTGATGAACACGCCGGCCTTCTCCAACACCATCAACGAGTCCGACAACGGCAACAGCGGCTACGAGGGCGCCTGCAAGAAGGCGCTGGAGGCCGGCTTCAAGGTGGCGTTCTCGACCAACCAGGACAACCACTGCGCCAACTGGGGTGCCTCGTCGACCAACCGCACCGGCATCCTGATTCCCAGCGGCGTGCCGCTGAGCAAGGACGCCTTCATCGACGCGCTGAAGGCGCGCCGCGTCTTCGCCACCATGGACAAGACCTCGCAGCTGGTGCTGACGGCCAACGGTCACCTGATGGGCGAGACCTTCACCAATGCGGGCCCGCTCAACCTCGTCGCCAACTACGCGCCCGGCGCCGGCAAGGCAGCCGCCACGGTGAAGATCTACGAGGGCGTGCCCAAGCGCAATGGCACGGTCACCGAGTTCTCGAGCACGGCGGTCAACAACTTCACGCCCGCGCTGGGCAACCATTTCTACTACGCCAAGGTGACGCAGACCGACGGCAAGATCCTCTGGTCGGCACCGATCTGGGTCAACCAGGTGGCCGACACCGTGGCGCCGCAAGTCAGCGCCTCCGTCAGCGGCAGCAGCGGCCTGATCACGCTGGCCGCCGACGCGAGCGACAACGTCGGTGTGACGCGGGTGGATTTCAGCGTGGACGGCGCGCTCAAGGGCAGCAGCAGCCAGGCGCCCTATGCCCTCAAGCTCGATTCCAAGCTGCTCGCCAATGGCGGCCATGCGCTGGTGGCCACGGCCTACGACGCGGCCAACAACGCCGGCAGCTCGGCCAGCGTGGGCTTCACGGTGGCGAATGTGGCCGACGTCAGCGGCTCGGTGCTGGTGCAGAGCTCGGGCCTGGTGCTGAACCGCAGCACCCAGCGTTTCAACGGCACGATCACGCTCACCAACCAGGGCGGCGTGGCGCTGTCCGGCCCGCTGCAGCTGCAGCTCGACGGCCTGCCCGCCGGAGTGAGCCTGTTCAACGCCACCGGCACGCACGCCGGTTCCCCCTACATCACCGCCACGACGGGCAACTTGGCGGCGGGTGCCAGCATCAGCGTGCCGGTCAGCTTCAGCAATCCCAACAAGATTGCCATCAGCTACAGCAGCAAGATCTTTTCAGGTTCGTTCTAAGGACAGCACACCATGACTAGCAAGACTTCCGTATCGGCCTTGCGCCACACGCTGCTGGCCCTGGCAATGGCAGGCGCCAGCGCCATGGCCGGCGCGGCCACCAGCTACCACGCCGTGATCGACACCACCGGCCTGGCCGGCGGCGGCTGGCTCGACATCCAGTTCAATCCCGGCAGCCTGCCCGCGGTCGGGGCCACGGCCACGTTGACGCATTTCAGCGGTGCCTTCGGCAGCGACTTCGAGCTCATCGGCGGCAGCGGCAATCTGGCCAGCGGCTTCACGCTCAACAATGCCCAGCAGTTCAACGATCTGTTCCACGCGCTGAACCTGGGCGGCAAGATCAGCTTCGACGTGAGCTTTGACGGCGCCTTCGCCGGCACGCCGGGCCCGGTGGGCACGACCTTCTCGGTCGGGCTGCTGGCGGCCGACCAGAGCAGCTATCTGGGCCGCCCCGGCTGCAATGCCGCGCTGGGCGACAACTGCAGCCTGTTCCAGATCGAGCTGACGCCGCCCGGTAGCCTGACGCTGACCCTGCCTTCCGGCAGCATCGCCAGTGTGACGGCGGCGGTGCCCGAGCCCGGCAGCTATGCGCTGCTGCTGGCCGGCCTGGGGCTGCTGGGAGTCATCGGCCGGCGTCGGAGCCAGGCCGCCTGAACAGCGCCCGCCGCCCTGGCCGGCGGCCTGGGCGGCAATGACTTCCGTGTCTGGAGCCGGGCGGGCCTATCATGCGCGCCGATTGCCACACACTGCAAGCAATAGGCCGCACCATGCGCATGAGACTGACATTCCTCGCCGGCCTGCTGCTGGCGCTGCTGGCGCCGCTCGGCGCCGCGTCCGGCCAGCCGGCCGAATCGCCCAAGAAGCCGGGCCAGGACCAGCCTCCCGCCAAGCCGGCGGGGGCGGCGTCCGCGCCGCTGGCCGCGCCGGCGGCCCCGCCCGATGCCTCCGAGCCCAAGCCCTACGAGAAGGTCATCACCGCGGAGGCCAAGACGCAGGCGGGTCTCTTCAAGCTGCACAGCCTGAAGAGCAAGCTCTATTTCGAGATTCCCAAGCAGCTGCTGGACCAGCCGCTGCTGATGGTGGCCACCGCCACCGCCGTGCCGGCCGGTGCCGACCATGTGGGCCGTGCCCTCAATGAGGACGTGGTGCGCTTCACGCTGAAGGGCAACAAGGTCCATTTCCAGACCGTCTCGCATGCCTACGTGAGCGACCCGAACCGGCCGATCGCCCCGGCGGTGCAGGGCTCGCAGCGCGACACCATCCTGGCCAGCCTGCAGGTCGAGGCCTTTGGCAAGGACGGCGCGCCGGTGGTCGAGGTGAGCCGGCTCTTCACCAGCGAGGTGGGCGACTTCACGGCGCGCCAGCTGGTGCGCGGCATGGGCCTGGACAGCGCACGCAGCTATGTGGAGCAGAGCAAGGCCTTTGCCGGCAGCCTGCGCATCGACGCCGTGCACACCTACAACCTGATGGCCGTGCCCGCGCTGCCGTTGCCGCCGATCCCGGGCCTGCCGGCGCCGTCGCCGGCCGCCGCGCGCAGTGGCAGCGTCAACGTCGCCTACAACCTGGTGAAGCTGCCCGAGCAGCCGATGATGGCGCGCCTGCTGGACGACCGCATCGGCTTCTTCAGCGTCTCGCATGTGGACTTCGGCAGCGACGAACATGAGAGCAAGCGCGAGCGCCTGATCACGCGCTGGCGGCTCGAGAAGAAGGACCCGGCGGCGGCGCTCAGTGAGCCGGTCAAGCCGGTGGTCTGGTACATCGACCGCGCCACGCCTGCCAATCTGGTGCCCTTTGTGAAGAAGGGCGTGGAGGCCTGGAATGTCGCCTTCGAGGCGGCCGGCTTCAAGAACGCGATCCAGGCGCGGCCCTATCCGAGCCAGGAAGAGGACCCCGAGTTCGACCCCGAGGACGTGCGCTACAGCATCATCCGCTGGGTGCCGTCGCCGATCGCGAACGCCTACGGGCCGCACCTCAGCGACCCGCGCAGCGGCGAGATTCTCAACGCCAACATCGTCATGTATCACAACATCATGCAGCTGCAGCGTGATTGGTACGTGACCCAGGCCGGCGCGGTGGATGCGCGGGCCCAGCGGCTGCCGCTGCCCGACGACTTGATGGGCGAGCTGGTGGCGTATGTGGTGACCCACGAGGTCGGCCATTCGCTGGGCTTTCCGCACAATATGAAGGCCAGCTCGCTCTACCCGGTGGAGAAGCTGCGCGACGCCGCCTGGCTGAAGGAGATGGGCCATGTGCCCACCCTGATGGACTACAGCCGCTTCAACTACCTGGTGCAGCCCGAGGACAAGATCGATCCCGCGCTGCTGATCCCCAAGATCGGCCCCTACGACATCTTCGCCACCCAATGGGGCTATATGCCCATCCCCTCGGCGAAGACGCCGCAGGAGGAGCGCCAGGTGCTGAACGCGCTGGTGCGCCAGCAGGATGCCAAGCCCTGGCTGCGCTTCTCCTCGCCCAAGGCCGAGGGCGGCGATTTTGGCGAGAACACCGAGGCGGTGGGCGATGCCGATGCGGTCGCGGCCACCACGCTGGGCCTGAAGAATCTCAAGCGCATCGTCAAGCAACTGCCGGCCATGAGCAAGCCGGATGGGCGCGACGACAAGACGCTGGAAGATCTCTACCGCGCCACCTGGACGCAATGGTCGCGCGAGCTCAGCCATGTGCTGGCCATCGTGGGCGGCTACAGCAGCCAGAACAAGCACAACGACCAGCCCGGTGCGATCTTTGCCCCGGCGCCGCGCGCGCAGCAGGCGCGCGCCGTCAAGTTCCTCAGCGAGCAGGCGCTGGCCACGCCGCAATGGCTGCTGGCGCCCGCGATCACCGAGCGCCTGCGCCCCTCGGAGCCGGCCCAGCTGCTGCAGAACCAGCAGCGCCAGCTCTTGCGCGGCCTGCTGGACCGCTCGCGCAGCGCGCGCCTGCAGGCGCAGGAGGCGGCCCTGGGCGAGAAGGCCTACCGGCTCGACGAGCTGCTGACGGACCTGCGCGCGGGCATCTATGGCGAGCTGAGCGCGGGCGCCAAGGTGTCGGTGCCGCGCCGCAATCTGCAGCGCGCCTATCTGGAGTTGTTGAGCGAGCGCCTCAACGCCGCCGGCCCGGCCGGCGACGACGCCAAGGCGCTGGTGCGGGCCGAGCTGAAGGATCTGAGGTCGCTGTTCGCCGCCAAGGCGGGCGCGGCCGCCGACCGGGTGCAGCGCGCCCATCTGGAAGCGCTGCTGGACTACAGCAGCAAGGCGCTGGACCCGAAGCTGGCCGAGCCGGCCATGAGCTTCCCGTTCACGCTGCCGCGGCCAGCGATCGAGGCCGAGGCCAATTGCTGGCCGACGGCCGACTGAGGGCTACTTCAGCCCGCCGCTCAGGAAGGCCTTGAGCCGCTCGCTCTGCGGCCTGGCCAGCACCTCGCGCGGGTTGCCTTCCTCCTCCACCCGGCCCTGGTGCAGGAACAGGGTGTGGTTGGAGACCTCGCGGGCGAAGCCCATCTCGTGCGTCACCACGATCATGGTGCGGCCCTCGGCGGCGAGGTCGCGCATCACCTTCAGGACCTCGCCCACCAGCTCGGGGTCGAGCGCCGAGGTCGGCTCGTCGAACAGCATCACCTCGGGCTCCACCGCCAGCGCGCGCGCAATCGCCACGCGCTGCTGCTCGCCGCCCGAGAGCTGGGCCGGGTAGACGCTCTTGCGGTGCGACACGCCCACGCGCGCCAGCAGGGCCTCGGCCTTTTCGATGGCCTCGGCCTTGGGCACGCCCAGCACATGCACCGGCGCCTCGATGACGTTCTCCAGCACGGTGCGGTGGCCCCAGAGGTTGAAGTTCTGGAACACCATGGCCAGGCGGGCACGCCAGAGCTGCAGCTGCTTGGCGTCGCCGGCCTTGAGGCTGCCGTCGCGGTCGCGCACCAGCTTGAGTTCCTCGTCGCGCAGGAAGAGCTGGCCCTCCCAGGGCTGCTCGAGCAGGTTCAGGCAGCGCAGAAAGGTGCTCTTGCCCGAGCCGCTGGAACCGATCAGGGTGACCACATCGCCCTTCTTGGTGTCGAGCGAAACGCCCTTGAGCACCTCGCGCTCGCCATAGCGTTTGTGCAGATTGATGACGCGCAGACTGCTGGTCATGTTCAGGCTCCCAACAGTTTGCCGGTGCGCAGCGCTTCGCGCCCCGCGACCTTGGCGGCGCTTGCGCCCGCCGTGATGAAGCGCAGGCATTCGCGCGCGAACATCAGGCCGTCCACCGGCGCCGTCAGCTCGGTGCAGCTGGCGCTGACGGGGTCGATCACATGGGCAATCACCTCGCCCTGTTTGACCGTGGCGCCGGGCTCGCGCAAATAGACCAGCACGCCCGCCACCGGTGACTTCACCGACATGCAGCCGGCCAGCGGGCGCGCGTCGCCCAGCGCCTCTGGCATGGGCGGCACGGCGCCGCTGATGAGGCCGCGGTAGGTCAGGAAGTCGAGGATGTTCTGCGCGTCGCGGCTGGCCAGTTCGTGCGTCACATCGGCCTGGCCGCGCAGCTCCACCGTCACCGCCAGGCAGGCCTGGGGGATCGGGAAGCGGCCGGCGAACTGCTTGTCCCATTTCCACCAGACCTGCGAGCAGGCCTCGTCGAAGGGGTTGTCGCCGGCGTCGGTGGCCAAAAGGGTCAGCGGCGAGCCCAGATAGCGCTGCAACGGCTCGCATTGCTCCCAGCAGGGCGTCTCGGTGTAGAGATGCATGACGGCCTGGGCGTCGCAGTGCAGGTCCAGCACGATGTCGGCATCGCAGGAGAGCGCCATCAGCGTGCGGCGCAGCGATTGCAGCTCGGTGGCCACCGGTGCGCCCGCCACCGCCTTCTGCAGCTCGCGGCGCAGCACGCGCACATTGTGGGCGGCGTCCTGGTTCAGCTCGGGCTCGGCAGCGGCCGCTGCCTGGGCGATCTGGTCGGGGTAATGGCGGTTGAAGTTCTCGCCCGACAGCAGCTCGAAGCGGCCCTGCGGGCCCTGCAGCAGCCATTGCGAGAGGCCGATCGGGTTGGCCATCGGCACCAGCACGATCTCGCCCTGCAGGCGGCCGGCGGCTTCCAGGGCATCGAGCTGCTGGCGCAGATGGTGGGCGGTGAGCATGCCGGGCAGTTCGTCGGCATGCAGCGAGGCCTGGATATAGGCCTTGGGTCCGCTGCCGGGCGTGCCGTAGTGCAGGGACAGGAGCTCGCGCTGGGTGCCGGGGGCGGGTGCGAGCAGCAGGTGTTTCTGGATTTGCATGGGGGATGGGTTCAGCGTGGCATCAGGGGCTTGAGCCAGCGCGCCTCGGCCTTGTGAAACAGCGCCACCAGCACCAGGGTCATCAGGAAGTAGAAGACCGCGGCGCTGATGAAGGCCTCGAAGGGCATGTAGTAGGTGGAGTTGACCTGGCGCGCCGCGCCGGTCAGGTCCAGGATGGTGACGATGCTGGCCAGCGAGGTGCCGTGCAGCATGAAGATGGCCTCGTTGCTGTAGGCCGGCAGCGAGCGGCGCAGCGCCGAGGGCAGCACGATGCGGCGGAACAGCACCCAGCGGCTCATGCCCAGCGCCTTGGCGGCCTCGATCTCGCCATGCGGCAGGGCACGGATGCTGCCGGCGATGATCTCCACCGTGTAGGCGCAGGTGTTGAGCACAAAGCTCAGGCAGGCGCAGAACCAGGCCGAGCTGAGGTAGGGCCACAGCGCGCTCTGCTGCACCCACTCGAACTGCGCCAGGCCGTAATAGATCAGGAACAGCTGCACCAGCATCGGGGTGCCGCGGAACACATAGGTGTAGAACCAGATCGGGCGCGACAGCCAGGGGTTGGGCAGGCTGCGCAGCACCGCCAGCGGTATCGCGAACAGCAGGCCCAGGCCCAGCGAGATCACGAGCAGCTCGAAGGTGGTGAGCGCGCCGCTCAGGTAGAGCGGCAGGTTTTCGAGAATGGTGTCGAGATCCATCAGAGCACACCCTTGCGCACGCCCACCGAGAAGCGCTTTTGCAGCCAGTCGAACAGCAGCTCCGAGGCGCTGGTGAAGAGCAGGTAGATCACCGCCACGGCGCTGTAGAACACAAACGGCTCCTTGGTGGTGCCGGCGGCCTGCGAGCCGCGCGTCATCAGGTCATGCAGGCCGATCACCGAGACGATGGCGGTGCTCTTGATCAGCACCAGCCAGTTGTTGGACAGGCCCGGGAGGGCATGCCGGAACATCTGCGGGAAGGTGATGCGCCAGGCGATCTGCCAGGGCGTCATGCCATAGGCCAGGCCGGCCTCGCGCTGGCCCGGCGGCACCGCCAGGAAGGCGCCGCGGAAGGCCTCGGTCAGGTAGGCACCGAAGATGAAACCGATGGTCAGCACACCCGCCAGATAGGGATCGACGTCGATGCCTTCCTGGTAGCCCATCGCCTCGGCCACATGGTTCACAGCCACCTGGCCGCCGTAGAAGATCAGCAGCATCAGCACCAGATCGGGGACGCCGCGTATGAGGGTGGTATAGGCAAAGGCCAGGGCCTTGGGCAAGCGCCATTTCGACAGCTTGGCCAAGGCACCCAGCAGCCCCAGCACCATGGCCATGCTGAGGGAACTCAAGGCCACGCCCAGCGTGACCAGGGTCCCATCCAGCAGGCTGGGCAGAAAGCCGTTCAGAAACATTTACTTGATGGACAGGTCGTACTCGAAGTACTTGTCGTTCAACTTCTTGAACGTGCCATTGGCCTGGATGGCGGCGATGGCGTCGTTGAACTTCTTGCCCAGGGCCTTCTCGTCGGCCTTGCGCATGCCCACGCCCGAGCCGGTGCCGAAGTACTTCACGTCGGTGAAGTTGGGGCCCACGAAGGCGAAGCCCTTGCCGGCCGGGGTCTTGATGAAGCCCTGGTCGATCGCGACCAGATCGGCCACGGTGGTGTCGATGCGGCCCGACTTCAGGTCCAGGAAGACCTGGTCCTGGGTCGCATAGCGCACGATCTCGCTCTGCTTGAAGGTCTCGGCGGCGAACTTCTCGTGGATGGTGGCGCGCTGCACGCCGATCTTCTTGCCCTTCAGGCCGGCGGCGCTGATGTCCAGCTTGGCGTCGGCCTTGGCGGCGAAGCGTGCCGGGGTGTTGTAGTAGGGCTTGGAGAAGGCGATCGCCTTCTTGCGCTCGTCGGTGATGGACATCGAGGCAATGATGGCGTCGATCTTCTTGGCCTGCAGGGCCGGGATCAGGCCGTCGAAGTCCTGCTGCACCAGCACGCACTCGGCCTTCATCTCGGCGCAATAGGCCATGGCCAGATCGATCTCAAAGCCCTTGAGCTTGCCGTCCGGGCCCACTTCGCTGAAGGGAGGGTAGGCGCCTTCCACACCGATGCGGATCTTCTTCCACTCGGGGGCTTGGGCCTGGGCGGTGGCGACGCTCATGGCCAGGGCGGCCAGAGCGATCAGATGACGTCGTTGCATGTAGTCGACTCCTCGATGGATGAGAAAGAGAGAAAAAATGAAGAAGGTGGATGTTGCTATGCCCACGCGCTGCCGGACATCAGGGTTTGAGCGATTGCAAAAACGCCTGCACCGGCTTCAGCGTGGCGGCCGGGTCTTCTTCCTGCGGCACGTGGCCGAGCGTATCAAAGACCACGAGTTCGCTGCCCTTGATCGCCTGTTTCATTTGTTGGCCATATTCCAGCGGGATCAGACGGTCGCGCCGGCCCCACAGTATCAGGGTCGGTTGGCGAATGTCGCCCAGCTGTGCGGCGTATGCTCCGGGCCGCATTTGCTCGAAGCGCTGGGTGAGGGCGAGGCGGTTGCCCTCGCGCAGGGTCAGCTCGAAATAACGGTCCACCAACTCGGCCGTGACCTGGCCCGGCTCGCCGTAGACATTGCGCACCGAGCTTTCGATCAGGCGGCGCGGCAGAAAGCCGCTCACCAGGCTGCGCATGCCCGGTATGCGCGCCAGCTGGAAGCCCAGCGGCACCGACTCGGGCTTGAACGCCAGCCCGCCGGCATCCACCAGCAGCAGCGCCGCCACGCGTGCCGGCTGCTGGGCCGCGAATTCCCAGGCGATCTGGCCGCCCAGCGAGTTGCCGCCCAACACCACGCGCGGCAGTTGCAGCTTGTCCAGCAGGGCCAGCAGCAGGCGCTGGTAGGCGGCGTCGCTGTAGTCGCCGCTGCCGGCCGGGCCGGTGAGGCCGAAGCCGGGCAGGTCCAGGGTGATGACGCGGCGGGTCGCACTGAGCGTCTTCACCCAGCCGGCCCAGGTATGCAGGCTGGCCGAGGTGCCGTGCAGCAGCACGATGGGCAAGGGGTCGCCGCGCGGCCCCTCGTCGCGCCAGTGCAGCAGCTGCTGGCCGCCGTCCAGCGGCAGTTCCATGAATTCGGAAGGCGGCGGCGCCCAGCGCGCCACCAGGCTTTCGAGGCTGCGCTCGGGCGCGCGGAAGGCCGCGGCACAGATCGCCAGCGCCAGTATCAGCAGGCCCAGCAGGCGCAGCAGGCCGTGGCGCAGACGCTCGCTCAGACGCTTGCTCACGGGGTTCAGGCGCATTCAGCCACGATGGGCCTCGCTGGCCGGGCGCATGATTTCGGTAGCGGGCTCCAGGCCGGCGCCGAGCGCCTCGCGCTGGTCGAACACGAAGCAGCTGCCGTGGTAATGCGGGCCGCCGGTCTCCTCGAAGTACTTGAGGATGCCGCCCTCGAGCTGGTAGACGGGGCCGTCCAGGCCCTGCTGCTGCAGCACGATGGCGGCCTTTTCGCAGCGTATGCCGCCGGTGCAGAAGCTCACCACGGTCTTGCCCATCAGCTCCTCGCGGTGCGCGGCCAGGGCGGCGGGAAACTCGGTGAACTTGCTGATGCGCCAGTCGATCGCGCCGTCAAACGTGCCGTAGTCCACCTCGAAGGCATTGCGCGTGTCCAGCGTCACCACCGGATGGCCCTCGTCGTCGTGACCCTGGTCCAGCCAGCGCGCCAGCGTCTTGGCGGGCAGGGCGGGGGCACGCGGCAGCTGGTCGGGGCGGATCGCCGGCATATTCATGCGGATGATCTCGGGCTTGACCTTGACCAGCAGCTTCTTGAAGGGCACGGCCTCGCTCCAGCTTTCCTTGGGCGCGAGGTCGGCAAAGCGGGCGTCCTGCTGCAGCGCCGCGACCCAGCCGCGCACCGCTTCGGCGCTGCCGGCCAGGAACAGGTTGATGCCTTCCTCGGCAATCAGCACCGTGCCCTTCAGGCCCAGCTCCAGGGCGCGCTGATAAAGCGTCTCGCGCAGGGTGGGCGCATCGGCGATCAGGACGAACTTGTAGGACGAGATATTGAGGATGGGGCCGGACTGCATGGGGCGGGATTGTAAGGACTGCGCCATACCGCCCCGCCGGGCCGCAGCTCAGCTTAGGGCGCAGGTCGCGGACGGGTCGGCACGCTGGCGCTGCAGATCTCCACATGCTTGGGGCTGTGCACGAACCAGCCGCCGCGGTGGCGGCGCGCCTCCAGCAGGGCGTCCCAGGTCTTGCTTTCGGTCCTCAGCACCTGCAGGGCAGGGCGCTCGGCCTCGGGCAGCTCGCTGGCCAGGCGCACGCGCGTGATGCCGGTGCGCTGCTCGGGCTTGTCATAGAAGCCCATATTGGGGCCGCCGCGCTGCAGCGCGGACAAATACTCCATGCCCTTGAGCACGCGGCCCACCACGGTGATGTTGAGGTCCAGGCCGCGCGGCGCATGGCCGATCACCGCATAGAGCTCGGCGCCGGTGCTGGAGTCCACCGCATCGCTGCGGCCCGCGCCCACCATGCCGTAGCAATGCGCCAGCCAAGCCTTGCCGGCCTTGGGGTCGGCGGCCACCGGGAAACCGTCCACAAAGCCGCTCACCGGGGCCCAGCCGTCCAGATCGGGAATCTTGTTGAACAGGGCGGGGGGCAGACTCTTGTAGTCCACCGAGAACTCGGCCGGGATCTTGGCCTCGGCCTTGCCCAGGGGCTTGGCGGTCTTGGCATCGTCGCCGTTCGGGTCGCCCCATTGGGTGACGAAGTTGTCCTGCACGCGCACGATCGCCAGGCCGTCGTAGAAACCGGCGCGCGCCAGGGCGCGGATATTCGCGGCATGGCGCGGCGCAAAGCGCGGTGCCAGTTCGATCAGTACTTGCTGAGTGGCCTGACCCTGCGCCAGCTCCATCACCAGCAGGTCCTCGGGCTTGATCTCGCGCCAGTCGCCGGCGGGGGACTGGGCCAGGATCTCGGCGCTGCTCTTGGGTGGGGTGGCCGGCTTGGCGGCGGCCGGCTGCTTGGCTGCGCTTGCGGAGCCGGCGGCCAGCGCGATGGCCAGGGCCAGGATGTGCTTGCGGTGCATGAGGTTCCCTCCGTCGATGGACTGTGATGGCGCCGCAGCATACCCGCGGCCGGGCCTGCCGCCCCTCTCTACAATCCCGCAATGCCTTTTGTCCATCTGCGCACCCATACCGAGTTCTCCGTCGTCGACGGCACCCTGCGAATCGACGACGCCGCGGATGCCGCGTCCCAGGACAAGCAGGTGGCCCTGGCCATCACCGACCTGGCCAATCTGTTCGGGGGGGTGAAGTTCTACAACGCCTGCCGCAAGGCGGGCGTGAAGCCCATCCTGGGCGCGGATTGCTGGATCGAGT
Organism: Roseateles sp. FW301-B2; assembly: GCF_058788955.1. Classification (NCBI taxonomy): domain Bacteria; kingdom Pseudomonadati; phylum Pseudomonadota; class Betaproteobacteria; order Burkholderiales; family Sphaerotilaceae; genus Roseateles; species Roseateles sp. FW301-B2. Next base: position 67,932 of record NZ_JBYTBE010000024.1, read on the forward strand.
CGGACGCCAGCGACAAGCCGCCCACCCGCGTGCTGCTGCTGGTGCAGAGCTACCAGGGTTATCTGAACCTCTGCGAGTTGCTGTCGCGCGCCTGGATACAGAACGTGCAGCGCAACCAGGCCTGCCTCAAGCTGGTGTGGATGGAGGAGCTGAACGAGGGCCTGATCTGCCTGTCCGGCGCCCAGTTCGGCGCCATCGGCCAGGCCCTGATGCAGGGCGACCTGCCGCGCGCCCGCGAATGGGCCGAGCGCCTGGCCGCCCTCTATCCGCAGCGCTTCTACATCGAACTGCAGCGCGCCGGCCTGCCCGGCCAGGAGGCGCTGGTGCGCAGCTCGGTGCCGCTGGCGGCCGAGCTGGGCCTGCCGGTGGTGGCCACGCACCCGGTCCAGTTCCTCGGTGAGGAAGATTTCGACGCCCATGAGGCGCGCACCTGCATCGCCGAGGGCGAGACCCTGGCCAACCCCAAGCGCATCAAGCGCTTTCTGCCGGGCCAGTACTTCAAGCCCCAGGCCGAGATGGAGGCACTGTTTGCCGACATTCCCTCGGCGATCGCCAACACGGTGGAAATCGCGCGCCGTTGCAGCCTCAAGCTCACGCTGGGCAAGCCGCAGCTGCCCAACTTCCCCACGCCCATCCTGGACGATGGCTCGACCATGCCCATGGAAGCCTATTTCCGTGAGCTGAGCTACGAGGGCCTGGAGCAGCGCCTCGTGCAGCTGTTCCCCGACGCGGGCAAGCGCGATGCCGAGCGCCCGCGCTATGTGGAGCGGCTGGAGTTCGAGCTGGGCACCATCATCAAGATGGGCTTCCCGGGCTACTTCCTGATCGTGTCGGACTTCATCCGCTGGGCCAAGGCCAACGGCTGCCCGGTGGGGCCGGGCCGGGGTTCGGGCGCGGGCTCGCTGGTGGCCTATGTGCTCTCGATCACCGACCTGGACCCGCTGCAGTACAACCTGCTGTTCGAGCGCTTCCTGAACCCCGAGCGGGTCTCGATGCCCGACTTCGACATCGACTTCTGCCAGGGCAATCGCGACCGCGTCATCGACTATGTGAAGGACAAGTACGGCCGCCCCGCGGTGAGCCAGATTGCCACCTTCGGCACCATGGCGGCCAAGGCCGCGCTGCGCGATATCGGCCGCGTGCTGGGCATGGGCTTCGGCCATGTGGACTCGATCGCCAAGCTGATCCCGGCGCCGCCGGGCAAGACCGTGACCCTGGCCAGGCTGCCGCCCGACTTCGACCCCGACAAGGCCAAGGTGATCTACGCCCGCCACGAGGCGCCGGAGATCGAGGAGCGCGAGCAGCAGGAAGAGGAGGTGGCCGAGCTGCTCAAGCTGGCCGCGCGCGTCGAGGGCATGGTGCGCAATATCGGCATGCATGCCGGCGGCGTGCTGATCGCGCCGGGCAAGATCACCGACTTCTGCCCCATGTACCAGCAGCCGGGCTCGACCAGCGCGGTGAGCATGTACGACAAGGACGACGTCGAGGCCATCGGCCTGGTGAAGTTCGACTTCCTGGGCCTGGCCACGCTGACCATCCTGGAGCTGGCCAAGAACTTCATCATCGCGCGCTACCCGGACCGCCAGGACTTCGACTGGGCCAAGGTGCCGCTGGACGACCGCAAGGTGTTCAAGCTCTTCGGCGACGGCTTCTCGGAAAGCGTGTTCCAGTTTGAATCGCCCGGCATGCAGCGCCTGCTCAAGGACGCCAAGCCCTCGCGCTTCGAGGACCTGATCGCGCTGGTGTCGCTGTACCGCCCGGGCCCGATGGACCTGATCCCCTCCTTCGTGGCGCGCAAGCATGGCCGCGAGACCATCGAGTACCCGCATCCGCTGCTGGGCCAGGTGCTGGAGGAGACCTATGGCGTGATGGTCTACCAGGAGCAGGTGATGCAGGCGGCCCAGGTGCTGGGCGGCTACAGCCTCGGCGGCGCTGACATGCTGCGCCGCGCGATGGGCAAGAAGAAGGCCGAGGAAATGGCCATGCACCGCGAGATCTTCCGCAAGGGGGCCGCGGCCAAGGACATTTCGCAGGACAAGGCCGACGAGGTCTTCGACCTGATGGAGAAGTTCGCGGGCTACGGCTTCAACAAGTCGCACGCCGCCGCCTATGCCTTGCTGAGCTACCACACGGCCTGGCTGAAGACGCATTTCACGGCCGAGTTCTACGCCGCGAACATGACGATCGAAATGGACGACACCGACAAGCTCAAGGTGTTGCTCAACGACGCGCAGATCTTCGGCATCGAGTTCCAGCCGCCCTGCGTGAACCGCGGCGTCTACCGTTTCGAGCCCATCAACAACAAGCTCGTCAACTACGGCCTGGGTGCCATCAAGGGCACGGGCCAGGGCGCTATCGAGGCGATCGTGGCGGCGCGCCAGTCGGGCGGCCCCTTCAAGAGCTTCTTCGATTTCTGCGCCCGCGTGGACCGCAAGGCCGTCAACAAGCGCGTGGTGGAGGCCCTCATCAAGGCCGGCGCCTTCGACACCCTGGAGGCCGAGCGCGCGCGCCTGCTGGCCAGCGTGGCGCTGGGCTACACCTATGCCGACAAGCTGGCGCAGGACGCCGACCAGGGCGGGCTGTTCGACTTCGACGAGGGCGCCCATGGCTCCTCCTCGGCCGAGCCCGCGCTGGTGGACGCCGCGCCCTGGAGCATCAAGGAGCGCCTGAGTCTGGAGAAGACGGCGATCGGCTTCTACCTCTCCGGCCATCTGTTCGACCAGAGCGGCGAGGAGGTGCGCCGCATGGTGAAGCGCCGCATCGCCGATCTGCAGGACAGCCGCGATCCCATCATGGTGGCGGGCATCGTCTCGGACATGCGCATCATCAACGGCCACCGCGGCAAGGTGGCGATCTTCAAGCTCGACGACAAGAGCGATGCGATCGAGGCGGTGGCCAACGAGGAGCTCATCAACGCCCACAAGGAGACGCTGGCCGAGGACGAGCTCATCATCGTCTCGGGCAAGGTGCAGAACGACCGCTTCTCGGGTGGCCTGCGGCTGAACATCCAGCAGCTGTGGAGCCTCACCGCGGCGCGCGCGCGCTTCGGCAAGTTCCTGCGCCTGCAGGCAAATGGCGTGACGCCGCCGGTGGCCGAGGTGGTGGCAGCCTGGCCGGCGCGCCGCGTCGAGGCCGAGCAGGGCACGCTGGTGCAGGGCCTGTCGCTGCGCCTGGCCGTCAAGCGCGAGGGCGCCAGCGCCGAGCTGGACCTGGGCGAGGCGGCCAAGTTCTGGCCCTGCGACGAGGCCCTGGCGAAGCTCGGCAACGCGCAGATCGTGTACGACTGAGGCGCCGCGGCGGCGCTGTTGCGCGGCGGCGAATGGCCCCTCTTTTGAGCGTTTGGCGCAGCCGGGATTTCGGGCATGATCGCCTCAAGCGACAGCCATGGACACCCCGGCGCCCAACCCCTCCATCCCCACCACCGGCCTGATCCTGACCGGCGGCGGTGCCCGCGCGGCCTACCAGGTGGGCGTGCTGGCGGCGATCGCGCAGCTGCGCCGCGATGCCGGGGTCACGGCCGCCAACCCGTTTCCGGTGATTGCCGGCACCTCGGCCGGCGCCATCAATGCCGGCACCCTGGCCTGCCAGGCGGACGACTTCGATGGCGCCGTCGACGGGCTGATGCACATCTGGCAGAACATCCATGTGGACCAGGTCTATGCCGCCGATGCCTTTGGCGTGATACGCACCGGCGCGCGCTGGATGACCATGATGAGCCTGGGCTGGGCGGTGGCGCGCTGGCATCGAAGCAAGCCGCGCAGCCTGCTGGACAACGAGCCGCTCGGCCGGCTGCTGCAGCGCTGGGTGCGGCTGGAGCGGCTGGACGACATGCTGGCGCAGGGCCATCTGCGGGCGCTGGCGGTGAGCGGCTCCAGCTACAGCTCGGGCCAGCATGTCACCTTCTACCAGACCCATGCGGCGCTGCAGCCCTGGATGCGCTCGCAGCGCATCGCCACACCCGCCAAGCTGAGCATCGAGCATCTGCTGGCGTCTTCGGCGATTCCCTTCATCTTCCCGGCCCAGCTGCTCGACCTGGAGGGACAGGCCGAATGGTTTGGCGACGGTTCGATGCGCCAGAGCGCGCCGATCTCGCCGGCCATCCACCTGGGCGCCGAACGCGTGCTGGTGATCGGCGCGGGCCGCATGCATGAGCCGCCCGGGCGGCGCAGCACCCTGGTGGAGGGCCACCCCAGCATGGCGCAGATCGCCGGCCATGCGCTTTCCAACATCTTTCTGGATGCGCTGGCGGTGGACGTGGAGCGCCTGCAACGCATCAACAACACGCTCAGCCTGCTGCCCGCGGCAGCGCGCGAGGCCACGCCGCTGCGGCCGGTCGAGGTGCTGGTGATCGCGCCCAGCCGCCGCATCGACGAACTCGCCGCCGAGCACCAGCACAGCCTGCCGCCGCCGATACGCGCGATGCTGCGCAGCGTGGGCGTGGCCGGCGAGGGCAAGGCCGCCACCGGCTCGGCGCTCACCAGCTATCTGCTGTTCGAGCCCTCGTTCACCGGCGAGCTGATCATGCTGGGCATGTCCGACACCCTGGCCAAGCGTGCCGAGGTGCAGCGCTTCTTCGGCTGGCCGGCGCAGGCGCCCAAGGTCGACCCGCGTTCGATGCGCAAGCGCAGCGCCGGCTTCGCCGAGGCTCAGTCCGCCGCGGTGGCCGAGGCTGCCTGAGCGCCCCAGGCCCGGCCCTGCACGCGCAGGCCCTGGGCCGAGAGCTTGGCGGCCAGCTTGGGGCCGATGCCGGCGACGCGGCGGCGCAGATCCTGCCAGTCCTTGAAGGGGCGCGCCGCCAGCAGGCGCTCGGCCAGATCGGGGCCGATGCCGGTGAGCGACTCCAGCTCGGCGCGGCTGGCGCTGTTGAGCTCCAGCGGGGTCGGGTCTTGCGCCCAGGCAGGCAATGCCAGCAGGGAGGTCAGCAGTGCCAGACGGCGTCTCATGCCTCAGTCCGCAAACTGGGCCTGCACCATGGCGGCGTAGGCGCCATCGCGCGCCACCAGCTCCGCATGGCTGCCGCTCTCCAGCACGCGGCCCTGCTGCAGCACATGGATGCAATCGGCCGAGCGGATGGTGGAGAGGCGGTGCGCGATCACGATCAGGGTCTTGCGGCCCTGCCAGGCCTCGATGGCCTGCTGCACGGCGCGTTCGCTCTCGGTGTCCAGCGCCGAGGTGGCCTCGTCCAGCACCCAGATCGGCGCGTCCTTGTAGAGCGCGCGCGCGATCGCCAGGCGCTGGCGCTGGCCGCCGCTGAGCTTGCTGCCGTTGGCGCCGACGGTGGTGTCCAGCCCCTCGGGCAGGGTCTGCACGAAGTCCCACAGATGGGCGGCGCGCAGCGCCTGCTCCAGCCGGGCCGCATCGCGCGGCTGGGCGTAGGCGATGTTGTCGGCCACCGAGGCGTCGAACAGCACGATGTCCTGCGAAACCACCGCGAACTGGCGGCGCAGGCTGGCGCGCGTGAGCTCGTTGATGGGCGCGCCGTCCAGCAAGACCTGACCCTCGTCGGGCTCGGCAAAACCCAGCAGCAGGTTGACGATGGAGCTCTTGCCCGAGCCCGAGGCGCCCACCAGGGCGGTGGTCTGGCCGGCGGCGAAGCGCAGGTCCAGCGCGTCCAGGGCGGGCTGCTCGGCGCCGGGGTAGCGCAGCGTCACGGCCTGCAGCGCGATCTCGCCGCGGCATTCGGCCAGCGCGCGGCTGCCGCGGTCGTTCTCGGCCGGGATGTCCAGCAGGCTGAGGCTGCCCTGGGCGGTGATGAGCGCATTGGTGATGGGCTGGGCCAGCTCGCTGAGATGGCGCAGGCGCGAGGTCAGCAGCAGCAGGGCGGCGATGAAGGCGGCGAACTCGCCCACGCCGCTCTGGTTCTGGCGCGCCTGCAGCAGCGCCAGGCTCAGGATGACCGACAGCCCGATGCTGGCGATCAGCTGCGAGACCGGTTGGGTGAGCGCGTTGGCGGCCGCGGTCTTGAGGGTGGCGCGCTGCACCTCGCGGGCGCGCGCGGCGAACTGTTCGCGCTCGTGGTCGGCGGCGTCGAAGCTGCGCACCACGCGCCAGGCGCGCGTCAGGTCGTCGACCTTGTTGACCAGCCGGAGCTGCGCGTCGTAGGCCCAACTGCCCATGCGGCGCACGCGCGCGTTGACGCGCTTCACCACCACCGCCATCACCGGGGTGGTGATCATCGACAGCAGCGTCAGCTGCCAGTTCAGCCACAGCAGATAGCCCAGCATGGCCAGCGCCGGCAGGCCGTCGCGCAGCAGCGTGATGAGGGCGCCGCCGAGCTGGGCGACGATCTGCTGCGGGTCGTTCACCACCTTGGTGACGGCGGTGCCCGGCTGCAGGCTGGTGTAGATGCGCGCATCGGCCTTCAGCAAGGCGTTGAGCAGGGCGGCGCGCAGGTCGAACACGGTGCGCGAGACGGTCCAGTTCAGCAGGTACTGGCCCAGAAAGCTGAACAGGCCGCGCGCCGCGAACAGGCCGATCAGCACCACCGGCACCCACCAGACCGAGAAGCTGTTGGCCTTGAAGCCCTCGCCCAGCACGGTCTTGAGCAGCTGCGGTATCAGTGGTTCGGTGCAGGCGGCGCCGATATAGGCCAGGATGGTCAGCACCACGCCCCTGCCATGGGGTTTCAGGTAGACCGCCAGGCGGCGGGCGGTGGCGCTCAGGGGCTCACGGTCGGTGGGAGGCTGACTCATCTCGTTGCAAACGTTGCGAGGGGCCGATTGTCGCCGCTGCGCTGGGCCGAGGCGCCTGCCTATACTGCCCGGCATGTCTGAAAACAACATGGTCGCTGGGAGCCCGGCCGGCGCGCCGCGGCGCGTGCTGCATTTCGTCACCGGCGGTTTTTCCGGGGCCACGCAGGTCGCGCTGGACCTCTGCCTGTCGGCGCAAATGGCCACCCAGATGGAGGTGCTGCTGGTGCTGCGCCGCAAGCGCAACACCGATGCGGCGCGGGTGGAGGCGATCCGTGCGCGCGGCCTGCGCGTGGAGGTCGTGCCGGGCTGGTCGCATCTGGCGACGATCTGGGCGCTGTGGCGGCTGTGCCGCGCCTGGCGGCCCGAGTTGCTGGTGGCGCATGGCTTTCCCGAGCACCTGATCGGCCGCTGGGCCGGGTTGCTGGCCGGCGTGCCCAAGCTGGTGCAGGTGGAGCACAACTCGCGCGAGCGCTACACGCGCTGGAAGCTGGCGCAGGCGCGCTGGCTGGCGGCGCGCAGCGCCAAGCTGGTGGCCGTGTCCGAAGGGGTGAAGGCGGTCCTGCTGAAGTTGGGCATGCCGGCGGACAAGACCATGGCCATACCCAATGGCGTGGACTTGCGGCCATTCGCCGAAGGCGCCGCCAGGCCCTTCGAGGAGCGCGTGGCCGGCATCGTGATGTCGGCCCGCTTTGCGCGCCAGAAGGACCATCTGACGCTGATACGCGCGCTCGGCCTGCTGAAGGGCCGCGGCCTGCGCCTGCCGCTGAAGCTTGCGGGGGCGGGCAAGGCCGCCTACCGCCAGCGCGCCGAGGCCGAGGTCAAGCGCCTGGGCCTGGAGGGGCAGGTGCAGTTCCTGGGCCATTACGGCGGCATGCCCGAGCTGCTGATGTCGCACGCGGTCTGCGTGCTGGCCACCCATTACGAGGGCATGCCGCTGGCCCTGGTGGAGGGCATGGCGGCGGGCTGCGCCTGCATTGCCTCCGACGTGGCGGGCGTGAGCGAGGTGCTGGCGCATGAGCGCAGCGGCCTCTTGGTGCCCGAGGGCGATGCCAAGGCGCTGGCCGATGCGCTGGAGCGCGTGTTCTGCGAGCCGGGGCTGGGCCAGCGGCTGGCGGCCGCGGCGCGCGAGCGCGCCCTTGCCGAACATGGCGTGGAGCTGATGCGCCTGCGCTACCAGGCCCTGCTCACGACGCTTTGAAATAAAGCCACCAGCGCAGCTGCAGCCAGCGCAGCAGGCGGCCGCGCCGCAGATAGGCTTGCAGCAGTTGTTCGGGCGTGAGCGGCGAGCTGGTGCGCCACTGGCGCGCGAAACGCCGCAGCGCCTCGCTCAGGCCCTCCTGCCCAATTCGCCCGAACCTGCTGCGCCGCTTGCTGGCACGCAGAAAGGTGCGGGCGCAGAAATGCGCGATCTCGAAGCGGGTGGCCTCGCTCAGCGCCGGCAGTTCGGCGGCATAGCCGTCCAGCGCGCTCATCCATTCGTCCAGCCTGGCGGCGCTCAGGTTCGCCAGCGCGCTGCCGGCACGTTGCCGGTAGGCGATCCAGACCTCGGGCACATGCACGAAGCGGCGCACTTGCAGGGCCAGGCGCGGATAGACGGCGAGGTCTTCGAACACCTGCCCGACCGGGAAGCGCAGGCCCGCGGGCCAGCTGGCGCGGCGCACGATCTTGGACCAGGGGTGCAACTGCCCGGCCTGAAACAAGCCGCTCAGCAGGGCATCGAGGTCCTCGCCCTGCGCTGCCCCGACGAAGCTGGGGATGTGCTGGTAGCGTGGCTTGGCGGGCTTGCTGCTGCCGTCATCGAAGGCCCGGAAGTCGCACATCACCAAGTCGGGTGCCTGCGGCTGCTCGAGCAGCGCTCGGAGCCGGGGGATCGCGCCGGCTTCCATCAGGTCGTCGGGATCGACGAACCAGAGGTAGTCGCCGCGTGCGGCGTCCAGCAAGGTGTTGCGCGCGGCGCTGACGCCCTGGTTGCTCGCATGCCTGATCAGGCGCACGCGCGCATCCCCGGCCGCCAGCGTCTCGATCAGCGCGGCCGAGCCATCGGGCGAGGCGTCGTCCACGAAGACCAACTCCACGCCCGCATCGGCCTGGTCGAGGATGGAGGCCGCGCAGGCGAGCAGGTAGGACTCGACCCGGTAGACCGGCAGCAGGATGCTGAGCCAGGGCGCCGTCATGCGCGCAAGTCCAGCAGGCGGGCGATGGCGCTGCCGCGCAGCCAGCGGCCCTTGGCCAGGCCGCGCTCCAGCACCTGGCGGTCGCCGCCGCGCAGCTTGATCAGGGCGGGCAGGCGGCGCGGGCAGGGCGTGAGCGCCAGGCGGGCGTAGAGATGGCGCTTGCGCCAACGCAGCGCGTCCAGGTAGGCGAAGGCCGAGTCCTCGGCGCGCAGCAGCGCCAAGCGGTAGATCTGGGGGGAGGCCTGGTGGGCGCGGTCCAGCAGGTCCGAGGCGGCCACATGCATGAGCAGGTAGCGCTGGAAGTCGGGGGTCAGGTCTTGCACCACGCGCGCCAGCCGGCCCTGCGCGCGCAACTCGTCCAGATAGGCTTCGGCGCCCAGATCCAGCGCATGGTCGAAGGCGGCGGCCAGGTCGCGCACAAAGGCGCTGCGGGGCACCGCGGCCATGCACCAGTTCTCGACGATGGGCAACTCGGTGCGGCTGCTGTAGCGCTGGATGTAGAAGCCGGCGTACTCGGCCTGGGCGGCCGCCCGCGCCTCATGCAGCCAGGCCAGGTCGCGCGTCAGCAGGGTGGAGGCGTCCATCCAGATGCCGCCGTGGCGGGCCAGCAATTGCACGCGCAGCCAGTCGGCCTGGCGATAGGGCGGCAGGCTGTCGAAATCCGACCGCAACGCGCTGGCGGGGATCCATTGCAGCAGGCTTTGGCGGTCCAGCAGGCGCAACTCGTGGTCGGGCGCGTGGCGCCGCCAGTTGGCCAGGCATTGCTGGATGAAGGCTGGCGCCGGCGCGGGATGCCAGTAGGTCCAGAGGACCTTGGGTATGTCTGCGGCGGCGCGCGGCGCGGCAGCGCCGACCAGCAGTTCGCGAACCTGCGCCGGGGCCTGCGCGCGCAGGATCTGCCAGCACTCGTGCCCCAGCAGCGCCAGCAGCAGCAGGACCGGCAGCCCCAGCCAGATCATTCGCGCCAGTGCTCGGCGATCCAGTGCGCCGGGCGGGCGTGGCGCCAGTTGCCGTTGTTGCGGCCGGCCAGCGCGTCGGGCGGGTTCATCACGCCGTGGAAGATCAGGATGCGCGCGCCCTTGGGGATGATGGGGTCACGCCAGTAGCTGGTCGGCCAGGCCGGGATGCAGTGGTATTTGTAGCTGGCGCACCAGGACGCGTCCCAATACTTCAGCTTGCCCTGCTTGTGCATCTCGTCGGAGAGGTAGGCCTGTTCGTTGCGCACCTGCTTGCGTATCGCCTCGGCCTCGCGGCGGAACTTGGCCAGCACGTCGGCATGCGCGCCCAACTCGAAGCGGTAGACCGAGCTGTTGCCGGTGATGCGCCAGGGGCGCTTCCAGTCATGGATGATGAGGAACTCGCCCGGCACCTCGAAGAAGGGCGTGATGTCGTCGACGATCACCACGTCCAGATCCAGGAACAGCGCCGTGCCCTTGAGGCCGTGCAGATCTGCTTCAAAGGTGGTGAGCTTGGTCCAGCCGCGCTCCGGGATGCCGGGCGGCAGCTTGAGTTCGGGGATGGGCAGGCATTGCACCTCGGCGCGTATGCCCTCGCTGCGGTCGGTCAGGCAGACGAACTTGAAGGGCCCGCGCAGATGCCGCGCCACCATCGCATAGAGGCGATTGACGTACTCGGGGCCGTACTTGGTGCCCCATTTCATGCACAGGATGACGCGCTCGGTGGCCTTCTTCTCTTGCATCAAAGTTCTTCCACGTGACGCGGTGGGTAGCTGTCCCAGTTCAGGCAGCCGGGGCATTGCCAGAAATAATGCTGGGCTTCGAAGCCGCAGGCGGCGCAGCGGTAGCGCTGCAGCGGCCGGCCGGCACGCTCGATGGCACTGCCCAGCAGGGTGGTCTCTTCATCGCTGAGCTGCGCACCGGACTGCGCCAGCAGCTGGCGTGCGGCCGCTAGGCTGGGGTCCTGGCGCAGATGCGCCAGCAGGCGCTGGCGCTGCGCGTTAGCGGCCGGTTCCAGCTTGGCGATGGCCTGCAGCAGGTGCATGCCGGGGTGGCGCTGGTACTGGGCCTGCAGGGTCTGTAGGGCGGCCGGGGCGGCGTCGCAGGCGAGTGCCGCGCTGGCGTAGTCGCCGGCCACCAGATTGAAGGCCTCGGGGTTGGCGGCCAGCAGCTCGGCATAGGCGGCCATGGCCTGCTGGGGCTGCTCGCGGCGCATCAGCAATTGCCCGGCCAGCACGTGGGCGCGCGCGGCCTGGGGCGCCACCTTGCGGGCCTCGGCCAGCAGGGCCTGCGCCTTGTCGACGTCGCCCTCCTGGTTGCGCGCCTGCGCTTCCAGCGCCAGCTCGCAGAGGTAATGCGCGATGCGCGAGGCGAAGGAGCCCGTGCCCACCTGCTCCAGATGCTTGGCCACCTCGGCGGCCTTGCGCCATTCGCGCGAGCGCTCGTAAAGCGAGAGCAGGGCCAACTCGGCCTCGCTCTCGAAGCTGCTGCCGCGCAGCACCGCAAAAGCCTCCTCGGCGCGGTCGAACAGGCCGGCCTTGTAGAAGTCCTGCGCCAGCGCGTACTGGGCGCGCTCGCGTTCGGCCTTGGGCAGGTCACCGCGCTGCAGGAGGTGCTGGTGCACGCGCACCGCACGCTCGTATTCGCCGCGGCGGCGGAACAGATTGCCCAGCGCGAAGTGCAGTTCGGAGGTGTCGGGGTCGGCCTGCACCGCCTCGATGAAGGCGTCGATGGCCTTGTCCTGCTGCTCGTTGAGCAGCAGATTCAAGCCCTTGAAATAGGCCTTGGGCGCGTCGCGCTGCTCGCGCTTCCACTGGCGCGTGTCGAGCTTGGAGGCCAGCCAGCCGAGGCCGAACACCAGCGGCAGGGCAATCAGCAGCCAGCTGAGATCGAAGCCCATGGTCAAAGACCGTCCCGCACGATCGGGGCGCTGGCGGGGTCAGGTGTTGCCGCGGCGGGCAGATCCAGCGCCACCTGGCGGGCGGCGGCACGGCGGTGGTGCCACCAGGCCGGCACCATGGCCAGCACGCCCAGGGCGCAGCCGAAACCGAAGGCGATCAGCACGATGATGACCAGAGGCGCGCTCCAGGCGCGGCCGAAGAACCAATGCACCACCACCTCCTGGCTGTTGTTCAGCGCGAAGGCGAAGAGGGCAAAGAAGAGGAAGGCCCGGAAGAGCCAGACGAAGAGGCGCATTGGCGTGGATTCTAGAGGCTCGGCAGGCTGCCGAGGCGGCTCAATCCAGCGTGCGCGGGAGGCTGGCGTCGTCCAGCGGCAACTGCTCGTCCACCGCTTCACGCAGGGCCTTGCCCGGCTTGAAATGGGGCACCAGCTTCTCGGGGATCAGCACCTGTTCGCCGCTGCGCGGATTGCGGCCCATGCGGGGCGGGCGGCGGTTGATGGAAAAGCTGCCAAAGCCGCGGATCTCGATGCGGTGGCCGCGGGCCAGGGCATCGGACATCGCGTCCAGTATCGTCTTGACGGCGAACTCGGTGTCGCGCTGGGTGAGCTGGCCAAAGCGCTCTGCCAGATGGGCAACGAGGTCGGAACGTGTCATGACGATCGAATTCTTGAGTGGGAGAGGGAGGGAAGGAAATCAGGCTCGCCCTCGGATGAGTGGCGAGCCTGATCAGGTCACCTGACAGGGGCAGAGGCTACCAGAGCCGCCGCCCCTGCGGAGCAACGATTAGTTGCCGCCTTGATCCAGCTTGGCACGCAGCAGGGCGCCCAGGCTGGTGGTACCGGCGTTCTCACGCTCGCTGGTAGCCGACAGGCGCTGCATCGCTTCTTGCTGGTCGGCGCTGTCCTTGGCCTTGATCGACAGCTGGATGTTGCGCGTCTTGCGGTCGATGTTGACGATCACCGAGGTGACTTCGTCGCCTTCCTTCAGCACGTTGCGGGCGTCTTCCACGCGGTCGCGGGAGATTTCCGAAGCGCGCAGATAGCCGGTCACGTCGTCAGCCAATTCGATCTCGGCGCCACGCGCGTCGACCGTCTTGACCTTGCCGGTCACCGTCATGCCGCGGTCGTTGACCGAGGTGTAGGTGGTGAACGGGTCGCTGTCCAGCTGCTTGATGCCCAGGGAGATGCGCTCGCGCTCCACGTCCACGGCCAGCACGATGGCTTCGACTTCTTGGCCCTTCTTGAAGTTGCGCACGGCAGCTTCGCCAGTCTCTTGCCACGACAGGTCGGACAGGTGCACCAGACCGTCGATGCCTTGAGCCAGGCCAACGAACACGCCGAAGTCGGTGATCGACTTGACGGGGCCCTTGACGCGGTCGCCGCGCTTGACGTTCTCGGCGAACTCTTCCCAAGGATTGGCCTTGCACTGCTTCATGCCCAGGGAGATGCGACGCTTGTCTTCGTCGATTTCCAGGACCATGACTTCGACTTCGTCGCCCAGGGAGACGATCTTCGAAGGTGCCACGTTCTTGTTGGTCCAGTCCATTTCGGACACGTGCACCAGACCTTCGATGCCGGGTTCGATTTCCACGAACGCGCCGTAGTCAGCAATGTTGGTGACCTTGCCGAACAAACGGGTGTTGGTGGGGTAGCGACGTGCCACGCCGAACCAGGGGTCGTCGCCCAGCTGCTTCAGGCCCAGCGAAACGCGGTTCTTCTCGGCGTCGAACTTCAGGACCTTGGCGGTCAGTTCCTGGCCAACCGTCACCACTTCGCTCGGGTGACGCACGCGGCGCCATGCCATGTCGGTGATGTGCAGCAGGCCGTCGATGCCGCCCAGATCCACGAAGGCACCGTATTCGGTGATGTTCTTGACCACGCCCTGGACGATCGCGCCTTCCGACAGCGTTTCCAGCAGCTTGGCGCGCTCTTCGCCCATCGAAGCTTCGACCACGGCACGGCGCGACAACACGACGTTGTTGCGCTTGCGGTCCAGCTTGATGACCTTGAATTCCATGGTCTTACCCTCGTAGGGGCTCATGTCCTTCACCGGGCGGGTGTCGAGCAGCGAACCGGGCAGGAAGGCGCGGATGCCGTTCACCAGGACGGTCAGGCCGCCCTTGACCTTGCCGGACACGGTACCGGTCACGAAGTCGCCCGACTCCAGTGCGGTTTCCAGCGACAGCCACGAGGCCAGACGCTTGGCCTTGTCGCGCGACAGGATGGTGTCGCCGTAGCCGTTTTCGATCGCATCGATCGCCACCGACACGAAGTCGCCGACGTTGACTTCAAGCTCACCTTGGTCGTTCTTGAACTCTTCGATGGGCACGTAGGCTTCAGACTTGAGGCCGGCGTTGACCACCACGAAGCTGTGCTCGACACGCACCACTTCGGCGGAGATGACCTCGCCGGCGCGCATGTCGGAGCGCTGCAGCGATTCCTCGAACATGGCTGCAAACGAGTCCATGGCGGGGGTGGCGTTCTGGGTTTGGGACATGGTATTTCCTGAGCCGTCTGGCAAGGCGTTTGCCCGTCGGCAGTTGCAAGCGAACTTGCGGGTTAAGGTTGTAGAGTTCGCCGCCCTCGATGAGCAGACGCTCGGAGGGAAGGGCGGCGGGCCCGGATGCTGTGCTGATTCAACGCTGTCTCAGAACGGCCTGCGCTCGGCCCACCAAGCCAGCACCAGATCACGAGATTCTTCGATGGTCTGGGCCGAGTTGTCGAGGCTTTGCGCGTCTTGCGCGGGCTTGAGAGGCGAGGCGCTGCGACCCTTGTCGCGCGCGTCACGTGCCTCAAGATCCGCACGCAAGCCTTCCATGCTAGCCGAAATTCCCTTGGAAATCAACTGCTTATAGCGCCGCTCGGCGCGCGTGGCGGCACTCGCGGTGAGGAAGACCTTGAGCGGCGCGTCCGGGAAGACGGTGGAGCCCATGTCGCGGCCATCGGCCACCAGGCCGGGCACGCGGCGGAAGTCCAGCTGCAGCTGGTTCAGCGCGCTGCGCACCTGGGGATGGGCGGCCACCTGCGAGGCCATCAGGCCAGCGGCCTCGGCGCGCAGGGCCTCGGTGATGTCTTCCTCGCCCAGGGTGACGCGGCCCTTGCGGAAATGCAGGTCCATCGCCGGCACGATGGCGGCCACGGCCGCGCCGTCGTCCAGGTCCAGGCCGGCACGGTGCGCGGCCAGGCCGGTGGCGCGGTACAGCATGCCGGAGTCCAGGATTACATAGCCGAGCTCGTGCGCCACCTCGTCGGCCAGCGTGCCCTTGCCGGAGGCGGTGGGGCCGTCGATGGTCAGCACCGGGATGTCCTCGGGGCGCGCCGTCACCACCTCGAACAGGGTCTCGAAATAGTCCGGGAAGGTCTTGGCCACGCAATGCGGCTCGAGGATGCGCACCGGCACGGCCGAGTCGGTGACGAGGCCGTTGAAGGCGGCCAGCGAGAAGCACATCGCGACGCGGTGGTCGTCGTAGGTGTGGATGCTGGCCGGCTTCCAGGCGCGCAAGGGGTGCACGCGCAACCAGTCCTGGCCTTCCTCCACGCTGGCGCCGAGCTTGCGCAGCTCGGTGGCCATGGCGGCGATGCGGTCAGTCTCCTTGACGCGCCAGCTGGCGATGTTGCGCAGGGTGCTGGGGCCATCGGCATAGAGCGCCATCACCGCCAGGGTCATGGCGGCATCGGGAATATGGTTGCAGTCCAGGTCCAGGGCCTTGAGCGGCCAGGCGCCGCGCTTGACCTCCAGGGCATTGGCCTCGGCGCGCACCTCGGCGCCCATCGCCTGGGCGGCCTCGACAAAGCGCACATCGCCCTGCAGCGAGGCACTGCCCACCCCTTCGATGCGGATGGGTGTGTCCGCGGCCGCGATGGCGCCCAGCGCCACGAAGTAGGAGGCCGAGGAGGCGTCGCCCTCCACATGCACCTCGCCGGGCGAGCGATAGCGGCTGCCGGCCGGGATGGTGAAGCGCTGCCAGCCGTCCGCGCGCACCTCGATGCCGAAGCGCTTCAGCAGCTCCAGCGTGATGTGCACATAGGGCTTGGAGATCAGCTCGCCGACCACCTCCACCACAACGTCTTGTTGGGCGACCAGCGGCAGGGCCAGCAGCAGGGCGGTGAGGAATTGGCTGGAGACATCGCCGCGCACGCGCACCGGCTCGGCCAGCCTGAGCCGGCTGGGGCCGCTGAGGCGCAGCGGCGGATAGCCTTCGCTGCCCAGGCAGGCGATCTCGCAACCCAGCTCGCGCAGGGCATCGACCAGATCGCCGATGGGGCGCTCGTGCATGCGCGCCACGCCGGCCAGCTCGAAGGCGCCACCCT
Organism: Roseateles sp. FW301-B2; assembly: GCF_058788955.1. Lineage (NCBI taxonomy): Bacteria > Pseudomonadati > Pseudomonadota > Betaproteobacteria > Burkholderiales > Sphaerotilaceae > Roseateles > Roseateles sp. FW301-B2. The sequence goes on from NZ_JBYTBE010000024.1 coordinate 83,967, forward strand.
GCGTGGCTGCCAGCAGGGCCAGTGCCGCGGTGAGCGGGCGCATCGCGGTGCCGGCATTGCCGAGGAAGAGCTGGGCGTCCTTGTTGACCAGGCGGCCACCGATGCCGGTGACCTTGAGCGGGCCACCCGGCACTTGCTCGAGCTGACAACCCAGCACCTTGAGCGAGGCCAGCATCACCGCGGTGTCGTCGGAATCCAGCAGGTCATGCACCAGGGTCTGGCCCTCGGAGAGGCCGGCCAGCAGCAGTACGCGGTTGGAGATGCTCTTGGAGCCGGGCAGGCGCACGGTGCCGGCGGCTGCGCGCAGGGGCGGCAGGTCGAGGAAGGGGATCTTGAACATGGCGGGGAGAAAGCGGGGTCAGTTGCGGGTGCGGGGCACACCCATCTGCCATTGGCTGCGGCCTTCGGAGGCCTGCCTGAGCAGGGTCTCGAGGCCTTGTGCGTCGTCGTTCTGCATCACCTGCTCCAGCAGGTCCAGCATGTCGCGAAAGCGCTTGGACTGCGCCATCACCTCGGCCTTGTTGGCCAGCAGGATGTCGCGCCAGATCGCGGGATCGCTGGCGGCGATGCGGGTGAAGTCGCGAAAGCCCGGGCCGGCCAGGCTCAGGTAGTCGCGTCCGGCGGGCTGCTTGGCGACGGCGCTGAAATAGGCATAGGCGAGCAGGTGTGGCAGATGGCTGACGGCGGCGAAGGCCGCGTCATGGTTCTGCGGCGTCATCTTCAGCACCTGGCAGCCCAGCGCCGACCAGACGTCGGTGGCCTTCTGCACCAGCGCCGCATTGGTCTGCGGCAGCGGCGTCAGGATGACCTGGCGACCCTGGTAAAGCCCGGCATCGGCGTTCTGCACGCCGGCCGATTCCTTGCCGGCGATCGGGTGCGCCGGCACGAAGGAGCCGAACTGCTTGCCCAGCACGCGGCGCGCGGCCTCGACCACATCGCATTTGGTCGAGCCCACGTCCATGAAGAGCACGCCGGGGTCCACCATGTGCTTGACGGCCTTCAGCGTGGCCTCGGTGGCGGCCACCGGCACGGCCAGCAGCACGATGTCCGAGCCCGAGACGGCCAGCAGGGCCGATTCGGCGGCGATGTCGATCACGCCCAGCTTCTTGGCGGTCTCGGTGGTGGAGGGCGACTTGCTATAGCCCACCACCCGCTTCACCAGCCCGGCCTTCTTGAGTGCAAGCGCGAAGGAGCCGCCCATCAGGCCGCATCCGATCACGCCGAGTTGGTTGAACATGCTCAATCAAGCCTTTACCGGGTAGGTGCCGATCACCTTGTAGAAGGCGCACAACTGGCGCAGCTCGGCCAGCGCCGCCGCCACATGGGGCTGCGAGGGATGGCCCTCCAGGTCGATGTAGAAGTAGTACTCCCATTGGCCGGTGCGCGCCGGGCGCGATTCCAGCCGCGTCATCGACACGCCATGGTTCTTCAGCGGCACCAGCAGGTCGTGCATGGCGCCGGGGCGGTTGGTCACCGAGACGATCAGGCTGGTGCAGTCGCGGCCGGTGGCGGGCGGCACGTCCATGGTCTGCGGCAGGCAGATCACGGCAAAGCGGGTGCGGTTGTAGGCCTCGTCCTGCACCGCATGGGCCACGATGTGCAGGCCGAACAGGGTGGCGGCGCGTTCGCTGGCGATGGCCGCCCATTCCGGGTGCTCGGCCGCCAGGCGTGCGCCCTCGGCATTGCTGGAGACGGCGCGGCGCTCGGCGTCGGGCAGGTGCTTGTTGAGCCAGTTCTGGCATTGCGCCAGCGCCTGCGGATGCGCCAGCACCGCCTTGATGCCGCGCAGCGAGTTGTCCTTGCACAGCAGGTTGTGGCGTATCAGGAGGCTGACCTCGCCGACCACATGCGTCGGCGTGTGCAGGAACAGGTCCAGCGAGCGCGTCACCACGCCCTCGGTCATGTTCTCCACGCCCACCACGCCGTACTGGGCGCTGCCGCTGGCGGTGGCGTGGAAGACCTCGTCGAAGCTGGAGCAGTAGATCAGGTCGGCGGCGCCGCCGAAATACTCGATCGCCGCCTGCTCGCAGAAGGTGCCCACCGGGCCCAGCACGGCCACGCGTTGCGGCGATTCCAGCGCCAGACAGGCCGACATGATCTCGCGCCAGATCGCCGCCACATGCTCGCCCTTGAGCGGGCCGGTGTTGGCCTGCTGGATCTTGGTGATCACCTGGGCCACGCGGTCGGGGCGGAAGAAGGGCGTGCCGTCGCGGCGCTTGATCTCGCCCACCTGCTCGGCCACATGAGCGCGGCGGTTCAGCAGATCGAGCAGCTCTTGATCGAGGGCGTCGATCTGGTCACGCAGTTTCAGCAGGGCCGGGTCGGCGACCGGCAGGGGAGGGTTAGGAGGAGTCGCGGGGGCTCCATCAGCCATGTTGTGCCTCAAAGTCTCTCAGATACGCCGTCAGGGCTTGCACACCCTCGAGCGGCATGGCGTTGTAGATCGATGCACGCATGCCGCCCACCGACTTGTGGCCTTTGAGTTGCAGCAGTCCACGTTCCCTGGCACCGGCCAGGAAGGCGTCGTTCAGACGTTCGTCGCGGAGATAGAACGGTACGTTCATGCGCGAGCGGCAGCTGGCCGCCACGCGGTTTTCAAACAGGTTCGAGCCGTCGAGCGCGTCATACAGCAGTTGCGCCTTGTCGATATTGCGCTGCTCGATCGCGGCCAGGCCGGTCTTGCCGGCGTAGCCGAAGCCCTTCAGCCACTTGAACACCAGGCCGGCCACATAGATGCCAAAGGTGGGCGGGGTGTTGTACATCGACTGGGCCTCGGCCACGGTCTTGTAGTCGAAGGCGCTGGGGCAGATCGGCAGGGCATGGCCCAGCAGATCCTCGCGCACGTAGACGAGGGTGAGGCCGGCCGGGCCGATGTTCTTCTGCGCGCCGCCAAACGCCAGCCCGACGCGCGACCAGTCGATGGGGCGCGATAGCTGGTGCGAGGAGCAGTCGATCACCAGCGGCGCGTCCGAGCCGAGGGCCTTGAGGTCCGGCAGCTCGTGGAACTCCAGCCCATCGATGGTCTCGTTGCTGCAGATGTGCACATAGGCGGCATCAGGGCGCAGCTGCCATTCGGCGGCGGCGGGGATGTGGCGCTGGCCTTCCGAGGCATTGGTGGCGGCGATATGCACATCGGCATAACGCCGCGCTTCCTGGGCGCTCTTCTTCGACCAGGAGCCGCTCACCACCACATCGACCTTGCCGCCGCGCGAGAGGTTCATCGGCACGATGGCGTTCTCGCCCAGGCCGCCGCCCTGCATGAAGAGGATGCGGAAGTTGGCCGGCACCTGCAGCAAGTCGCGCAAATCGGCTTCTGCGGCCTCCGCGATGGAGATGAACTCGCGGCCGCGGTGGCTCATCTCCATCACGCTCATGCCCGAGCCGTGCCAGTCCAGCATTTCCTGCGCCACCTGCGTCAACACCTCTTCGGGCAAGGCGGCCGGGCCGGCGGAAAAATTGAAGGGGCGTGACGTCATGGCGGGACTGCGGGCGGGAACGGATGGGGCG
>NZ_JBYTBE010000025.1:0-83482 GCF_058788955.1 Roseateles sp. FW301-B2
GCGGTCGCTGCCTCATGTCCAACACTCCTTCGGCCTGATCGGCCCCTAGTGTGTTGCGTCGACCGATTGAATCCGCCGCCTGAAGCGGTTGCTCGCCTGGCAACCCAGCCAATCGCTGCGGCCCTATGCCCCCGCAGGCCCACCTGATCGAGACATCGTCAGCAAAGCCGCACCAATGCTCAGTCGTTGTTTACGACATTGCGACCTGACCGACGGCGCTGCGCCAAGCCGCGCCATTTCTCACTCGTCGTTTACGACTTTATTTACCTGTTTACGACTTTAATTGTCGAGAACAATGAAGGCACCAACCTAACCCGTTATTCAACCGTCACACTTTTCGCCAAGTTTCTCGGCTTGTCCACATCCGTTCCGCGCGCGCAGGCGGTGTGGTAGGCCAGCAGCTGCAGCGGGATCACGTGCAGGATCGGGCTGAGCGCGCCGTAATGCTCGGGCATGCGAATCACGTGCAGACCGGGCTCGCTCTCGATCTGGGTGTCGCCGTCGGCGAACACATAGAGCTGGCCGCCGCGGGCGCGCACTTCCTGCATATTGCTCTTGAGCTTCTCGAGCAGGGCGTCGTTGGGCGCCACCGTCACCACGGGCATCTCGGCGGTGACCAGCGCGAGCGGGCCATGCTTGAGTTCGCCGGCCGGGTAGGCCTCGGCGTGGATGTAGCTGATCTCTTTCAGCTTGAGCGCGCCTTCCAGCGCGATCGGGTAGTGCAGCCCGCGGCCCAGGAAGAGCGCGTTTTCCTTGCGCGCGAACTCCTCGCTCCAGGCGATCACCTGCGGCTCCAGGGCCAGCACGGCCTGCACCGCCACCGGCAGGTGGCGCAGCGCCTTGAGGTGCTCGGCTTCCTGCTCGTCGCTGAGGTGGCCGCGCGTCTGCGCCAGTGCCAGCGTCAGCATGAACAGGCCCACCAGCTGGGTGGTGAAGGCCTTGGTGGAGGCCACGCCGATCTCGGCGCCGGCGCGCGTGATGTAGGCCAGCTCGCATTCGCGCACCATCGCGCTGGTGGCCACGTTGCAAACCGTCAGCGTGTGCTTCATGCCCAGTGCGCGGGCATGCTTGAGGGCGGCCAGGGTGTCGGCGGTCTCGCCGCTCTGGCTGATGGTCACCACCAGGGTGCGCGGATTCGGCACGCTGTCGCGGTAGCGGTATTCGCTGGCGATCTCGACGCTGGTGGGGATCTTGGCGATGCTCTCCAGCCAGTACTTGGCGGTGGAGCCCGAGTAGTAGCTGGTGCCGCAGGCCAGGATCAGCACCGAGTCGATCTCCTTGAAGATGCGGTAGGCGCCGTCGCCGAACAGCTCGGGCGTGATGCCGGCCACGGCGTCCAGGGTGTTGGCAATCGCCACCGGCTGCTCGAAGATTTCCTTCTGCATGTAGTGGCGGTAAGGGCCCAGCTCGGCCGCGCCGCTGTGCGCATGCACGGTGCGCACCTCGCGCGTCACCGACTCGAAGCGGCCGGTCTCGGCGTTGCGATGGCTGAGCCAGTAACGGCCCAGCTGCAGGTCCACCACATCGCCCTCTTCCAGGTAGACGATCTGGTCGGTCACGCCGGCCAGCGCCATCGCATCCGAGGCGACGAAGTTCTCGCCCTGCCCTGCCTCGGTACCAACCCCCAGCACCAGGGGCGAGCCCTCGCGGGCGGCGATCACGCGGTGCGGCTCGTCGCGGCAGAACACGGCGATGGCATAGGCGCCCTTGAGGCGCGGCAGGGCGGCCTGCACGGCCTCCAGCAGGTCGCCATGGTAGAGATGGTCCACCAGGTGGGCGATTACCTCGGTATCGGTCTGGCTGCTGAACTGGTAGCCCTTGGCCTTCAGCTCATGGCGCAGCTCGTCGTGGTTCTCGATGATGCCGTTGTGCACCAGGGCAATGCGGCCGACGCTGTCGGCGGCGGCATTCGGGCCATGCGAGAAATGCGGGTGGGCGTTGTGCACCGCCGGCACGCCATGGGTGGCCCAGCGCGTGTGGGCGATGCCGGTGCCGGAGGCGATGCCGTCTTCGGCGGTCTGGCTGTGCAGCTCGGCCACGCGCGAGGTACTGCGCGCACGCTTGAGCTCGCCGCCCTGGTGCACGGCCACGCCGCAGGAGTCGTAGCCGCGGTACTCCAGGCGCTTCAGGCCCTCGATCAGGATGGGAACGATGTTGCGCTGACTGACCGCGCCGACGATGCCGCACATAAGCTGTTGTCTCCGTGAAGGAAGGATGAGGCTGGAGGGAATGCTGCGCATCGTAGGCAGATGGCGAAGATGGTTGCTTTCAAAATTCGTCGTCATTTGCAACAATCATCCACATTCATAAATCGGCGCCTCAATATTTCACGAAAGCGGATGAAATGACGGAATCAGCCACAACCCTGGGGCTAGACAGCACCGACTACCGCTTGCTGGATCTGCTGCAGCAGGACGCGGCGGTGTCCAACCAGGAGCTGGCGCAGCGCGCCCATGTCTCGCCGGCCACCTGCCTGCGGCGCGTCAAGCGCCTGGTGGAACTGGGCGTGATCGAAAAGCGCGTGGCCCTGCTCTCGCCCGAGAAGCTGGGCGCAGGCCTGTCGGCCATCGTCGAGATCACGCTGGATCGCCAGGGCGCCGAGCATCTGGCGGCCTTTGAGCAGCGCGCCGTGGCCGCGCCCGAGGTGCAGCAATGCTGGCGCGTCTCACCCGGGCCGGACTTCGTGCTGGTGCTGCAGGTGGCCGATATGGCGGCCTATCACGCGCTGGTGCAGCGCCTCTTCACCCAGGACGCCAATGTGCGCAATGTGAAGAGCTTCTTCAGCGTGCACCGCGCCAAGTTCGCACCGCAGCTGGTCCTGCCGCGCGGCTAGGCGGTTCAGCGCTTCAGGATCAGCAGGCCCTTGAGGTACTCGCCCTCGGGGAAGTAGATGGTCTGCGGATGGTCGGGCGCCGCGCCCACGCGCTCGAGGATGTAGCCATCGCATTGCGCGTCCAGGCCCGCCCCCGCCACGATCTTGTGGAACAGATCGGGCGGGATGCCGCCCGAGCAGGAGAAGGTGAACAGGATGCCACCCGGCTTGAGCAGCTTGAGCCCGAGGCGGTTGATGTCCTTGTAGGCGCGCGCGGCGCGCTCGGCATGGGCCGCCGTGGGCGCGAACTTGGGCGGGTCCAGCACGATGGCATCGAACTGCCGCCCCTCGGCCAGATAGGCGCGCAGTGTGTGGTTCACATCCGCATCCAGGGCCTGGTGGCGTGCGGCATCGAAGCCGTTCAACGCCACATGCTGGTTGGCGCGCGCCAGCGCCGGACCCGAGGAGTCCACGCTGATCACGCTCGAAGCGCCGCCGGCCAGCGCCGCCACCGAGAAGCCACCGGTATAGCTGAAGCAGTTCAGCACCTCGCGGCAACCGTACTGGCGCACCGTATCGGCAAAGCGCTTGCGGTTGTCGCGCTGGTCCAGGTAGTAGCCGGTCTTGTGGCCCTCGGCCACGTCCAGGCTCAGCTGCCACGCGTGTTCGCGGATCACCAGCTCGGTGTCGCCCGCGCCGCGCAGCCAGCCGGTCTGGGCCTCCAGGCCCTCGAGCTGGCGCACGCTGGCGTCGGAGCGCTCGTACAAGCGCGTGAGGCCGGTGGCGGCGAGCAGCTGATCGGCAAGCTGCTGTTTCCAGCGCTCGGTGCCGGCGGTGCCGAACTGCGCCACCAGGGTGTCGCCATAGCGGTCCACCACCAGGCCCGGCAGGCCGTCGGCCTCGCCGTGCAGCAGGCGCACCGCGTCGGAGGCGATGGGCAGGCGCTGGCGCACCGCGATGGCGGCGGCAATGCGGCGCTGGAAGAAGGCGGCGTCGATGCGCTCGGCCTCGTCGAAGCTCCAGGCGCGCAAGCGGATCTGCGAGTCGGGGCTGTAGGCGGCCCAGCAGAGGAACTGGCCCTCGGCGGATTCGACGCGCACGGTTTCGCCGGCGTCGGCGCGGCCGCGCTCCACCGAGCCCTGGAACACCCAGGGATGGCGGCGCTGCAGCGAGCGTTCCTTGCCGGCACGTATGCGTATCGATTTCATGGCGCCATGGTACCGAAGGCATAGCCCACGGCCAGGCTGAAGACCGGCGAGGACTGCGTGCCCGCCTTCATGGTGCGCCACTGGCCCAAGCCGGCGCGCAGGCGCAGGCGATCCCAGTCGCCCCTTCCTTCCCACTGGCCCCAGGCCTCGGCCTGCATCACCGCGCCGCCACCCACGGCGACGCCACCACCACCGGCGGCGCCCACCAGCAGTTCGGCGCCGGCGCGCCATTGCTGCGCCCACAGCGGCGTCTGCAGGCCCAGGCCGAACAGACCATAGGAATAGGCGCCCGCCTTGCCGAAGGCCGCACTGCCCGCCTGGGCGGCGCCATACAGCCAGGGATTGAGCTCGCGCGTCATCAAGAGGCCGATCTGGCCGATCGAGGCGCTGCTGCCGTTCTTGTAGCTCATGCTGGGCAGCTGCTGCACGGCGGCATAGAAGCTCTGGGTGCGCACCACGCCATCCTCCAGCTGCCAGAAGGAATCGGCGCGCGAGCGCCGCTCCAGCGGCAGCGCCAGCGAGAGCCGGCCATAGGGCGCACTGAAGCCGCCCGAGGCACTGCGCAGCCAGCCGCCCTCCAGCCTGACGCTGCCACCCCAGGGCGTCAGCCAGCGCAGGCTGGGGCCGGCGCGCAGCAGCCAGCCATTGCCGGTGGCCACATTGCCGCCACCGCCCAGGCCGGCCGCCACATGCAGGCCGGCACGCAGATTGGGCGTACCGAGCGCCCAATCCTGCCCGGCGGTGCCGAGGATTTCCATATAGCCGTCGGCGCCGCCCTTGGCCGCGCCCGAGGCCTCCAGGCCCCACCAGGATCCAGGGGCCAGGTATTGCCTCAGATCGGCGCCGGCGGTGTACATGCGCCTGGCGCTCGGCTGGTCCGAGCGCGTCTTGGCGCCCTTGCGCGGCAGGTAGACGCCGGCACTCAGCGCAATCTCGTCAAAGCCCATGCCGCTGCGCCCCGACGAGCGGCCCAGGCGGCCGGCGTCGCTGGGGGCGAAGCTGGCGAAGCTGTCGGAGCGGCCCAGCACCAGGGCGATCGAGCTGCTCTTCACATTGCCGCTGGGAAAGCGCACATGGCTCAGCGCCAGGCCGCTGTACCAATTGCCCACCTGGGTGCGCAGCGACAGTTCGGGGCGCAACATCAGGCCGCCGCCATAGCGGATCTGCTCGGAACTCAAGCCGCCGCCCGCGCCCGCATACAGGCCCAGCGCCAGATGGCTGTCGCCGCTCAGGCGCCAACGGCGCTGCGCCGTCAAACCGGCGGCAAACACGCCGCCGTAATTGCCGCGCGCGGCGCCATAGACGCTGGGGCCGAAGCCCCAATCCTCGTTCACCGCCACCAGATAGCTGCCGCCGAACAGCGCACTGCGGTCGCCATTGGGCAGGCGCAGCGGGGTCCAGCTCATTTCAAAGGCAGCGGGGCGGGTTTCGGCCGAGGTCACGAAAGAAGCCGGCGCATCCGCCGCATATGCGGCGGAGACGGCCAGCAAGAGCGGCAACAAGCGGGCGGGACGGTGGTGAGAAGGCATGGGCGCGCACGATACCAGCATCGGCATGGGCTCAGCGCTTCTTGGCACGCGGATGGGCCGCGTCGTAGACCTTGGCCAAATGCTGGAAGTCGAGCTTCGTATACACCTGGGTGGTGCTGATGTTGGCATGCCCCAGCAGCTCCTGCACGCCGCGCAGATCGCCGCTGGACTGCAGCAGGTGCGAGGCAAAGGAATGGCGCAGCATATGGGGATGCACATGGGTGGGCAGGCCGGCCTGCAGGGCGCGCGCCTTCAGCAGCACGCGCACCTGGGCGGCGCCGAGGCGGGCCCCGCGCTGGCCGACGAACAGCGCCTGCTCCTGCGGCCTGGCCAGCTCGCCGCGCAGGTCCAGCCAGGTGAGCAGGGCCCGCAAGGCCGCCGCACCCAGCGGCACCGAACGGCGCTTGCTGCCCTTGCCCAGCACCTGGGCCTCGGCGCTGGCCAGGTCCACCCAGGCCTGGGCATCGCGATGGGCTTGCAGATCCAGCCCCACCAGTTCGGCCACGCGCAGGCCGCAGCCATAGAGCAGCTCGACGATGCAGGCATCGCGCGCCTCCAGCCGCCGATCGGCATGCCCACCCTGAAAGTCCGCCAGTTGCACCGCGTCATCCACGGCCAAGGCCTTGGGCAGGGGCTTGGCGGCCTTGGGCGGGCGCAGGCCGTCGATCGGGTTGAGGCTCACCAGTTGCTCGCGCCCCAGCCAGCGGTAATAGCCGCGCCAGGCCGAGAGCAGCAGGGCCAGGCTGCGCGGGGCCAGGTCTTGCTGGCCGTGCAACTGCGCCAGCCAGCGGCGCGCCTGGTGGGGCTGGAGCTTCAGCAGCTCGACGCCATCGCGCTGCGCCAGCGCGGCCAGCCGGCCCAGCGCATCGCGGTAGAGCGCCAGCGTGCGCGGCGCCAGGCGCCGCTGCACCCGCAGATGCTCCAGATAGGCCTGGGCCTCAGGCGCCAGGATGGTCGCTGCGTCGGGCATCGGGCAGCAGGCGCACCAGCGCGGCGCTGGCGATCTCGCCGATGCGCGCCAGGAATTCGGTGCCCATCTCGGCCGTGTAGCGCGTCGGGTCGGGCGATGCCAGCACCAGCATGCCGAAGGCCTTGGCCGGGCTGCCGTAGCTGAGCGGGATCAGCGCCAGCGAGCTCACCGCGGCATCCTCGCCCAGCCAGCGCGCCGCCTCGAAACCCGAATTCACGCCGCAATAGGGCTGGGTCAGGCTGCCGGCGAAGCTCTTCACATCCGGGCCCACGGCAGCGGCGAAGTCGGCCTGCGCATGGGCCTCGTCCACCACCCACAGGCGCAAGCCGGCGAGCGGGATCAGGAAGTGATGGCGCAGCTCGCGCAGCAGCACCTCGGGGATGGCGCCGGCCTCGGCGGTAAGCATCAGCGCGGTGGTCCAGCGGTGCAAGCGGTCGGCGATGGCGACGTTCTCCTGGCCATTGCGGATCATCTCGACGATCTTGTGCTCCAGGCCCTTGATCTTCTCGCGCAGCATCTCGGCCTGGCGCTCCTGCAGCGAAACCGCGCGCTGGCCATGCGGATGGCTCAGCTGCACCGCCGCCAGCAACTCGGCGTGGCGCTCGAAGAAGCTCGGGTTGTTGGCCAGGTAGTTGGCAATGTCCTGCTCGGTGATGCCTGTCACACCTTGTTCGCTTGTCGTCACAGCTCGATCTCTCCTTCAAACACGGTTTGCGCCGGGCCCGTCATGCGCACCGGTGCGTCCAGGCCCGCCGAACGGCCGGCCCATTCAATCTTCAAATCGCCGCCGCGCGCATGCACCTCGACGGCCTCGTCCAGCAGCCCCAGGCGTATGCCCGCCACCACCGCGGCGCAGGCGCCGGTGCCGCAGGCCAGGGTCTCGCCGGCGCTGCGCTCGTAGACGCGCAGCTTGATCTCGCTGCGGCTGATGACCTGCACGAAACCGGCATTCACACGGCGCGGGAAATGCGCATCGTGCTCGACCTCGGGCCCGACGCGCAGCACCGGGGCCGCATCGACATCGGCCACGAACTGCACCGCATGCGGGTTGCCCATCGACAGCACCGCCACCTCGCAGGGGCCGGAGGGCAGCGCCAGCGGCCAGAGCTCGAAGCCCTGCTGCAGGCGCGGCTGCAAACCCGCGGCCACGAAGGGCAGGTCAGCCAGCGTGAAGATGGGCGCGCCCATGTCCACGGTGACGCGGCCGTCGTCCTGCAGATGCAGCTCGAGCAGCTTGTTGACGGTCTGCACGCGGATGCTGCGCTTGGCTGTGAGGCCCTTGTCGACCACATAGCGCACGAAGCAGCGCGCGCCATTGCCGCAATGCTCCACCTCTTCGCCGCTGCTGCCGTTGAAGATGCGGTAGCGGAAGTCGACGCCCGCGACCGGGCTGGCCTCGATCACCAGGATCTGGTCACAGCCGACGCCGAAGCGGCGATCGCCCAGGCGTTGCAGCTGGGCGGTGTTGAGGGCCAGCGGGGCGCGGGTGGCATCGATGACGGCGAAGTCGTTGCCGGCACCCTGCATCTTGGTGAAATGCACATTCATGCCGCGATTATCCGCGCGCGCTTCAGGCATAGAGGGAGGGCGCGCCCGCCGGCCGGGTCTTGAAGCGCTTGTGCACCCACAGGTACTGCGCCGGCTGCTCGCGGATGCGCGCCTCCAGCCAGGCATGCAGGGTACGGGCGTCGGCCTCGGGGTCGTCGCTCGGATAGCCGGGCAGCGGCTCGCAGGCCTCGACCTCGTAGCCCTCGCTGCCGGGCAGCATGCGCACCACGATGGGCTGCACCGCCATGCCCATGCTGCGCGCAATGCGCGAGGGCGCCAGCAGGGTGCAGGCGGGCACGCCGAAGAAGGGGATGAAGGCCGAGTCCTTGGCGCCGAAGTCCATGTCGGGGGCATTCAGGAAGGCATAGCCCTGCTTGATCAGGCGCAGCACCGGGCGTATGCCCTCGTGCCGGTCCACGAAGGCGGTAGTGCCGAAGCGCGCGCGCCCGGCCAGCATGCGGGCGTCGAACACCGCATTGCTCTGGCGCTGGTAGACGTCCACGCCCGGGCAGCGCTGCTTGAGCATGAGCGCCGGCGCGCTCCATTCCAGGCCGACGAAATGCGGCAGCAGCCACATCACCGGGCGCTCGCCGCGCTCGGCCAGCTGAATGTCGCCCTTCACGCGCATCAGGCTCAGCAGCCGCTCGGGCGGGGCAAACCAGAGCAGGCCGCGCTCCAGGATGCTGCGGCCGATCAGCGCGAAATGCTCGCGCACCAGGGCGCGGCGCTCGGCCTCGCTCAGCGCGGGAAAGCACAGCTCGACATTGCGCAGGGCAATGCGCCGCCGCGAGCGCGCCAGCCCATGCAGCAGGCCGCCGAGGCCGCGCCCCAGCGCCGCCAGCAGCCCGAAGGGCAGCCAGTGCAGCAACCACACCAGGCCAATCAGCAGATGGGCACCCACCCGTCCGATCACGAGCCATCCCCCAGGGCGGCCACGTCCACGCGGCGCGGCGCCTTGTAGCGGTTGTAGCTCCAGAGGTATTGCCCGGGCAGCTGGCGGATGATGGATTCCATGGACTGATTGACGGCGGTGGCCGCGCATTCTGGCGTGTCTTCGCGCGCGATCACCGGGCCGGGTCGCACCCGCACCACAAAGCCACGCCCCCAGGGCAGGCGCTCACCCCAGATCAGCACCGGCACGGCACCGGTCTGCTGGGCCAGGCGGCCGGCCAGGGTCATGGTGTAGGCCGGCTTGCCGAAGAACGGCGCCCACACGCCCAGGCCGTCGGGTGGCACCTGGTCGGGCAGCAGCCCCACCGCCTGCCCCTGGCGCAGCGCGCGCAGCATCTGGCGCACACCCGCCAGGCTGGCGGGCGCCGGCAGCAGGCCCGGGCGCTCGCGCGAGGCATCCACCAGCTCGCGCATCCAGGCCTTGCGCGCCGGGCGGAACAGCACCGTCAGCGGCCCGTACTTGGCACTGAAATGTTCCACATAGGCCTGCGCCGTGACCTCGAAGCAGCCCAGGTGCGGCGTCAGCAGGATCAGCCCGCGGCCCTGGTCCAGCGCCGCCGTGATCAGCTCAGCGCCATCCCATTGCACGCGCGCGCCCAGCGGCTCACCGAAGGGGCGCAACCACATCCAGGGCAACTCGCCCATCATGCGGCCGATGTGGCCGATGGCCGCACCGGCCTCGGCCATGCCCAGGCCGGCCTGCGCCACATTGGCCTTGAAACGCTGGCGATAGACCGGCGCCAGCCACCAGGTCAGGCGGCCCAGCAGGGCACCTAATCCTTGCTGAAACCACAGGGGGGAGCGTGAAAGCAGACGCAGAAACCACATATTTCTATAATGAGTGCATCGCCGAGTTACTGAACAACTTGCGGGGCGATGCAGGGTTTGATCCGCGGATTGAAACACTGCCGGGCTGCGATGCTCAACAAATGCCGCTAAAGCGTTCGCCGCGACTCCCGCAGCACGGCAACGCCGATGGACTGACAACAAGGAGTGTAAAAGTGGCGAACGACTTTCTGTTTACTTCCGAATCCGTTTCCGAGGGCCACCCCGACAAGGTAGCCGATCAGATCTCGGACGCGATTCTGGATGCAATCTTCACCCAGGACCCGCGTTCGCGCGTGGCCGCGGAAACCCTCACCAACACCGGCCTGGTGGTGCTGGCGGGCGAGATCACGACCAACGCCCATGTGGACTACATCCAGGTGGCGCGCGACACCATCAAGCGCATCGGCTACGACAACACCGAGTACGGCATCGACTACAAGGGCTGTGCGGTGCTGGTGGCCTATGACAAGCAGAGCAACGACATCGCCCAGGGCGTGGACCACGCCAGCGACGACCACCTCAACACCGGCGCCGGCGACCAGGGCCTGATGTTCGGCTATGCCTGCGACGAGACGCCCGAGCTGATGCCCGCGCCGATCTACTACGCCCACCGTCTGGTGGAGCGCCAGGCCCAGCTGCGCAAGGACGGCCGCCTGCCCTTCCTACGCCCCGATGCGAAGAGCCAGGTGACGATGCGCTATGTGGACGGCAAGCCACACTCGATCGACACCGTGGTGCTGTCCAGCCAGCACGCACCCGAGATGAGCCTGGGCGACAAGATGAAGCCCGAGTTCTACGAGGCCGTGATCGAGGAGATCATCAAGCCGGTGCTGCCCAAGGAATGGCTCAAGGAGACCAAGTACCTGGTCAACCCGACCGGCCGCTTCGTCATCGGCGGGCCGCAGGGCGACTGCGGCCTCACCGGCCGCAAGATCATCGTCGACACCTATGGCGGCGCCTGCCCGCACGGCGGCGGCGCGTTCTCGGGCAAGGATCCGACCAAGGTGGACCGCTCGGCCGCCTATGCCGCCCGCTATGTGGCCAAGAACATCGTGGCCGCCGGCCTGGCGCGCCAGTGCCAGATCCAGGTGGCCTACGCGATCGGCGTGGCCAAGCCCATGAACGTGACCGTCTACACCGAGGGCACGGGCGTGATCTCGGACGACAAGATCGCCGCCATCGTCAACGAGGTGTTCGACCTGCGTCCCAAGGGCATCATCCAGATGCTGGACCTGCTGCGCCCGATCTACGGCAAGACCGCGGCCTACGGCCACTTCGGCCGCGAGGAGCCCGAGTTCAGCTGGGAAGCGCGCGACAAGGTGAACGTGCTGCGCGACCTGGCCGGCCTGAAGGGCTGAGCGAGCGCACTGCGCTTGGGGTGACGAGCGTCACTCCAGCCCGCACATCTTCCTGAACGGCCCCAGCACCGCCTCGCCGCGGAAGGGCTTGACGATCCAGCCGGTGACGCCGATCGCCTTGCCACGCTCGCGCACCTGCAGATTGTCTTCGGTGGTCAGCATCACGATGTGCACCGCGCGGTTGCCCAGCTCCACGCGGATCTTCTCGGCCATGGTGAGGCCGTCCATATTGGGCATGTTGATGTCGCTGAGTACCAGCTTGATGCCGGGGTCCCGGCGCAGCTGCAGCAGGCCGTCGACCCCGTCCACCGCCACCACCACCTCGAAGCCGTTGTTGCTCAGGAAAGTCGTCACGATGCCGCGCATGGTGCTGGAATCGTCGACCACCAGAATCTGAGCCATGCAGGGGTTCCCTTCAGAATAGATCGAGCTCGCCGGTCGCGGCGGGGGGCGGGGCCGCCGCGAATTCCGCAAAGCCTTCGGGCGACCAGTAGAGATTGAAGATGAAACGCTGCACGATCATCAAGGGTGGCAACCCTGGGCGGCGCGGATCGGAGAGCTGGTAGCGTATGCACAGCTGCGGGTCCTGCGAGCCGAAGGACATGTATTTGTGCTCGTGGTTGATCACCAGCGGCACCTGGATCTGCTGGGTGGTGAAGGCCTGCGGCGGGATGTAGCGGTTCTTGAACGCGCCCCAGATCAGGTTGGTGGTTTCGCCCAGCAGGTTGTTGAGCTCGCGGAAATTGAAATCGCCGCCCAGGCCCTCGTAGCTGAAGCCCTGGATCAGGCCCTGGCGCAGCGCGCCCTCCTCGGTCTGCAGCATCATGTAGCCGCGGCACCAGGTGCTCTCGATCGGGATCAGGGTCGAGACCTCGCCGAAGATGATGCGGTCGTGCACCACATAGGGCGACTCGGCCTGCACCTTGGCGTAGGGAAACATCGAGCTCAGCGAGGCGCAGGTCAGCTCGACGATGCCGTCCACCAGCTTCCTGGGGTAGCGCAGGCTGAAGATGGCGCGCTGCACGGCGGCGCGCAGGTCCTCGATGCCGCCCAGCTGCCAGGCATGGCGCAGCGCCGCCTGCTCCTCGGGCAGCAGCTCGCGCGTGCTGCTGCGGCGCAGAAAGGTGGGCAGCTCGGGCCGCAGCTTGTGGATGGCCTGCGCCAGGCTCAGGGCATCGGGCTCCACGCCGGGCAGATCCTCCGCCAGCAGCACGCCCGCCAGATCCTTGTGCTGGGCCAGCGTGCTGAGCGCATCGCGCGCGCTGCGCGGCAAGGCCAGCAGGCCCACCTCGGCGCAGAAATCCGCCAGCAGCTGGTATTGCGCCGGGTCGTGCTCGAGCAGCAAGACCTTGGCCTCGAGATGGGTGGTGTCTGTCATGGCCCGGTTTTCCCAACAGGCGAACGGCAAGCCGCCTTATCCCATCACATATCGTCAGCTTCGCGGCCATACTTGAGGCCTCCGCAGTAGCACCCGGCGCCCCATGCTCCCCAGCAGCCCCTCCCCGCTCACCATCCTGGTGATCGACGATCAGAGCGCCTCGCGCGTGGCGGTGGTGGCCGAGCTGGACCGCGCCGGGCATCGCGCCCTCGAGGCCGACAGCGCCGACTGGGGGCTGGAGCTGTTCAAGCGCTACCGACCCGACCTGGTGCTGCTGGACGTGGAGATGCCCGCACACGACGGCTACTGGACGGCGCAGCAGATCCGCGCCGCCGAGCCGGGCGGCTGGACCCCCATCATCTTTCTCTCGCAACGCGACCAGGACCAGGACGTCTGGCGCGGCATCGAGGCCGGCGGCGACGATTACCTCGTGAAGCCGGTCTCGCCGATGATTCTGCACGCCAAGCTGCGCGCCATGCAGCGCCTGCTGGGCATGCGCCAGCGCCTGGTGCAGCTCTCCGACGAATTGCGCAGCGCCAACGCGCAGCTGCACGAGCTCTCCAACGCCGATGCCCTCACCGGCCTGATGAACCGGCGCGCCCTCGACGAGCGCCTGCACCAATGCATCGCCCAGGCGCGCCGCGATGGCCTGCCGCTCACCCTGGTGCTGTGCGATGTCGACTATTTCAAGCGCTACAACGACAGCCTGGGCCATGTGGAGGGCGATGCCTGCCTGAAGCGCGTGGCCGCGCTCTTGCGCGAGGCCTGCCGCCGCCCCAGCGACTGCGTGGGCCGCTACGGCGGCGAGGAGTTCGCGCTGATCCTGCCCAACACGCCGCGTTCCGGCGCGATGACCTATGCGCGCGCCCTGATACGCACCATGGCGCTGGCCGGCATCCCGCACCCGGACTCCGACATCGCCCCGCACATTACCGTCTCGGGCGGCATCACCACCTGCGTGGCCGATGCCAGCACCACCGCCGAGGGCCTGCTGCTGCGCGCCGACGATGCGCTCTACAACGCCAAGGCGCATGGCCGCAACCGCTTCTTCAGCTACGAGATGCAGATGGACACGCTGGAGCAGCGCCAACCGGCGTCCGCCAGACCGCTGGACAAATAAACAGTTGTTTGCGATGCTCGCGGCCGATGAGTACGCCCGCAGCCCCCCCCGCCCCCAGCCTTGAGGAACTGCGCCGCTACGCGATCGCGCGCAGCCTCTTCAAGCCGACCACCTTGCCCACCGCAATCCGCAAGCTCGGCTTCGTGCAGGCCGACCCGATGCGCGCACCGGCGCGCGCCCAGGACCTGATCCTGCGCCATCGCGTCAAGGACTACCGCGCCGGCGATCTGGAGCGCCGCTACACCCGGCTGGCAGTCGAGGAAGACTGCTTCGTCAACTACGGCTTCCTGCCCAGGCAACACCTGGCCCTGCTGCATCCGCGCGAGCCCAGGCGCAGCTGGGACGCCAAGACCCGCGCCCAGGCCGAGCAGCTGCTGGCGGTGGTGCGCGAGCGCGGCCCCACCCATCCCAAGCAGCTGCTGGAGGAATTCAGCCACCATGGCCGCATGCCCGGCTACTGGGGCGGCGAGCTGAACGTCAGCACCCAGCTGCTCGACGGCCTGCATTACCGCAGCCAGCTGCGCGTCAAGCGGCGCGACGCCGGCACGCGCGTCTACGAGGCGGTGCAGCACCCCGAAGCCGAACAGAGCCCGGCCGCGCGCCAGGCCCGCGCCGAGGCGCTGCTGGACATGGTGGTGGCGCTGTATGCGCCGCTGCCCGCGCCCAGCCTTGGCTACCTGACCTCGCTGCTGGGCTATGGCGCGCCGCAGCTGCGCGCCGAGACCCGCCAGGCCTGCCAGCGCGCCAAGGCGCGCTATGCCCATGCGCAGATCGACGGCCGCACCTGGTTCTGGCCCGCTGACGAGAACCCGCGCTCCAAGCGCCACCGGCTCGACACCCAGCTGCGCATGCTGGCGCCCTTCGACCCGGTGGTGTGGGATCGCCGCCGCTTCCAGCTGCTGTGGGGCTGGGAATACAAGTTCGAGGCCTACACGCCCGCGCCCAAGCGCAAGATGGGCCATTACGCCCTGCCCCTGCTATGGGGCGACGCGATGCTGGGCTGGGCCAATCTGCGGCTTGAAAAAGACGGCCGGCTCCAGCATGAGCTGGGCTTCGTGCATGGCCGGCCCAAGGGCGCGGCCTTCAAGCTGGCGTTGGAGGAGGAGCTGCAGCGCGTCAGCGAATTCCTGGGCCTGGACTCACCAGCCTAACTCAGGCATTCAGCGCCGCCATCGCCGCCTCCGGATAGCGGCTGCCGGCCACCGGATGCGCGGCCAGCAGGCCCGCCAGCTGCTCGCGCAGCGCGGCGCCGATGTGCACCTGGGCCGCGGCGGCGTTCTCGGCCAGGCGGCTGACGCTGCGCGTGCCGGGGATGGGTACGATGTCGGGCCCCTGGTCCAGCAGCCAGGCCAGCGCCAGCTGCGCCGGGCTCAGCCCCTCGCCCTGCGCCAGCGCACCGAGGGCATCCGCCAGCGCCAGATTGGCGGCCAGCTGCTCGGCCTGGAAGCGCGGATTGGCACGCCGCCAGTCGCCCGCCGGCAACTGCTCGGCGCTGCGGATCGCGCCGGTGAGGAAGCCGCGCCCCAGCGGGCTGTAGGGCACCAGGGCAATGCCCAGCTCGCGGCAGGTGGGCAGGATCTCGGCCTCGACGTCGCGCGTCCAGAGCGAGTACTCGGTCTGCAGCGCGGCGATCGGGTGTACCGCATGGGCGCGCCTGAGCGTGGCCGCCGAGGCCTCGGACAGGCCCAGATGCCGCACCTTGCCGGCGCGCACCAGCTCGGCCATCGCGCCCACCGTCTCCTCGATCGGCACGCTGCGATCCACCCGATGCTGGTAGTAGAGATCGATCTGCTCCACGCCCAGGCGCTGCAGGCTGGCGTCGCAGGCCTCGTGCACATAGGCCGGGCTGCCGTCGATGCGCAGCAGCCGGCCATCGGCGGCGCGCACATTGCCGAACTTGGTGGCCAGCACCACCTCCTCGCGGCGCTCGGCCAGCAGGCGCGCCAGCAGGCGCTCGTTGGCGCCCACGCCATACATATCGGCGGTGTCGAGGAAGTTCAGCCCGATGTCCAGCGCCCGATGCAACACCGCGAGCGACTGCTGCTCGTCCGCCGGGCCGTAGAAGTCCGACATGCCCATGCAGCCCAGCCCCAGGGCCGAAACCTCGGGGCCCTGGGCGCCCAGCCGGCGGCGTGGCATCGTCAATTCTTGCTTGCTCATGCTGTTCTCTTTCCTTGGTTTGTTGACCCCTCGCAGCATAGGAACGAGGGCACGCCGAGCCCAGCGCAAAGCTCGCCCATGCTTGCCCAAAACTCCGAATCCGCCGCGCCGGCCGCCTCACCCCTGGCAGCAGGCTTGCACAATCCGCCCCATGGCCGAAGCCCCACACCCCCAAGACACCGCCGAGCTGGAGCGCCTGCGCCAACGCGCGCTGGCCCTGGCCCTGCGCCACGCCCCCGCCGATGGCCTGCACGACACCGCCCTGCCCGGCCTAGCCCTGATACGCGCCAGTGCCACCGCCCAGGCCCTGCCGGCCGTCTATGCGCCCGGCCTGGTGCTGGTGCTGCAGGGCCGCAAGCAGGCCCAGCTGGGCGCGCAGACATTGCGTTATGACCCGCTGCACTGCCTGCTGGTCTCGATGACCATGCTGCCGCTCGGCCAGATCACCGAGGCCAGCCCCGCCCAGCCCTATCTGTGCCTGCGCCTGAGCAGCAGCACGCAGATGCTGGCCGATCTGCTGCTGCAGTGCGGCCCGGCCGCCCCAGCCCCCTCGCCCGCGCGCGCCGCCGCGCCGGTGGGGCTGAACCTGAGCCCCGTCACCACGCCGCTGCTGGACGCCGCGCTACGCCTGCTGCAGCTGCTGGACACGCCGCAGGACCAGGCCATGCTGGGGCCGATGCTGCAGCGCGAGATCTTCTACCGCGTGCTCACCGGCCCGCTGGGCGCTCAGCTGCGCGCGCTGGCCAGCGGCGACAGCAGCACCCAGCGCGTCGCGCGCGCCGTCGACGCGCTCACGCAGCGCTATGCCGAGCCGCTGCGCATCGAGGAGCTGGCCACGCTGGCGCATATGAGCCCTTCCAGCCTGCACCAGCATTTCAAGCAGCTCACCAGCCTCTCGCCCCTGCAATACCAGAAGCAGCTGCGCCTGCAGCAGGCGCGCCGCCTGATGCTGGCCGAGGGTCTGGACGCCGCCGCGGCCGCGCACCAGGTGGGCTATGAAAGCCCCTCGCAGTTCAGCCGTGAATACCGGCGCCTGTTCGGCACGCCGCCGCGCAGCGATATGGCGCAGTGGCGCGGAGCGGCTGCCGCCTAAGCCCCTGCGGCGCGCGCCGCCAGCAGCGCCGCCGCCGCCTCGGCGAAGCCCGTGCCGCGCTCGGCGGCCGTCACATAGGCCGGCAGGCTGCGCAGCTGCGGCACAAAGCGCGCGATGTTCGCCACCCCCACGCTGAGCGGGATGGACGCAAACATCTGCTCATCATTGCTGGAGTCGCCCACATACAACCAGTCGGCCGGCACGAAGGCCTCGCCCAGCAGGCCCTGCACCGCCCAGTCGGCCGCCGTGCGCTTGCTGTGCGCACCGATCCAGCCATTGATGTGGATGGAGCTGACGGTGGCCTGCAGGCCATGCGCGCGCATCACCGCGCAGACGGCATCGATCTGCGCCGCGTCCAGCTGCGCGAACTCGCTGTGGTCCACCGCGATGTCGGTGAGGCGGCCGGCGCTGTCCTCGGCCAGCGTGGCGCCCGGCACGCGCGCCAGCACGTCGGCGGCGCAGCGCTGCAGGCGCGCGAAGTTTTCACGGCGGGTCGCCTCGTCCTGGCAATAAAAACTGCGGCGCAACCGGCCGCCCTGGTTCTGCAGCATCACCGCACCGTTCTCGGCCACGATGGCGCGCACCGGCCAGGCCAGCGCGAAGGGCTCGCTCCAGCCGGCCGGGCGCCCGGTGATCGCGATCACCGGCAGCCCGGCGGCGGCCAGATCGTGCAAGGCTTGCAAGGCGGCCGGCGCGATGGCGCCCTCGGCGGTGAGGGTGTCGTCGATATCGGTGAGCACACCGCGCAGGCGGCCGAGAGCCGCGGGCGGGCAGGAGGCAAGAGGCAGCATGGGCGCCGATTGTGCCCATTCCCCATGCCTGTTCGAGCGAACGAGCTGCGCGATGCGTTTAGAATCCGTGGCTTCCGAGGAGCGTTGCAACCTCTTGCTTAGAGGCCAGGCTCGGAGACTTTCTTTGCAACCGCGCTCACCCGCTGACGTCCTGCGTGGGTGATCGTTGTCTTTTCAGACCCTCCCTCATGGCGCCAGCGGCTTCGACGTTTTGTCATTGAAGGAGCCCGCTGATGAATGCCGCTGCCACCACCACCGAATACAAGATTGCCGACCTGTCGCTGGCCGACTGGGGTCGCAAGGAACTGAACATCGCCGAGAGCGAGATGCCCGCGCTGATGGCGATCCGCCGCGAGTACGCCACCAGCCAGCCCCTCAAGGGCGCGCGCATCACCGGCTCGCTGCACATGACGATCCAGACCGGCGTGCTGGTCGAGACCCTGCAGGCCCTGGGTGCCGAAGTGCGCTGGGCCTCGTGCAATATCTTCTCCACGCAAGACCATGCCGCCGCCGCCCTGGTGGCCCGCGGCACGCCGGTGTTCGCCTACAAGGGCGAGACCCTGGAAGACTACTGGGACTACACGCACCGCATCTTTGAATTCGGTGCGGCCGGCACGCCGGGCGAGGGCCCCAACATGATCCTGGACGACGGCGGCGATGCCACGCTGCTGATGCACCTGGGCCAGAAGGCCGAGAAGGATCTCTCCGTGCTGGCCAACCCGGGCAGCGAGGAAGAACGCATCCTGTTCGCCGCCATCAAGGCCAAGATCGCCCAGGACCCGAGCTGGTACACCCGCAAGAGCGCCGAGATCATCGGCGTGACCGAGGAGACCACCACCGGCGTGCACCGCCTGAAGGAAATGTCGGCCAAGGGCTCGCTGCTGTTCCGCGCCATCAACGTCAACGACTCGGTCACCAAGAGCAAGTTCGACAATCTCTACGGCTGCCGCGAATCGCTGGTGGACGGCATCAAGCGCGCCACCGACGTGATGATCGCCGGCAAGATCGCCGTGATCGCCGGCTATGGCGATGTGGGCAAGGGCTCGGCCCAGGCGATGCGCGCGCTGTCGGCGCAGGTCTGGGTCACCGAGATCGACCCGATCTGCGCGCTGCAGGCGGCGATGGAAGGCTTCCGCGTCGTGACGATGGAATACGCCGCCGACAAGGCCGACATCTTCGTCACCACCACCGGCAACAAGGGCGTGATCCGCCATGAGCACATGGCCGCGATGAAGCACAACGCCATCGTCTGCAATATCGGCCACTTCGACAACGAGATCGACATCGCCTCGATCGAGAAGTACGAGTGGGAAGAGATCAAGCCGCAGGTCGATCATGTGATCTTCCCGGACGGCAAGCGCATCATCCTCTTGGCCAAGGGCCGCCTGGTGAACCTGGGCTGCGGCACCGGCCACCCGAGCTATGTGATGTCGTCCTCGTTCGCCAACCAGACGATCGCGCAGATCGAGCTGTTCGCGCACAAGGACGCCTACGACATCGGCAAGGTCTATGTGCTGCCCAAGCACCTGGACGAGAAGGTGGCGCGCCTGCAGCTGACCACGCTGAACGCCCAGCTGAGCGAGCTCAGCGATGAGCAGGCGGCCTATATCGGCGTTCCCAAGCAGGGCCCGTACAAGCCCGACACCTACCGCTACTGAGCGGCGAGCGATGCGCGCAGACCAGTTGTTGGTCGCCAAGGGCCTGGCGCCCACGCGTTCGGCCGCGCAGCGGCTGATCAGCGCGGCCGCGGCCGAGTGGCGCTCGGCCAAGGGCTGGTCGGCCATTCGCAAGGCGGGCGAGGAGCTGCCGGAGTTCGCCGAGCTCCGCATCAGCGATGACGCGGAGCTGCGCTATGTCTCGCGCGGCGGGCTCAAGCTCGAGGGCGCGCTGGCGCACACAGGCCTGACGGTCGCCGGGCTGACGGTGCTGGACATGGGCCAGAGCACCGGCGGCTTCAGCGATTGCCTGCTGAAGGCGGGTGCCGCGCGTGTGGTGGGCGTGGACGTGGGCCATGGCCAGCTGCATGCCGCGCTGGCGGCCAACCCGCGTATCTGCGCGCTGGAAGGCCTGCATGTGCGCGAGCTGGCGGGCTCGGCGCTGCGCGAGCAGGCCCCGCCCGAGGGCTTTGCGCTCATCGTCGGCGACCTGAGCTTCATCTCCATGCTCGGCGCCCTGCCCCAGCTGGCGCCCTGGCTGGCGCCCGGGGGTCAGGTCTTGCTGCTGATCAAGCCGCAGTTCGAGCTGGGCCCCAAGGCCCTGGCGCGCGGCGGCCTGGTGAAGGACGCCAAGCAGTACCCGCTGCTGGAGGCGCGCGCCCGCGAGGCCGCCGCCGCCCTGGACTGGCAGGTACGCGACTACTTTGAAAGCCCCATCACCGGTGGTGATGGCAACAAGGAATTCTTCCTGTGGGCCGAAGGTCCGCAGGCAGCGAAGACGAACGCAGCAAAGGAACACACACCATGACAGCGGTGAGTTTCGAATTCTTCCCGCCCAACACCCCCGTGGGGGCGGAGAAGCTCAAGACCGTGGTGCAGGAGCTGAGCGTGCTGAAGCCGCAGTACTTCAGCGTCACCTACGGCGCCGGCGGCTCCACGCGCGAGAAGACCCTGGCCACCGTGAGCGAGATCGCGGCGATGGGCTATGAGGCCGCGCCGCATCTCTCCTGCGTGGGTTCCACGCGCGAGAACATCGCCGAGATTTTGGCCACCTACCGCGCGCAGAACATCCGCCGCGTGGTGGCGCTGCGCGGCGACCTGCCCAGCGGCACCGCCACCGCGGGCGAGTTCCGCTATGCGGCCGAGCTGGTGCGCTTCATCCGCGAAACGCAGGGGGCGGACTGGAAGATCGAGGTGGCTGCCTATCCCGAGTACCACCCGCAGCAGCGCTATGCCGCCCGCGACCTGCAGCACTTCGCCGACAAGATGCGTGCCGGCGCCGACGAGGCCATCACCCAGTTCTTCTTCAACCCCGACGCCTACTTCAACTTCGTGGACGAGGTGCGCAAGCTGGGCGTGGATGCCCCCATCGTGCCGGGCATCATGCCCTTCCACAACTACGCGCGCATCGCCCAGTTCGCGGCGCGCGACGGCATCGAGATCCCGCGCTGGGTGGCGCTGAAGATGGAGGGCTATATGGACGACGCCGCCTCCATCCGCGCCTTTGGGCTGGACGTGATGACGCGCGTGTGTGAACGCCTGATCGCCGATGGCGTGCCGGGCATCCACTTCTATACGCTCAACCAGTCGGCGCTGACGCTGGAGTTGTGCAAACGCCTCGGTCTCGGCTGAGTTTCTTGAGGCAACGCAAAACCACCAAGCCCTCATGACGAGGGCTTTTTTGCACTTGCGTCAGATCAAGGGTTAACCCGATCGATCTGCGTCCAATGGCTTCATCGGGATTGGTCCCGGCAAACAAGGAGTTATTGGAATGATGGGAAAGATTGCAAGCACCTTCGCCGCTGTTGCCCTCGCCGCCGCCAGCTTTGCTGCTCAGGCGCAGGCTGAAGGCCCCTGGCTGGTGCGCGCCCGCGTCGTCAACATCGACTCGGCCAACAAGGACACGACCGGCCTGGGTCTGACGATCAACAACAAGGCCATCCCCGAGGTGGACATCAGCTACTTCTTCTCGCCCAATATCGCGGCCGAGCTGATCCTGACCTATCCGCAAAAGCACACCCTGAAGGCCGGCGGCGCCGAAATCGGTTCGCTCAAGCACCTGCCGCCCACGCTGAGCCTGCAGTACCACTTCGCCCCCGCTGCCAGCTTCCGTCCCTATGTGGGCGTGGGCCTGAACTACACCAACTTCTCGTCGGTGAAATTCGCCCCCGCGGTCGAGACCGCCCTGCATCCCAGCATCAAGCACAACAGCTTCGGCCTCTCGGCCCAGATCGGTGCCGACATCGAGCTGTCCAAGAACCTGTACCTGAACGTGGACGTGAAGAAGGTGCAGATCGGCACCAAGGTCTACTCCAGCGGCACCGAAGTCGGCAAGTTCAAGGTCGACCCGCTGCTGGTGGGCGTGGGCCTGGGCATGCGCTTCTGATCAAGCGCGTCGCCTGACGACAAGGCCGCCGGCCCGCAAGGGCCTGGCGGCTTTTTTCATGTCGGCTCCAGGCCGGGTGGGGGCTGGCGATGCTGCGTGGCGTCGCCTTGGTGTAGCGTCACGGTACTTCGTACATCGCCATGCCTTGCTTGTCACAACGCAGCCGGTGAGTTCCTCTCCCCGCCCTCGCCCAGGAGCCTCCATGTCCACCGCTACGCCATTCAAGATCAGCCGTTTCCCAGTCCCTGAGATCAAGGATCTGCCCGAAGACATTCGCACGCGCATCCTCGCCGTCCAGGAGAAGTCCGGCTTCGTGCCGAACGTTTTCCTCGTTCTCGCGCACCGGCCGGATGAGTTCCGCGCGTTCTTTGCCTATCACGACGCCTTGATGGAGAAGAAGGGCAACTTGACCAAGGCCGAGCGCGAAATGATCGTGGTGGCCACGAGCAACGCGAACCAGTGCCAATACTGCGTGGTCGCACACGGTGCCATCCTGCGCATCCGGGCCAAGAATCCGCTGGTCGCTGACCAAGTCGCCATCAACTACCGCAAGGCCGACATCACGCCGCGCCAGAAGGTCATGCTGGACTTCGCGATGAAGGTGTCTGCCGAAGCGTACGCCGTGGGCGACGACGACTTCGAGACACTGCAGCGCCATGGTTTCGACATGGCTGACGCGTGGGACATCGCCGGCATTGCCGCCTTTTTCGGCATGTCCAACCGCATGGCCAACGTCACGAGCATGCGCCCCAATGACGAGTTCTATTCCCTGGGGCGCGGCGCTTGATGCTCAGCCCAGCGCCGCGAACGCATCCCTTGTCAGGTTCTCCGGCGGCGCACCCGCGGCGCGGCACACCACATCGTCCTCGATGCGCACGCCGCCATACCGGCTCAGGTGCTCCACCAGGCCCCAGTTCACCGCGCCCGCGTGCGGGCCGGCGCGCAGGGCCTTGAGCAGGGTGGGTATGAAGTAGAGCCCGGGCTCGATCGTCACCGCCATGCCGGGCTGCAGCGTGCGCGTCAGGCGCAGATAGGGGTGGCCCTCGGGTTTGGGCGCCAGCGCGCCGGTGGCGTCGGCCATGAAGCCGCCCACATCGTGCACCTGCAGGCCCAGCAGATGGCCGATGCCATGCGGCATGAAGGTGGAGGTGATGCGCTCGGCCAGCATGGCCTCCTCGCTCATCGCCTTCACGATGCCCAGGGTCTTCAGGATGCTGGCGATGCGCGCATGAGTGCTGAGGTGGATGTCGCGATAGTCCACGCCAGCGCGCACCTCGCCCACCAGGGCCAGCTGGGCGGACTCCATCGCCGCCAGCAAGGCATCGAAATCTGCATCACCGGCACTCCAGCTGCGCGTGATGTCGGCCGCGTAGCCGGCCACCTGGGCGCCGGCGTCGATCAGCAGCGAGCGCGACTGCGTCGGCGGGGTCAGGTCTTGATACTGATAGTGCAGCACCGCGCCATGCTCGTTGAGCGCGACGATATTGCCGTAGGGCAGGTCGCGATCGGTATGGCCGCAGGCCGCCAGGTAGGAGGCATGGATCTGCGCTTCGGAAGCGCCGGCCAGAAAGGCCTGGCGCGCCGCCACATGGGCGCGCACCGCCCGCGTCGAGGCCGCCCGCATCTGCGTCAGTTCGTACTCGGTCTTGCAGCCGCGCGCGTAGTGCAGCAGGTTCAGCAGGGCGGCCGGGTTGTTGGGCACCAGGCCCTCCAGCGCGGCATCCGCCTCGCCGATGATGGCCAGGCGGCCGGCGGCCGCCAGCTGCAGGGGCAGGTGCTGGCGCGCCTCGTCCGGCGTGCTGATGATGCGGATCTCGAAATGCTCGACCCAGAAGCCGCTGGGCGCCGACGGCGGTACATGCCAGTAGTCGTCGGGCTGGTAGTAGACCAGCAAGGGCTTCTGCTGCCCCGGGCGTATCAGCAGCCAGCTGTTGGGGTGCTGGGTCAGCGGCAGCCAATGCTTGAAATGCGGATTGGGCGCAAACAGATAGGGCCGGTCGTCCAGGAAGGCGTATTTCTCAATGCCGGAGGCGATCAGCAGGGCATCGAAACCGCAGCGCGCCAGCGCGTCTTCGGCGCGCTGCTGCAGGCTGGCGAGGTGGTGGGCGTAGGCGGCACTGTTCATCACCGCATTCTCTCAGCCCGGCCGCCCGCCGGCCTCAACCGTCCTTGTCCCACACCACCCCCTCCTCGGTGAGCATGGCGTCCAGCGGCATGTCGTGCGGCTCGGCCTTCAGCAGGGGCAGAAAACCATGCGCATAGCCCACGCCGGCGGTGGCGGGGCGCGGCTGCAGGCTGGCGAGGGTGCGGTCCATGAAGCCACCGCCATAGCCCAGGCGCAGGCCGCAGGGCCCGTAGCCCACGCAGGGCACCACCAGCAGCTGCGGCTCGAACACCTCGGTGTCCTTGGGCTTGGGAATGCCGTAGGCGTCTTCCTCCATCGGGCAGCCCGGGTACCAGACATGGAAGCGCAGCGTGCCATGCTCCTTGTCCACCACCGGCAGGCCGATGCGCCGCACCGGGTTGGCCTCGGCCCAGCGGTACAACGCCGGCAACGGGTCGAACTCGCCCTTGATGGGCCAGTAAGCGCCGATGGTCAGCTCGCGCCGCCGCACCAGCCAGACGCGCAGCACGCGCTGCAGCTCCTCGGCCAGCTCCAGCCGCCCCGGCAGGGCCAAGCGGTCGGCAATCAGTTTGTGGCGCAGGGCGGCACGGTCATTGGCTACATCCACGCGAGAGTCTCCCAAGGCTGGCTGCCATGATTGTGCGCGAGGGTCAGGTCTTGTGACTTGCGGGTTTGCCTAAGCCACCACCTATAGTTGCGCCATGTCCAAGGAACTGCTGGCCCACAGCCTGGAATTGCTGGCGCCCCTGGGTGCGCTGCGCAGCCGCCGCATGTTCGGCGGCTATGGCATTTATGCGGACGAGATCTTCATCGCCATCATTGCCTTCGAGCAGCTCTGGCTGAAGGCCGATGCCGAGACCATCCCGGCCTTCCAGCAGGCCGGCTGCGCGCCCTTCCGCTACGACAAGCAGGGCCAGGTCATGACGATGGCCTATTACGCGGCGCCGGAAGAGGCGATGGAATCGCCCGCGCTGATGCAGCCCTGGGCACGCCTGGCCTTGGCGGCGGCGCTGCGCGCCCGCGCGGCGAAGGGCAGCAAACCGGCGCCGCGCCGCGGCAAGGCTTAGGGCCGCTCGACGCGCAGCTGATCGAAGTCCACCAGCGCCTCTTCGGCGCCATTCATGTAGAGCCGCTTGCGCTGGCGCGGGTAGTCGCAGACATCCTGCTCCAGGTTCGTTCTGGCGGCGATGAACACCAGCGGCTCCGCCCCCGTGTTCACCAGGGTATGAGCCGCGCCGTTCTTCGCGAAGCCGAGAAAGTCCCCCGCCTCGACGGCATGGGCCTGCTCGTCGATGATGGCCGTGCCCCGCCCCGACAGGATGTAGAAGCACTGCTCCTCATAGAGATGGCGGTGGTACTCGGCAGCCTCGCGGCCGGGCGCCAGCGTCATCACATGAAAACCCAGCGCCGTCATGCCGGTGGCGCCGCCCAGCGACTTGGCGACGCGCACCGCGTTGGCGTTCAGCAGATGGGTCTTGGCTTGACCCGCCATGGCGGCAATGTCCGCCGCCTTCAACAGCGGGCCGGCCATGGTTCAGGCCGCCGCCAGGGCCGAGCTGGCCGGGCGCGCCGCGCGCTTGGCCTTCAGCTGGCTCCAGGCTTCCGGGCAGGCCAGCGGCGGCACCAGCAGCTGGAAGCGCGCGCTGGGCCAGGATTCCAGCACCACCTGCTCGCCGGAGCCGAGGATGATGGCCTCGCCGGCGGCCAGCCAGACGTCCTGGGCCGGCCGGTCGGCACGGCCGCTGCGGGTCAGCCAGACGCGACCCTCCAGCACGCGCAACTCGCGTGCGCCCGGCCCGATCGGCAGGCTCAGGGCCTGGCCCTGGCCCAGCTCCCAGGCGGTGCCGGCATAGGCGGGGTGGAATGCATCGATTGATGAGCGTTGAGCCAAAGACATGGTGTCCTCCTGATCCGCCCGCCGCACTCGGCGGGCATGGGGCAATACTAGGGACTACCCGGAATCCGGTCCAATGAGTTGCACGCCCCGGATTGATACCATTCGCGCATGAATAACGCGCCGCGCCATCGCCCCCTCGCCATCGGCCCCCTGCGCGCCTTCGAGGCGGTGGCCAGGCTGCTCAGCTTCCGCGCGGCGGCAGAGGAGCTGCATCTCACGCAATCGGCCATCAGCCGCCAGATCCGCAGCCTGGAGGACGAGATCGGCTGCACCCTGTTCCTGCGCGGCACCCGCCATGTCGAGCTGAGCACCGACGGCGCGCTGCTGCGCACCCAG
Source organism: Roseateles sp. FW301-B2 (assembly GCF_058788955.1). Lineage (NCBI taxonomy): Bacteria > Pseudomonadati > Pseudomonadota > Betaproteobacteria > Burkholderiales > Sphaerotilaceae > Roseateles > Roseateles sp. FW301-B2. Next base: position 26,146 of record NZ_JBYTBE010000025.1, read on the forward strand.
GTGGTGAGCATGATCGAGCGCCTGGACGCCACGGTGCGGCAGATCCGCCAGTCGCGCGGGCGCCGCGTCGTCAACGTCACCACCTTCGCCTCCTTCGCCTCGCTGTGGCTGCTGCCGCGCCTGGAGGCCTTCCAGCGCGCGCATGCCGACATCGACATCCGCGTCTCGGCACTGGACCAGATCGTCGACATCGACGACAGCGAGATCGACCTCGCGCTGCGCTATTGCGCGCCCGGCCAGGTGCCGCCCGGTGCGGTGCGGCTGTTTGGCGAAACCCTGGTGCCGGTGGCCAGCCCCTGGCTGGTGGAGCAGGCGGCCCGCGGCCTGGCGCCGCCGCTGCGCCAGCCCAGCGACCTGGCCCAGCACAGCCTGGCCGAGGAAGACGACCAGCGCCCCACCGCCCAATACCTGAGCTGGCGGCGCTGGCTGGCCGAGCATGGCGCGCCAGAGTTGCAGCCGCGGCGCTGGATGTACCTGAACTTCACCTACCAGCAGATCCAGGCCGCGCTCTCGGGCCAGGCGGTGGCACTGGCGCGGCTGGCCCTGGTGTACGAGTCGCTGCAGCGCGGCGAGCTGGTCGAGCCCTTCGGCCCGGCCGGGCGCATGAGCAGCCCCTCGGCCTACTGGTTGCTGCTGTCACGCCAGGGCCGCAGCCGGCCCGAGGTGGTGCAGTTCGCGCATTGGGTCGAGGCCCAGGCCGCGCAATCGCGCCGCGACATCGGCGAAACGCAGCACGGCGACGAGGGCGGGCTGGGCGAGCACGACTAGGGCGTCACGAGCTCGCGCTCGGTCAGGATCACGGTCAGGGGCTGGTCATGCGCCTCGATCGCGAAGGCAATTTCGCCGCCGCTCCAGCCCAGGCCGATGGTGGTGACGCCCGGATGCCTGGCCAGCCAGCGGTCGAAATAGCCGCCGCCATAGCCCAGCCGGTAGCCCTCGCGGGTGAAGCCCACGCAGGGCACCAGCAGCACGTCGGGCACCACCACCGCGCCATCGCTGCTGGGAATGCCGCACTCATCCTTCAGCGCGGGCGCCTCGCCCTGCCAGCGCCGGAAGTCCATCTGTCGGCCCTCCTTGCGGGCGAATGGCAGGGCCAGACCGCATTGCTTGACCAGGCCTTGCGACTGCACAAACTCGGCTGCGTTAAATTCCCCTTCGAAGGGCCAGTAGAGACCCAGGCATTGGGGCTCTAATTGAGCCAGCAGTTCACGCAGCGCAGCGGCCTGCGCGGCCTGCGCCTTTTGCGCCTCCGCGCTCGCCCACCATTGCGCGCGTGCGGCCAGCAAATGACGGCGCAGCGCGGCGCGCTCGTGCGGCAGGGTGGCGTGGTCTGACGGCATCAGCGGTTTATCCAGCAAAGAGAAAGCAGAGAGAGAACAATCTTGTCGGCAGTATATGGAGCACGGAATCTGACGCGCATCGCGGCGCTCGCGCTGGCCTGCGGGCTGAGTTTTCTTTCATGCTGCGCCCGCGCGCAAGACATTGCGCCGCCCAAGCCCGAGCTGATCGGCGAGGCGCGCGAGGCCCTGCGCCTGAAGGACAAGAAGCGCCTGGCGGCGGTGAACGCCGTCGCGCAGGCGCAGCAGTACCCGCTCGCGTCCTGGATCGACTACTGGGACCTGGGCCTGCGCCTCACCGAGCTGAGCCAGGGCGATCTGGAGGGTTTCTATGCGCGCTGGCCCGGCAGCTATGTGGAAGACCGCTTGCGTAACGACTGGCTGCTGGAGCTGGGCCGGCGCCGCGACTGGGGCAATTTCGCACGCGAGCTGCCGCGCTTCAAGATGGCCGACGACCGCGAGGTGGCCTGCTACGGCCTGCTCACCGAGCACCTGGCCGGCCGCGATGTGCGCGCCGCGGCACGCGCGGCCTGGCTGGCCCAGAAGGATGGCGACGACGGCTGCCAGTTGCTCGCCAGCACCCTGCTGGAGGCCGGGCGGCTCAAGCCCGAGGATGTCTGGCTCAAGCTGCGCCTGAGCTTCGAGCTGAACCGCCCGCGCGCCATCAAGCAGGCCAGTGCCCTCTTGCCCAAGGGCCTGGCCCTGCATGTCACCGAGCTGCAGGACAGCGCGGCGCGCTACCTGGCGCGCAAGGCCTCGACCCAGGGCCGCACCCATGCCGAGATCACCACCCTGGCGCTGCTGCGCATCAGCGCCAGCGACACCGCCCAGGCCGCCGAGCTGGTGGACCGCTGGGAGGCAAGGCTGCCGCAGGACCTGGCCGCCTGGGCCTGGGCCCAGCTGGCGCGCCAGGCGGCGCTCAAGCTGCAGCCGGAAGGCGCCGACTACTACGCGCGCGCCTTCCGGCTGCTCGACAAACATAACAGCGCCGCGGAGTGGAGCGACGACACGCTGGGCTGGGCGGTGCGCGCCGCGCTGCGGGCCGACAACGGCGCCGGCCGCCCGGCGCTGGCACTGCAGGCCCTGGGCCTGATGAGCACGAAGGAGCAGCAGGAGCCGGCCTGGCAGTACTGGCGTGCGCGCGCCCTGCAGGCCAGCGCGGCCGAGGGCGCCGGCAGCGCCAAGAGCGAGGCCCAGCGCGCCCAGGCGCACCAGCTGCTGCAGGGCCTGGCCTCGCCGCTGAGCTTCTACGGCAAGCTGGCGGCCGACGAGCTGGAGCAGCGCCTGCCCCTGCCGGCCGCACCGGCGCCGCTGAGCCCGCAGGAGAAGGGCCAGGCCTATCAGCACCCCGGCCTGAACCGCAGCCTGCTGCTGATCGCCGCCGGCCTGCGCAACGAGGGCGTGCGCGAGTGGAATTTCTCGCTGCGCGGCATGAGCGACCGCGAGCTGCTGGCCGCCGCCGGCCTGGCCTGCGAGCGCGAGGTCTGGGACCGCTGCATCAACACCAGCGAACGCACCAGGGCCGAGGTCGACCTGAACCAGCGCTATCCCCTGCCCTTCCGCAACGAGGTGCTGGCCAAGGCGCGCGAGATCGGCCTCGACCCCGCCTATGTCTACGGCCTGATCCGCCAGGAGTCGCGCTTCATCATGGACGCGCGCTCGCATGTCGGCGCCTCCGGCCTGATGCAGGTGATGCCCGCCACCGCGCGCTGGACCGCCAAGAAGGCCGGCCTCGACTACAAGCCCGAATACCTCACCGACCGCGACTTCAATCTGCGCATCGGCACCAACTACCTGAAGCTGGTGCTGGACGATTTCGGCGGCTCGATGGCGATGGCCGCGGCGGCCTACAACGCCGGCCCCGGCCGGCCGCGCCGCTGGCGCGAGGGGCCGGTGATCGACGCCGCCCTGTGGGCCGAAAGCATCCCCTTCAACGAGACGCGCGACTATGTGAAGAAGGTGCTGTCCAACGCCACCGTCTACGCACGCCTGCTCGGTTCCGAGCCCAGCGCCTTGCGCGAGCGCCTGGGCAAGCTCATCGGCCCACGCGAGGCCAGCGCGCCCTCCTCCAACCAGGACCTACCGTGACCCCCAACAAGATCTTGATCCTAGGCGGCAGCGGCTTTGTCGGCCGTGCCTTGTGCGAGCAATTGGTGCGTCAGCATGGCGGCGCCGCGGCCATCACGGTGCCGAGCCGGCGCCCGGCCGCGCACCGCGGCCTGCAGGTGCTGCCCGGCCTCGACATGATCGAGGCCGATGTGCACGACGCGGCGCAGCTCACGCAGCTGCTGCGAGGTCAGGATCTGGTGGTCAATCTGGTGGCCATCCTGCAGGGCGACGAGGCCGCCTTCGAGCGCGCCCATGTGCAGCTGCCGCGCACCCTGGCGGCGGCCTGCCGCGAAGCCGGCGTGCGCCGCCTCATCCATGTCAGCGCGCTGGGCGTCGGGCCGGCCGCGCCCTCGCGCTATCTGCGCTCCAAGACGCGCGGCGAGGCGGTGCTGCAGGAAGCAGCGGCCGAGCTCGATCTCACGCTGCTGCGGCCCTCGGTGATCTTTGGCGCCGACGACCAGTTCCTCAATCTGTTCGCGGCACTGCAGGCCTGGTTCCCGCTGATGCCGCTGGCGGGCGCGGACGCGCAGTTCCAGCCGGTCTGGGTGGAGGACGTGGCGGCCGCCATCCTGCGCTGCATGCAGGACGGCAGCACCATCGGCAAGACCTACGAACTGGCCGGCCCGCAGGTGCTGCGCCTGGGCGAGCTGGTGAAGCTGGCCGGCCGCCTGAGCGGCCACGAACGCCGCGTGCTGCCCCTGCCCGCCGTGCTGGCCAAGGCGCAGGCCCTGCTGATGGAAAGCCTGCCGGGCGAGCCCATGATGTCGCGCGACAACCTGGCCTCGATGGAGGTGCCCAATATCGCCAGCGGCACCCTGCCCGGCCTGGCCGAGCTGGGCATCCAGGCCCATGCCGTGGAGCCCATCGCCGCGGCCTATCTGCGCCACGGCGTCAGCAAGATGGACGTGCTGCGCCGCGGCGCGCATCGCTGAACCACTCACAACAAGGAGCGACATCCCCCATGCAACTCGTGATCGGCAACAAGAACTACTCGTCCTGGTCGATGCGCCCCTGGGTGCTGCTGAAGGCCTTCGACATCCCCTTCAGCGAGCGCAAGCTGCGCTTCGATTTCACGCCCGGCTCCAGCTTCTACCAGGCTATGGCCGAGGTCACGCCGGCCGCCAAGGTGCCGGTGCTGCTGGACGACGACGGCTTCGCCGTCTGGGACACCCTGGCCATCACCGAGACGATTGCCGATCGCCACCCTGAGCTGGCGATCTGGCCGCGCGATGCCCGCCAGCGCGCGCGCGCACGCAGCCTGTGCGCCGAGATGCATGCCGGCTTCGGCAGCCTGCGCGGCCTCTGCCCGATGAATATCGAGGCCGACCTGAGCGCGGTGGGCCAGCGCCTGCTCGCCAGCGAGCCCAAGCTGCGGGCCGACCTGGCGCGCATGCAGGCCGCCTGGGAAGAGGCGCTGGCGGCCAGCGGCGGGCCCTTCCTGTTCGGCGCGTTCAGTGCCGCCGACGCCTATTTCGCGCCGGTGGTGATGCGCATCACGCGCTATGGCCTGCCCATATCCGAGCCCTGCCAGCGCTACCTGGCCGCCATGCAGGCCCATCCCGCCGTGGCCGCCTGGGTGGCCGACGCTCTGGCCGAGCATGACTTCATCGCCGACGACGAGCCCTACCGCGTCTCCGGCGGGCCGCAGGGGCAGTTGCGCTGAGCCCGGCGCCGACCATGATGCAGATCTACAAGGTCGGCGGCGCGGTGCGCGACGCCCTGCTGGGCCGCCCGGTGGCCGACATCGACTGGGTCATCGTCGGCGCCCGGCCCGAGCAACTGCTGGCCCTGGGCTACCAGCCGGTGGGCAAGGACTTCCCGGTGTTTCTGCACCCGGAATCCAAGCAGGAATACGCGCTCGCCCGCACCGAGCGCAAGACCGCGCCGGGCTACCATGGCTTTGCCTTCCACGCCGCCCCCGAGGTCACGCTGGAGCAGGACCTGGCGCGCCGCGACTTAACTATCAACGCGATGGCCGAGGACGCGGCCGGCCAACTCATCGACCCCTATGGCGGCCAGCGGGACCTCAAGGACAAGGTCTTGCGCCATGTCTCGCCGGCCTTTGCCGAGGACCCGGTGCGCATCCTGCGGCTGGCGCGCTTTGCGGCGCGCTACCGGGACTTCACGGTGGCGCCCGAGACGCTTGCGCTGATGCGCGAGATGGTGGCCGCCGGCGAGGTCGATGCGCTGGTGGCCGAACGCATCTGGCAGGAGTTCGCGCGCGGCCTGATGGAAGCTGAGCCCTCGCGCATGCTGGAGGTGCTGCGCGCCTGCGGCGCGCTGGCACGCCTGCTGCCCGAGCTGGACCGCCTCTTCGGCGTGCCGCAGCCCGCGCAGCACCACCCCGAGATCGACACCGGAACGCACATGCTGATGGTGCTGGACCGCTGCGCCGCGCTGGCCGCGCCGCTGACGGTGCGCTATGCCTGCCTGTGCCACGATCTCGGCAAGGGCCTCACGCCCGACGAGGCGCTGCCACGTCATATCGCCCACGAGAGCCGTGGCCTGCCGCTAACGCGGCGCGTCAGCGAACGCTGGCGCGTGCCGAGCGACTGCCGCGAACTGGCCGAGCTGATGACGCGCGAGCACACCCATGTGCACCAGAGCCTGTCCTTCACGCCGCAGGCGCGGCTGAACCTGCTGGAGCGCTGCGATGCGCTGCGCCGCCCCGAGCGCTTTGCCGAGCTGCTCCTGGCCTGCGAATGCGATGCGCGCGGCCGCCTGGGGCTGCAAGACCGGCCCTATCCGCAGCGCCCCAAGCTGCTCGCCGACCTGCGCTGCCTGCAGGGCCTCAACCAGGCCGAACTCAGCGCGGCGGCGCTGGCGCAGGGCCTCAAGGGGCCGCAGATCGGCGCGGCAATTGCCAGGGCGCGGCTGGCGGCGCTGGCCGCCATGGCCCAGACATGAGCGCAAGGTCGGCGTCGGGAATATTTACAGCGTCACGCCGCTTGTTGCATCGCCCCTGACAACTCGTCATCAAATCAAACACTTGTCATGCTGGCGCGCTTTATGCGTGCCCCTGCACAGGCATGGTCGCTTATCTCAACAGCGTCTGGAGTTCGTCATGATGAATGCTGCATACCGTCGTCTCAGCGCCCTGGCCGGCGTCGCGCTTGGTTTGGGCCTCAGCTCGGCGGCCATCGCCGGACCCTGCCTCACCAACCCCGCTGACGCCGTGGGTGCGCCGGTGTTCGGCGCCACCGTGAGCACCTTCATCAGCCTGGGCATCAACCCCAACGTCACTTGCATCGAGAACGGCGGCTGGAGCGACCCCAGCGGCTTCAACCTCGGCAGCTATGTCAAGGGCGCGGACGGTTTTGGCACCGGCACCGACCCCACCACGCTGGGGGCCTACAACGGTGCGGGTTCGGCGGCGGCGAATGCCAACGCGCGCGACTTCGCCTGGGTACAAGACGCTGGCAACGGCGGCAATGTGGGCGGGGCATCGGGCGGACGGCCCTCGCAGGGCCTGATCTGGGATCTGGGCGGGCAGGCCAATCAACTGGCCGTGTTCGTCTTTGTGGACCATGGCCCCGTGCCCGGCGAGGTGCTGGAGAACACCGCCTGGTTGTCGAATGACCCCGATGCCCTCGATGCAGACTGGGTGCAGGCCCAGCTCGTGCACGTCTACGGTGATGGCTGGTCGCCGGGTGCGAATGTGGCCGACGGTTTCGTGGCGGTCTACCAATTGCCGACTGCCGCCACCTTCCGATATGCGTCAGTCACCTGGGGTGGGCCGGGCGCCGTGGTGCGCGATGGCGACAATGAGATCGACGCCGTGGGCGGGCTGACCTTTGGCGGTGGCGGACTGCAGGTACCCGAGCCCGCCTCGCTGGCCCTGGCCGGGATGGCCTTGCTGGCGGCCGGTCTGGCGCGACGCAGGCGTTAGAGCGTGTGGCTGCGATCGCCCTGCGCAAAGCCCAGGGCATCGAAGGGCTCGCCCGCGGCGAAGCCGATCACCTTGAAGAGCTCGCCCATCTCATGCTCGGCGATCAGCTTGTGCGCCATCACGCGCTGCGGCAGCTCGGCCGCGGCCATCAGCTCGACCAGGCCGCAGTTGATGAGGAAATGCGCCTGACTGGTGTAGCCCAGCACGCTGAGCCCGGCCTCCTGGCCGGCCAACGCCACGCCCGTGAAGTTGACATGGGCGGTGATGTCCTTGAGCCCCACCAGGGCCAGCGGGTCGCCATCGGCGCGGTGCTCGTGGTGGCACATCAGGGTGCCGCCCAGGCGTTGCGGGTGGTAGTACTCGCGCTCGGGGAAGCCGTAGTCGATCAGGAAGATCGCGCCGCGGTCGAGCCGCTCGGCCAGGGTGCGCACAAAGGCCTCGGCCTGCGGGTGGATCTCGGTGACGGTGCCGGGCAGCATGTGCTCGTGCAGCGGCGGGCGCAGCGCGCTGGGCCGGTCGGCAAAGGCAAGACCTGACCCTTCGGCCACGACACCGCGCTCGCACCAGGTGTGGCCATCCCAGCTCAGCAGCTGCACCGGCATCGCGTCCAGCACCTCGTTGCCGAGCACCACGCCCTGCATGCGCGCCGGCAGCTGGTCCAGCCACTCGAGCTTGTGCGCCCAGGGCTGCAGGCGCTCGGCCTGGCGCGCGCGCAGCGTGCCGGACAGGTCGACGATGCGGTAGCGCCGCACGCGCTCGCCCAGCGCCTCCAGCAATTGCGCCGCCAGCGCGCCGGTGCCGGCGCCGAACTCCCAGACCTCGTCGCTGCCGCTCGCCTCCAGCGCCTGCGCCACCTGCGCGGCCAGGGCGCGCCCGAACAGCGGCGAGAGCTCGGGGGCGGTGACGAAGTCAGAACCGCTGTCGGGCATCAGGCCGAACTTCTGGCGCTGGTTGGCGTAATAACCGAGGCCCGGCGCGTAGAGCGCCAGGGCCATGAAGCGATCGAAGGGCAGATAACCCCCGGCTTGTTCGATCTCGCGCTGGATCAGGGCGGCTAGCTCGGGCGAGGTCTGGACTTCTTTGCTCATGCCCCGATTGTAGAAACGCGGCCGCGCAGCCAGGCCTCGAAGGCCGCCGCCGACATCGGCGCGCCGATCGCCTCGCCCTGCACCTCGTCGCAACCCCACAGCGCCAGCGCTTCCCATTGCGCGCTGCTGCGCACGCCCTCGGCGCTGACGCGCAGGCCCAGGCCCTTGGCCATCTGCAGCATCGCGCGGGTGATGGCCACCGAGCCCTCGTCGTCGGGCAGGCCGGCGACGAAGCTCTGGTCGATCTTGAGCTTGTCCAGCGGCAGCAGGGTCAGGTGCGAGAGCGAGGTGTAGCCGGTGCCGAAATCGTCCACCGAGATGTGCAGGCCCAGGGCGCGCAGGCTGGCGAGCGTCTCGGGCACGCCGCTCAAGTCTTCGGTGAGCATGCGCTCGGTGAGCTCCAGCTCCAGCCAGGTGCCCGGCACGCCGGCCTGCTCCAGCACCGTGGCCACCGAGCGCGCAAAGCTGGCGAGGCGGAACTGCATGCTGGAGAGGTTCACCGCGATCGGCACCTCGGCCACGCCCGTCTCGTGCCAGATGCGCGCCTGGCGCGCCGCCTCGCGCATCACCCATTCGCCCAGCGGCAGCATCAGGCGATGCCGCTCGGCCACCATGATGAAGGCCTCAGGGCTCAAGAGGCCGCGCTGCGGATGCTGCCAGCGCAGCAGGGCCTCGGCGCCGGTGAGCGCGCCGGTGCGCGCATCCACCTGGGGTTGGTAGTAGAGCGCGAACTCGTCGCGCGCAATCGCATGCGCGAGCTCGCTCTCCAGCACCAGGTCGGCATAGGCGTTGGCCGCCATCGAGGGCTCGAAGAATTCATAGGTGGCGCGGCCGCTGGACTTGGCCAGGTACATGGCGGTGTCGGCGTGCTGCAGCAATTCCTCGGGGCTGTCGCCATGCTCGGGGAACATCGCCACGCCGATCGAGGGCGTGACCGAGAGGTCGCGGCCATCGGCGCGCACCGGCACCTCCACCACGCTCAGCAGCGCGATCAGCACCACATGCACGTCCTCGCGGCCCGACACCTCGTCGAGCAGCACCACGAACTCGTCGCCGCCGAAGCGCCCCACCGTGTCGGTGGCGCGCAGGCAGGCGCCGATGCGGTCGGCCACGGTGCGCAGCACCTGGTCGCCCTCCAGATGGCCCAGCGAATCGTTGACGCGCTTGAAGTTGTCGAGGTCGATGAACAGCAGGGCGAGCTTCTGCGCGTCGCGGCGCGCCGTCAGCAGGCGCTCGCGCAGCCGGTCGAGGAAGGCGCCGCGATTCAGCAGGCCGGTGAGCGCATCGTGATGCGCCAGGTGGTGCATGCGCTGCTGCGCCGCCAGCCGCTCGCGGATGTCGCGCACGATGGTCATGCGCAGCTTCTCGCCGCCGCGCCAGAGCGTGCGCACGATGAATTCCACGTCGATGCGGCTGCCATCCTTGTGCTGCACCGCCGTCTCGTAGCGCGTCTCCTCGCTCTTGCCCATCACCTGGCTGACCTTGTGCAGCTGGTCGGGCGCCACCAGGGCCAGCGCCGAGCGGCCCAGCAGCTCGGCCAGGGTGTAGCCCACCAGCTGGCACAGCGGCGCGTTGGCATCGGTGATGACGCCGTCGCGGTGGAACACGATGCCCTCCACCGAGGCGTGCATGAACTTGGCCATGCGCTCCTCGGACTCGCGCACCGCGATCTCGGCGACGCGGTGCCGCGTGATGTCGGCGATCAGCACGAAGCTGGCGCGCGACTCGCCCTTGCCGTCCAGATGCGGGATCAGGTTCACCTCGATCCAGCGCGGCGCGGCGTTCGGGCTCTCGATCTTGCGCTCGTACACCACCGCCACCTGCTCCTGCAGCACGCGGTCCACATGGGGCTGGATCTCCTTGGCAGCGGCCTCGCCGATCACCTCGGCAAACGTGCGGCCGAGGATGCTCTGCTCGTCCAGGCCGAACATGCGCGCATAGCCGCGGTTGGCGAACAGGCATTGGTCGGTCTTGGCGTCGTAGAGCGCGATCAGCACCGGCACGTTGTCGGCCATCAGGCGCAGCTGCGCGGCCTGGTCCTGCGCACGCAGCTGGGCGCGCTTGCTGGCCGAGATATCGGTCCAGAGGCAGACATGGCTGGCGCCCTCGCCATCCCAGCGCGAGCGGCAGCTCAGCCAGGTCGGCGCGCTGGCGCAGGTCTGCAGTTCGAGCTCGAAGTCCTGCGGCTGCGGCCATTGCGCGCGCAGCTGCGCCTCGGCCTCGGGGCGCAGCCAGCTCCAGCCGGTCTGCCCCTGGCTGAGCTGGAGGAACTGCGCATTGCGTTCGAGGATGGCGCCGCTCGCATCCACGCGGGTCGCGGCACTTGGCAGCAGTTCCCAGCCCTTCATGTGCCCTCGCCTCCTCAGCTCGGTGTCAGGTCTTGCCTTGCTGCAGGGTGTCCATGGCCAGGCACAAGTCCTCCCAGGCACGCGCCTTGTCCACCAGATTGCGCAGCAGATAGGCCGGATGGTAGGTCACGATCAGGGGCACGCCCTGGTATTCATGCACCCGCCCGCGCAATTTGCCGATCGGCTCATTGCTGCGCAGCAGCGACTGCACCGCAAAACGCCCCATCGCCAGGATGATGCGCGGCTGCACCAGGGCGATCTGGCGGTTCAGATAGGGCTCGCACTGGGCCAGCTCGGCGGGCTCGGGATTGCGGTTGCGCGGCGGCCGGCATTTCAGGGTATTGGCGATGAAGACCTGTCGCTCCGGCGGGCCCTCGGCGCGGCTCAGGCCCAACGCGCGCAGCATGCTGTCGAGCAGCTTGCCGGCCTGGCCGACAAAGGGCTCGCCCTGCAGATCTTCCTGCTCGCCGGGCGCCTCGCCCACCACCATCCAGTGCGCATGCTCATGGCCCACGCCGAACACGGTCTGCTTGCGCGCCTCGCTCAGGCCGCAGGCCCGGCAGCCGGCCACGCTCTCGCGCAGCGCCGGCCAGTCCATCGCGGCAATCGCCTGCTCGCGCGCACCGGCAGGTATGGGCGGCGTAACTGGCGCTACCGGCATGGGCGGCAACACGGCAGCGACCGGCACCGGCGCCTCGGCAACGGGTGACGGAGGGGCCGCGCTTGCGGCAGCGGGTGCGGTAGGTGCGGCAGCGGGAGGGGCCGTCCAGACCTTGATGCCCATGGCCTCGAGCATGGCCTGCTGGCGTTCCGAATAGCTCATTGGGGCACCGCCAGGTTCATCACGATGGCGTCTTCGCGCTGCCCGCCTGCGGCCGGGTAATAGGCACGCCGCAGGCCCACTTCGGCAAAACCGTAGCGGGCATAGACCTGGCGCGCGCGCGCATTGCTCTGGCGCACCTCCAGCCAGATCTGCGGCGCCCCCTGGGCGCGTGCCCAATGGCTGAGCCCGTCCAGCATCAGGCGCGCCAGGCCACGCCCCTGGTACTCGGGGCGCACGGTGATGTTGAGCAGGTGCAGCTCGTCCACGCCCTTCATGGCGAGAAAATAGCCCTGCAGCTGGCCCAGGCTGTCGTGCCAGACGAAGGCGCCATAGCCGGCCGCCAGCGAATCGATGAAGTTGCCGCGCGACCAGGGAAAGGGATAGGCGCGCAGCTCGATCGCCAGCACGGCGTCGAGGTCCTGCACCGTCATGGCGCGCAGCCCGAACTGGGCCAGCGGGCCCGGCACGGGCGTCCAGGCGGCGGCGAGCTGAGCGCTCATGATGCGGCGCGTGCGGCCAGGCGCTCGGCGGTGGTGAAGGCCACCTTGTCGCGCACATAGACGGGCATGGCCTCGGCAGCATCGCGCAGCGTGCCGGCGTCCCAGGCCTGCTGGCTCAGCTCGGCCAGCGCTGCGGCGCGCGAGCGCGACTCGGGCCAGCGACTGGCGGCCCCCGTCTGCAGCGCGGCGCCGAACACCGCCAGCGCCGAGCCGGCCACCGCGGTGGGCGGCAGCGAACTCGCGTCGGCCCAGCGGGCGTTCAGGCTCTCGGCGCTGTAGAGCGCGGGCGCTGCCAGCGCCTGCCAGCGCCCGTCCTGCCAGCCATAGGCGGCGGCGTAGATCTCGTTCATGCGCGCGTCCATCGCCACCCAGACCCGCTCGCCCAGCGCGGTGCCGGCGGCCGCGGCCTGCTGGCGCGCATCCTCGGCCACCTGCATCAGGCTGTCGATCGCCAGCACCGGTTTGCCGGCACCCAGGGCCAGGCCCTGGGCCACCGCGCAGGCGGTGCGCAGGCCGGTGAAGGCGCCGGGGCCCTGGCCGTAGGCGATCGCGTCCACGTCGGCGAGGCCGAGCCCGGCGCGCGCCAGCAGGGCCAGCGCGGCCGGCACCATCTGGGCCGAGGCCTTGGCGCCGCCCTCGCCCTCATGCAGCAGGCGCTCGGCCGGGGTGATCAGGGCCAGCGCCATGCTTTCGGTGGAACTATCGAGGGCCAGCAGCACGGTCATGGAGGCAAGTGTAGCCGTGCGATCATCGTCGCCATGCCCTTGACAAGCTTGCTTCATCCCCTCCGAACAGGTCTCGCGGCATGGCTGCTGGCCGGCGCCGCTGCCAGCGCCCCCGCGGCCACCGCCGCGCCCTGGCCGGCCGAGCTGGAGCCGGTGCAGCAGGCCCTCGCGCAGGCGAAACTGCCGCCCGAAAGCCTGGGCATCTGGATCCATGCGATCCGGCCGACGGGCGCGCAGTTCGAGTGGCAGGCCAGGCAGGCCATGAACCCGGCCTCGCTGGCCAAGCTGGCCACCACCTGGGCCGCGCTCGAACAGCTGGGGCCGGCCTGGACCTGGCGCACGCCGGTCTGGCTGAACGGCAGACTGCAGCCCGACAGCGGCGTGCTGGAGGGCGATCTGGTGATCAAGGGTACGGGCGATCCCAAGCTGGTGCTGGAGCGCCTCTGGTTGCTGCTGCGCCAGGTGCAGGCCCTGGGTGTGCGCGAGATCCGCGGCCATATCGTGCTGGACCGCAGCGCCTTCGCGCCTTATGCGGGCAGCCCGGCGGACTTTGACGGCGAGCCCTGGCGCCCCGGTAATGTGCAGCCCGACGCCCTGCTGCTCAACTACAAGGCCCTGACCTACAGCTTCCGGCCCGACCCGGAGCGGCGCGTCGCCTGGGTCAGCACCGATGTGCCGCCGCTGGACGGCGGCGCGGCGCTGAGCCAGCTGCCGCTCAGCGGCGGCGCCTGCGATGACTGGCGCGGCGCCCTGAAGGCGCAGTGGAGCGACAGCAAGCGGCCACGCTTTGCCGGCAGCTACCCGGCCGCCTGCGGCGAGCTGCGCTGGCCGGTGGCCGACCCCGATCCACGCACCTTCAACGCCCGCCTGCTGGCGGCGATGTGGCGCGAGCTCGGCGGCAAGCTGGGCGGCGAGGTGCTGGAGGGCAAGGCACCGGCCACGCCCCCGAGCTTCGAGTTCGCCTCGCCGCCGCTGGCCGAGGTGGTGCGCGACATCAACAAGTTCAGCGCCAATCTGATGGCCGAGCAATTGCTGCTGAGCCTGGCCAGGCCGATGGACGGCGCGCCGGTGACGCTGGAGCTGGCACGCCAGCAATTGCGCGACTGGGTGGCCCAGCGCCTGGGCGACGGCGATTTCCTGCTCAGCAATGGCTCGGGCCTGTCGCGCGATTCGCGCCTCAGCGCCGCACAGCTGGGCGGCCTGCTGCTGCAGATCTGGGCCAGCCCCAGCATGCCGGAGATGCTGGCCTCGCTGCCGCTGGCGGGCCAGGACGGCACGCTGGCGCGCGGCGATGCCAAGCGCTTTGGCGCCGCCCAGGGCCGCGCGCACCTGAAGACCGGCTCGCTGCGCGACGTGACCGCGCTGGCCGGCTATGTGCTCTCGGTCTCGGGCCAGCGCTACGCCTTCGTGGCCATCGTCAACCATGGCCGGGCGCTGGCGGCACGGCCGGCCCTGGACGCCCTGCTGCGCTGGACCGCGCAGGACATGCCGGGGGCGGCGCGCACAGCGCCGTGAGGAACCCTTAGAAGCTGTAGCCCAGCGACAGGGTGGTAACGATGGGACGGAAGTCCACGGTGGTGTTGCGCGTCACCACACCCTCGCGCGTCTGGCTCACCGCCGTCACCTCGCTCTTCACCTTGGCCATCGCCACCGTGCTGACCAGCGACCAGTTCTTGTCGAACTGCACCGTCAGGCCGACGTGGCCGGCCGCGCCCCAGGAGTCCGCCAGCTTGATGTTGGTGGCGCCGCCCGAGGCCAGATCGCCCGCGACGGTGCTGCGCGTCTTGGGGAAGCGCGTGTAGTTGATGCCCAGGCCCACGAAGGGATGCAGCTTGGGCAACAGCTCGCCGAAGTGGTAGTTCAGGAACACCGTGGGGGGCAACTGCTGCACCGCCGAGATCTGGCCGAAGGGCTTCAGCGAGCCCTCGCCATAGACCTTGTGGGTGGGCGGCAGGCCCAGCGCCAGCTCGGCGCTCCAGCTGGGCGCAAAGCGGTAGGTGTAGCCGAAGCCCAGCGTGTCCTGGTCGCCCACGCTCAGGCGCGCATCCGGCAGGGAGGCATGGGTCAGCGGCGTCGAGACGGCGCGCACATCGATATGGGCACCGCCCAGATAGACGGTGTGGGTCTGGGCCGCACAGGTGCCGGCCAGGCCCATCAGGAGGGCGCCCAGCAGGCCGGAAGAAGTCTTGTGGTTCATGTCTGTATCTCCGTGCTGCTGCGACTCACAGGCCGCTGGCCAGCACTTGTTGGAAGAAGCCGCGCGCCAGGGCGGTGCAGAACGGCGGCACCAGGCCACCGTGGTACTGGCCCTGGGCGGAGGCACCGGCCGCGGCCTTGGCCTGCTGGAAGCCGAAGTAGACCGTCTGGCCGGCCACGCCCGCGGGCAGGCTGGAGAGGTTCTCGAGGTCGTACGCGCCCATCAGCGGCGCACCGCGCGACTTCAGGTCGGCGGCGGAGACGCTGGTGTTGATGTCGAAGAACACCGTCGGATCCTGCTTGCCGCCGCACAGGGCGATCGGGCGCTTGGGCGTCCAGCCCAGCAGGGTGTTGGTCTGCAGCGCCTTGCGGAAGCCGCCCGTCGCGTAGCCGGCGCGGAAGCTGTCCTTCAACAGGCCGCCGGTGCCGAACAGCTTGGTGAAGGTCGGGTCCGCCGGCAGCTTGCCGGCGGCGATCAGCTCGCTGACCGACTTGTCGCTCGGAAACAGGCTCTCGGCGCTGGCGTCGAACGGCGCCTGGTAGGCCTCCGAGGGCGTGCTGTAGATGTTGCCGTAGGACTTTTGATAACTCGTCAGCTGCATGGGCGCGAAGATGGTCGCGCCGGCATTCGGCTGCACATTCACCACCACATCGCCGAAGCCGACGATGTTGTAGGGGCCGGACATCGGCGCCGAGGCCGTCACGGTGAACTCGGCGGCGTAGTCGCGCTCGATGATCTTGTGCACCGCCATCGCCACATGGCCGCCCTGCGAATAGCCGCTCACCAGCAGCTTGGCGGAGGGCTTGACGGCGCTTTCGGCGGCCAGGTGGGCCTTGGCGGCGCGCAGGCCATCCACCATGTCGACGCCCGAGGACTCGGCATTCAGGTAGGGGTGCCAGTTCAGGCTGGACTTGTCGTAGCCCAGGTAGTTGGGCGCCACCACGATGAAGCCCTGGGCCGCGAACATGGCCATGGCCAGCGCGGCCTCGCTGTTGTTCTTCACGTCGGCCATATTGGTGGCGTGGGCGGTGCTGGTGCCATGCGCATACAGCAGCACCGGGCGCTCGCCGCTGCAGGCCGGGTCGCTGCCGCTGGGCACCAGCACGCCCTCGGTGGCGGTGGCGGCCTGGCCGAGCGGGTCGCGCGTGAAGTAGACGATGTAGCGGATGTCGACATCGCACTTGGCCTTGCCGGACAGGGGCTGCAGGCCCTTGGCCGCGGTGCCGGCGTCGATGTCGGCGATGGTGGCCTTGCCGGCCAGCACGGCGGTGGCGATATTGCCGCGCGCCGGCGGCGGGTCGTCGCGGTTGTCGGCGGCGCCGGTGCCACCACCGCAGGCGCTCAGGGCGGCGGCGGCCAGCGCCGCCAGGCTCAATGTCTTGATGCTGCTCATTCCTACCTCGTTGCGAGTTTTATCTTTGGCCTAAAAAAGAACGGTCGTTCTTTTTTGGAGCGATGACTATATTTCTCCGCAAATAGGTCGCCACCAAGTAAAAACCCCGACACCGCGGAGCGGTGTCGGGGTTGCGCAGCGGTCCTGCGAGGCGGGTATCAGAAGGGGTTGTTGCGTGCCCGCGTCTGGGCCAGCAGGCCCAGGCGGTTCTGGCCGCCATTGCCCAGCCAGTAATCGTCGGCCCACAGCCAGGTGTCGGCGGAGGCGGTGTCCAGCAGCGTCTTGGTGGTGCAGTCGGGCAGCGCCACCTTGCAGGCACCCACGGTGATGTTGGCGTAGCCAAAGCCCTCGGGGTACTTGGCAATCGCCTGCGACATCTCGTCGCCCAGCACCAGGCCGATCATGCGGCCGTCGTTGATGACGTTGAGGCGCATCTGCGAATTGAAGGCCTGGGTCAGCGCGCTCAGCAGGGCCGCGCGGTCGGTGTCGGTCTTGGTGGCCTTTTCCTTGGCGGCATAGGGCGTCAGGCCCAGGTCCGGCAGGGTCACGACCAGCACGCGCCCGCCGGCGTTGGCGACGCGGTTGACCTGGTCGGCCAGCGCGCGGCCGCGCTCGCCGGCGCTGGCCAGCAGGGTGTCGCGGTTCTGCGCCGGGAACTGGCGGTACAGATCGATCAGATCGTTGCTGCCCACCAGGATCGCCACCAGATCCTTGCTGGTGAAGCCACCGGCCGAGAACTGCTGGTCGATCTGCGCCTTCACGCCATCGACCTTGGCGCCCGGACGCGCATACATGATGCCCTTGGGCGTGGCCACGTTGTCGGGGTTGCACTGCGGGAACACCAGGCCGAACTGGGTGGCCAGGGCCTGCACCCAGATCGGGTTGTTCTGGCACTTCAGCGCCAGGGTGGTGTCGTCCACGGCGTTCACCGCGTACTTCTTGCCTTCGGTGGTCAGGTAGCTGGCCTCGTCACCCATGGCCATGATGCGCGTGGGCGCAAAGGGCTCGATCTGGCTGCTGCCGCCACCGCAGCCCGCCAACATGGCCGCCGCAGCCGCCAGCAGCACCAGACCGGCCTGCCCCCACCCTTGCTTGAAACTCTTCTTCATGAACGCTCCGAGAGAAAACTTGACCGCCTGCCTCAGGAGGCTGAATCAGAAAAAGCGGCTGCGGCGCGGGACAAGCGGTCCCTCACGCCATCCCAGGCCGCATCGGCCGGGGGGGTTTCGATCCAAATTTCGCGTGCGCCCTGCGCGTCCAACGCGCGCAAGACTGCAAACAACTCCTGGGCCGCCGCCCTCGCATGCCTGGGCATGACGCGCTGCAGCAGGCCTTGCGGCACGGCGACCGTGCGCGAATATACCGCCAGGGCATGAGGGGTTTCTTTAGACAGGGCCGCCTGCAACTCGGCGGGCGCCAGCAGCCGCACCACCGCGCTGGGTGCGTAATGGGCCGCCAGCGTGCCGGAGGCGCGCGGTGCCGCGGCATCGCGCGGCGCCAGCGGCTCGCCCGCCACCGCGGCGATTTCGGCCTCGGTCAGCACGCCGGGGCGCAGCAGCACCGGATGGCCACGGCTGCAGTCGACGATGCTGGACTCGATGCCCACCTCGCAATCGCCACCGTCCAGCACCAGCAGGCCGGGCTCGAATTCGCTCAGCACATGCTGGGCCGAGGTGGGGCTGACGCGGCCGAAGCGGTTCGCGCTGGGCGCGGCCACGCCCAGCACGCCCAGCTTGCGCGCCTCGGCCAGCAGGGCGCGCGCCACCGGGTGGGCCGGGCAACGCAGGCCGATGCTGCCCTGCCCGCCCGCGGCGGCGGCGGCCATGCCGGCGGCGCGCGGCACGATCACCGTCAGCGGGCCGGGCCAGAAGGCCTGCATCAGGCGCCGCGCCACCGGGGGCAGGTCTTGCGCAAAGCGTTCGGCATCGGCGACGTCCAGCACGTGCACGATCAGCGGATGGTCGGCCGGCCGGCCCTTGGCCGCGAAGATCTGCGCCACCGCGGCATCGCTGTCGGCGCGCGCGCCCAGGCCGTAGACGGTCTCGGTGGGCAGTGCCACCAAGGCACCATCGGCCAGCGCCTGGGCGGCGCGGGCAATGGCGGCGGGGTCCTGGCCGTTCAGCAGCATGGCGTTTTCACCCATTCTTACCAGTCGGCCGGCAGGCCCAGCAGGGCCGCCGCCTGGCGCGCCACCGCCTCGGCCTCGGCGGCCGTGGCCGCGGTGATGTTGAGATGGCCCATCTTGCGGCCACGCCGCGCGCTGGTCTTGCCGTAGAGGTGCAGATGCGTGCCCGGCAGGGCCAGCACGGCGGCCCAGTCGGGGCTGCGCTCGGCAGCGCTGCCGGGCTCGAACCAGAGGTCGCCCAGCAGGTTCAGCATCACGGTGGGCGAATGCAGGCGTGGCGTCGGCAGCGGCAGGCCGGCGAGTGCGCGCACCTGCATCTCGAACTGCGAGACGTCGCAGGCATTCATCGTGTAATGGCCCGAGTTGTGCGGGCGCGGCGCCATCTCGTTGACCACCAGGGCGCCATCCTGCAGCACGAAGAACTCGATGCACAGCACGCCCACATAGTGCAGGCTGGCGGCAATGCGGGCCGCAGATTCGCGCGCCTGCTGTTGCAGGGCGGCGCTGGCGGCCGGCGCCGGCACCTGGGTCACCGCCAGGATGCCGTCGCGGTGCAGGTTCTGCTGCACCGGGAAGCTCACCACCTGGCCGGCGGCATTGCGCACCACCAGCACGCTGAGCTCGAGCGCCAGCGGCAGCATCTGCTCCAGCACGCAGGGCACGCGCTTCAGTTCGTCCCAGGCCTGGGCCAGCTCGGCCGCGCTGCGCACGCGCAGCTGGCCCTTGCCGTCATAGCCCATGCGGGCGGTCTTGAGGATGCCGGGCAGCAGGCTGGCCGGCACGGCCGCCAGGTCGGCGTCGCTGCGCAGCAGCGCATAGGGCGCGCAGGCCACGCCGCTGGCCTGGAAATGCGCCTTCTCGTCGGCGCGGTCCTGGCACACCGCCACGGCGGCACCGGCGGGCGCCACGAAGCGCTGCTGCGCCAGGCGCTCCAGCGCCGCGGCCGGCACGTTCTCGAATTCGGTGGTGATGGCGTCGCAATGCGCGGCCAGCCGCGCCAGGCCCGCCTCGTCGAGGTAATCGGCCTGGATATGCTCGTGCGCGACGGCGCCGGCGGGGCTCACCGCGTCCGGGTCCAGCACCACGGTGCGGTAGCCCAGGCTTTGCGCCGCCTGCACAAACATGCGACCCAGCTGGCCGCCACCCATCACGCCCAGGGTGGCCGTGCCCGGCAGCAAAGGCTTGCCGCTCATCAGATCAGGTCCTTGCTCATGGCACGCGCCACCTCGGTCTGGCGCACGCGGTAGGCGGCCAGCTTGTCGCGCAGCTGGGCATCGTCCTGGGCCAGCATGGCCAGCGCGAACAGCGCCGCATTGCCGGCGCCGGCGGTGCCGATGGCAAAGGTGGCGACCGGGATGCCCTTGGGCATCTGCACGATGGAATGCAGCGAGTCCACGCCCTGCAGATGGCGGCTGGCCACCGGCACGCCCAGCACCGGCACCAGCGTCTTGGCGGCCAGCATGCCCGGCAGATGGGCGGCGCCACCGGCGCCCGCAATGATGGCGCGCAGGCCACGGCCCTCGGCGGCTTCCGCGTAGGTAAACATGTCGTCGGGCATGCGATGCGCCGAGACCACCCGCGCCTCGAAAGCGACACCGAACTCGGAGAGAATGTCGGCGGCGTGCTTCATGGTCTCCCAGTCACTGCTGGAACCCATCACCACGCCAACCAGGGGAGAGGCGTTCTGCATAGTCTGCACGGCGCTGTCCATAGGCTGGAAAACCTTGAATTGTAGGCGGCAGCCTCCAACTGCCTCCGATTCCCTCGCAGGCCCCGAGACGACATGATCGACATCACCCTCCAGAACTTCGAACAAGACCTCTTGCAAGCCTCTGTGCAGCAGCCCGTGCTGCTGGACATCTGGGCGCCCTGGTGCGGCCCCTGCAAGAGCCTGGGCCCGGTGCTGGAAAAGCTCGAGACGGCCTATGCCGGCCGCTTCCAGTTGGCCAAGCTCAACAGCGACGAGCAGCCCGAGATCGCCAGCCAGCTGAGCCAGGCCTTCGGCGTGCGCAGCATCCCCTTCTGCGTGATGTTCGTGGGCGGCCAGCCGGTGGACGGTTTCGTGGGCGCGATCCCCGAGGCGCAGATCCGCGAGTTCCTCGACAAGCATGTGCCCAGCCCCGACGAGCTGGCGGCCGAGGAGGACGTGGCCGAGGCCGAGGCCCTGCTGGCCGAGGGCGATACCGCCTCGGCACTCGACAAGCTGGCGGCGGCGGTGGCGGCCGATCCGGCCAACGAGCAGGCCCGCTTCGATCTGGTGAAGGCCCTGCTGGAGGCCGGCCAGGTGGCGGCCGCGCGCAGCGCCTTCGAGCCGGTGGCCGCGCGCGCCGCCGACACCATCACCCCGCATGCCCGCTTCGCTGCACTGGCGATCTGGCTGACCGCCGCCGAGCGCGCGCCCGGCCTCGACGCCGGCGCGCTGCAGGCCGCGATCGCCGCCAACAAGCGCGACTTCGAGTCCCGCTACGCCCTCGCCCAGCTGCAGCTGGCGGCGCTGCGCCATACCGAGGCGATGGACGAGCTGCTCGAGATCATCATGCGCGACAAGAGCTGGAACCAGGAGGCGGCGCGCAAGGCCTATGTGGCGATCCTGGAACTGCTGACCAAGCCTGCCCCCAAGGCAGCGGCGACGGCCGGCGAACCCAAGGGCGGCGCCCTGCAGCTGGCCGGTCAGACCACCGTGGCGCCCAGCGACCCGCTGATCGACCAGTACCGCCGCAAGCTCAGCATGGCGCTGTTCTAAGACGGCGTCAGCGCGGCGGCGGCCAGCTGCTCGCGCCAGCTCTGCTGCTGGCGCGTGAAATCGGCCCACTCGCGCTCGGCGGCCGCGGCGTGGCGCTGGGCGTTGGCCTGATCGTCCAGCGCCGCATAGACCTGGGCCAGGCGGCTGTGGGTGGCGGCCCGGTCGTCCACATCGCAGCGCGGATCGAGTTCGATCTCCGCCTCGCGGGCCTGATGCAGCGCATGTTCGCGCTGGCCGCAGTTGACGCGGCACCAGGCCAGATCGGCCAGCAAGCTGCTGCCCAGGCGCTCCAGCCCGCGCGACATCGCCAGCGGCAGATGCTCCTCATAGAGCTGGCGCGCCTGCTCGTAGTCACCCTGGATGGCCAGTATCTGGGCGCGCAACACCGGCGTCAGGCCAGCCATCGCCGCCGCGCCCACGGCGGCATCGTAGTGGCGCACCGAGTCGACCCCCAGCAGCAGCTCCGGCCGCGCCTGCGCCGGGGCCGCCAACGCCAGGCGCCGCGCCTCGGCGGTGCGCATCTCGGCCATGTTGTACATCAGCGCCGACAGGGTGGCATCGTCGCCCTCGGCGGCGGCATGCGCGCGCGCCTTGGCATACCAGGGCTGGGCCAGCTCCTGCGCGCCGGCATAGTGCCAGGCCAGGCCCATGCACATGCAGGCACGGCTGCGCGCCACGCGATGCTCGGGCGCGGCCGTCTGCAGGCAGGTGCGCACATGCGCCAGCATCGCCGGCAGGTCGTGGCGCACATAGGCCAGTTGGGCCAGCCAGGCGCAGGCCAGCGCCTCGATCTCGCCGATGCCCACCGACTTGGCGATCGCATAGGCGCGCTGCACCTTGTCTTGGGTGCTGGCGCTGAAATCGGTGTAATAGCTCATCAGGCCCTCGGCCATGTGCAGCCAGGCGCCGATCTCGGGATGGGGGTGCTGGAAGGCGAGCTGATGCAGGCCGGTGAGTTCCTCGCGCGCCTCCACCAGCGCACCATGGCGCGCCAGCAGCATCGCGCGCTTGGCCTTGAAGCAGGCCGCCTGCACCGGCGAGGGCGCGGCGGCGATCTGCTGATCCAGCTGCTTGAGCAGGCGTGACTTGATCTCTTGCATGGCCTGCTCCCTGCTGGGCCTCAGCGCGTCAGGCGTTCCAGCGCTTCGCGGTACTTGGCCGCCGTCTGTTCGATCACCGCGGCGGGCAGGGCCGGCGCCGGCGCCACCTTGCCCCAGGGCTTGCCGTCCACCTGGGCCTGCTCCAGCCAGTCGCGCAGGAACTGCTTGTCGTAGCTGGGCGGGTTGCTGCCCACCGCATAGCTCTCGGCCGGCCAGTAGCGCGAGGAATCGGGCGTCAGCACCTCGTCCATCAGGGTCAGCGTGCCGTCGGCATCGAGGCCGAACTCGAACTTGGTGTCGGCAATGATGATGCCCTTGCCGAGCGCATAGTCGGCGGCGCGCTGGTAGAGCTGGATCGAGATGTCGCGCACGCGCTCGGCCAGGTCCTGGCCGATGATCTCGACGCAGCGCGCGAAATTGATGTTCTCGTCGTGGTCGCCCATCTCGGCCTTGGTGGCCGGCGTGAAGATGGGCGCGGGCAGCTTGCTGGCGTTCTGCAGGCCGGCCGGCAGCTTGACGCCGCAGACCTCACCGCTTTGCTTGTACTCGGCCCAGCCGCTGCCGGCCAGATAGCCGCGCACCACCGCCTCGATGGGCAGGGGCTTGAGGCGCTTGACCAGCATGGAGCGCTCGCGCACCTGCGCCTTGTCGGCCTCGCTCACCACCGAGAGCGGGTCCTCGCCGGTGAGGTGGTTGGGCACGATGCCCTCGAGCTGCTTGAACCAGAACAACGCCATCTGCGTCAGCAGCGCGCCCTTGCCCGGGATGGGCTCGCCCATGATGACGTCGTAGGCCGAGATGCGGTCGCTCGCCACCATCAGGATGCGGTCGCTGCCCACCGCATAGTTTTCGCGCACCTTGCCACGGGCGATGAGGGGAAGCGAGGTCAGCGAGGAGTTCAGCAAAGCAGCGGTCATGGCGGGGGTTCCAACGAAGAGGCCTGGATTTTAGGCGCGCGGCCGGCCGAGTGCCCGCCATCGAGCGGTCAAAAAAAGGGCCCGGGGGCTCGCACCCTCGGGCCACAAACGCGAATCGTCCTTCTTCTTGTGGAGTCTGTTACTGCACGACTTGAGCCAACTCGCCGCGCGCATAGGCCGCCGCGACGTCGACCAGGCTGCGTGCCTTGATCTTGCCCGCCTGGCCCTCGCAATTGAACTCCATATAGCGCTGCTTGCATACGGCCTTGGCGGCCTCGCGCGCCGGCTTGAGCCACTCGCGTGCGTCAAACTTCTCGGGATTCTCGGCCAGGAACTTGCGCACCGCGCCGGTCATCGCCAGGCGGATGTCGGTGTCGATATTGATCTTGCGCACGCCGAACTTGATCGCTTCCTGGATTTCCTCGACGGGCACGCCGTAGGTTTCCTTCATCTTGCCGCCGTACTGGTTGATGATGGCCAGCAGCTCCTGCGGCACGCTGGAGCTGCCATGCATGACCAGATGGGTGTTGGGAATGCGGGCGTGGATTTCCTTCACGCGGCTGATCGCCAGGATGTCGCCGGTGGGCTTGCGGCTGAACTTGTAGGCGCCATGGCTGGTGCCGATGGCGATGGCCAGCGCATCCAGGCCGGTTTCCTTGACGAAGAGAGCAGCCTCCTCGGGATCGGTGAGCAGGGCCGAGTGGTCCAGCACGCCCTCGGCGCCGATGCCGTCTTCCTCGCCGGCCTGGCCGGTTTCCAGCGAGCCCAGGCAGCCCAGCTCGCCCTCCACCGTGACGCCCACCTTGTGCGCCAGCGCCACCACCTGGCGGGTCACGTCGACGTTGTAGGCAAAGTCGGCCGGGGTCTTGCCGTCGGCGCGCAACGAGCCGTCCATCATCACCGAGCTGAAGCCCAGGTCGATGGCGCCCTGGCAGATCGCCGGGGTCTGGCCATGGTCCTGGTGCATCACCACCGGGATATGCGGATAGGACTCGACGGCGGCGATCACCAGATGCTTGATGAAGCTCTCGCCCGCGTACTTGCGCGCGCCGGCCGAGGCCTGCAGGATCACCGGGGCGCCCGCCTCATCGGCGGCGGCCATCACGGCCTGCACCTGCTCCAGGTTGTTGACGTTGAAGGCCGGGATGCCGTAGCCGTGTTCGGCGGCATGGTCCAGCAGCTGGCGCATGGAAACGAGAGCCATGGAAGTTCTCCGAGGAAGTGATAAATCCTGCTGGCGCAGACATGGGGCAGCGTGGCCTCGCCATGTAACCGCACCGTAACTGCTGGCGATTCTAGCGGTGCGGCCCTGCGCGGGCATGCCTGTTGCGCGGCGTCGCCCCAGTGTCCCCTCAGCCGCGGGGGCGTGCAAGCTCGCTTGCGGCGCCCACTGCCTGCCATTAGGCTGCAACTTGGCCTGTTGCCGACGCCCTTGCCTATGACCCGACTTGCCCTTGATCACCTGACGCTCTGGATCACGGCGGCCGCGCGCGAGCATGCGCTGGACCTGGCCGCCCATGTGGAAGAGCGCACCGGCGCCAGCCACCGCGCCAGCCTGGCCGCGCTGCGTCGCCTGGTCGATGCGCAATGGCTGACGCGCAGCGGCAGCAGCCGGCGCCCCGTCTACGGCCCCGGCCTGCTGCGCCAGGTGGTGCGCAGCTACACCCTGCATGGCCTGCAGGAGGATCTGCCCTGGCAGCGCGACTTTGCGCCCAACTTCGAGCTCCCCCGGCATGTGGCCCGCATGGTCCAGCATGGCTTCACCGAGCTGGTGAACAACGCCGCCGACCACAGCGGCGGCACCAGCGTCACCGTCTCGCTGCGCCAGACCCCCAGCCACGCGCAGCTGCTGGTGTCGGACGACGGTTGCGGCGTGTTCAGCAAGATCTGCGAGGCCTTCGACATCGCCGACGCCCAGCATGCCATGCTGGAGCTGAGCAAGGGCCGCCTCACCAGCCAGCCCGCCCAGCACACCGGCCGCGGCCTGTTCTTCAGCTCGCAGCTGGCCGATGTGTTCGACATCCATGCCAATGGCACGGCCTTCCAGCGCCGCGCCTGGGAGAGCACTGGCTGGCAGCCGGGCCGGCCGCTGCCGCGCCAGGGCAGCTCGATCTATATGTCGGTGGCGCTGGACACCACGCGCACGCTGGACCAGGTGATGGAGGCCTGGAGCATGGACGGCACCGGCATCGCGTTCGACCGCACCACCATCAATCTGCGCCTACTGGCCGGCCCCGGCCAGGCGCTGGACAGCCGCGCCCAGGCGCGGCGCGTGGCGGCGCGGCTGCCGCAGTTCCGCCGCGCCGAGATCAGCTTCGCCGGGGTGGAGGACGTGGGCCACGGCTTCACCGACGAGCTGTTCCGCGTCTTCGCGCGCGCCCACCAGGAGGTGGAGCTGCTGCCCACCCACATGACGCCGCGCATCGCGGCGCTGGTGAAGAGCGCGCAGAACAGCTGATTCAAAACTCGTGCGTGCCCGCGCGAGCCAACGGGCCGGCGGCAGCCTGCAGGGGAATGCCCGGCCGCGCATTCAGGGGGGAATGCCGCGGGAGCTGCGCGCAGCTTGATTCAAAATCCGCACGCGCTCGCACCACCGCTCGCGCCACAAGCAATAGCGACAAGACGGCCTCGCCGCCGCACGCCTCAGGAGGGTTCCCTTGTCAAACACACGTCGTATCGCCCGCGCCGCAGCGGCGCTCGCCCTCGCCTGCTCGCTCGGCACGGCGCATGCGGTCCTCATCGTGGACACCGGTGAACCCTATATGCCGGGAATCGGCAACGCCTTGTCAGGCTCCGGAGATGGTCGCTTCCACCAGTTTGTCGCCGGCATGTTCACGCTCAGCGATAGCTACGCCATCAGCTCGGTGGCGACCCATCTGCAGTACTACGCACCCACTTGGGCGTCCGCCGGCACGTTCAACTTCAAGCTCTACGACAACAGCTCGGGCCTGCCGGGCAACCTTCTCTATGCAAGCAGCATGCTGACGCTTGCCGCCGATGCAGCCGGGGCCTGGCATACCGCAGAGGGGCTGAACTGGGTGGTCGGCCCGGGCACCTACTGGCTTTCAATCGAAGCCGCGCAGAGCTCCATCGGAGTCATCGCCTCCGCCGCCGGCAAATCGCTGGGGAAGTTCGCCTTTGATGCCGGTTTCGATGCGCCGGGCAGCTGGGAATCGATTCCCGGCGCGACCCCATCGATACGCATCGATGCCATCGCGGCAGTGCCCGAACCGGCTACCTTCGGCATGCTGGCACTGGGTCTCGCTGCCCTGGGGCTGCGGCGTTCGCAGCATCGCCGGCAGAAGGCCTGACGCGACCGCGGGTGCCGCGCCGCCCGAGCCGGCGCGCCTAGAGCGCGCTGTCCACCAGCTCGCGTATCTGCTCGCGCGCCTTCGCCAGGGCCGCGTCGATGCGCGGCAGGTAGGCCGCCCATTCGCTGCCCTTGGCGGCGGCGATGTGGACCGGGTCGGTGACCAGTGCCTGCGGGCCCACCATCAGGGCGGCCGAATAGCCGCCGGCCTGGCGCAGGCGGCGCTCCAGCAGCCAGGCGTCGGCGCTGCGATGCGTGGTGAGCAGCACGTCACAGCGCCCTGCCATCAGCATGCGCAGGCGCGCGGCCGGATCTCCGTCCGAGTACTCGACCTGGAAGTGCCTGCCCTTGGCCGCATCCAGCGCCGCCCCATAGCTGACCGTGCGACCCATGCAGACCTTGAGTCCGCGCAAGTCCTCGGGGCCACGCAGGTTCAGGCCCAGATCGCGCCGGCTGACCGGCCAGACCCGGCTGACGAACAAGGCCTTGCTGAATTCCAGGATCTCCTCGCGCGCCGGCGTGCGCCCCAGGCCAAAGCCCAGGGCCTGGCCACGCTCGGCCATGGCGACAACGCGCCCGAAGGGCAGCGGCAGCAATCGCCAGCGCAAACCCGCGCCCTGCGCGAGCAGCTCCAGCAGCGGACCGACGAAGGCCATGTTGGCAAACTGGCCCAGCGCCAGCGGCACCTCCGGCAGCACCTGCGCGCGCACCGCGCCCGGCCATGCCAGGCCGGTGAGCAGGCAGCCGCGCCGGCTCAGCAAAGGGGCCTGGTCAGCCGACGCGGCAGACCTTGAGCATATTGGTACCGCCTGGGTAACCCATCGGTTCGCCACAGGTGATGGCATAGGTGTCTCCAGGCATCAGGACTCCCTTGTCCACCAGGATCTTCTCGGCCGCGGCCAGCGCGGTGTCGCGGTCCTCGTACTTGGGCATCAAGAGCGGGCGCACATTGCGGTAGAGCGTCATCTTGGTCTGGCTGATCGCTTGCGTGGTGAGCGCATAGATCGGCACCTGGATGCGGTGGCGGCTCATCCACAGCGCGGTGGAGCCCGACTCGGTGAGCGCCAGGATGGCCTTGCAGCCGAGGTGGTAGGCGGTGAAGAGCGCGCCCATCGCGATGCTCTGGTCGATGCGGCCGAACTGGCGGCCGGCGAAATCGGTGTCCAGGCTGACGAACTCGGCCCGCTCGGCCTCAAGCGCGATCGCGGCCATCTGCTCGATGGTCTCGACCGGGAACTTGCCGGCCGCGGTCTCGGCGCTGAGCATCACCGCATCGGTGCCGTCCAGCACCGCATTCGCCACGTCGCTGACCTCGGCGCGCGTCGGCACCGGGTTGACGATCATCGACTCCATCATCTGGGTGGCGGTGATGGCCACCTTGTCGAGTTCGCGCGCCAGCTTGATCATGCGTTTCTGCAGCGCCGGCACGGCCGCATTGCCCACCTCCACCGCCAGGTCGCCGCGCGCCACCATGATGCCGTCGCTGGCCTTGAGGATGGCTTCCAGATGCGGGATGGCCTCGCTGCGCTCGATCTTGGCGATCAGGCCGGGCTTGTGGCGATAGGGCTCGCCGGCCACATTGCAGAGCTGGCGCGCCATCTCCATGTCGGTGGCGTTCTTGGGGAAGCTCACCGCCACGTACTCGGCCTGGAAGCTCATCGCGGTCTTGATGTCTTCCATGTCCTTGGCGGTCAGCGCTGGCGCGGTGAGGCCGCCGCCCTGCTTGTTGATGCCCTTGTTGTTGGACAGCTCGCCGCCCAGCTTGACGGTGGTGTGCACCGCCGCGCCGCGCACCGCGTCCACCGTCAGCACCAGCAGGCCGTCGTTCAGCAGCAGGGTGTCGCCGGGCTTCACATCGCGCGGCAGCTCCTTGTAGTCCAGGCCCACGGCCTCGTCATTGCCGAGCTCGCTGCGGTCGGCATCGAGGACGAACTTGTTGCCGTTGATGAGCTCGATCTTGCCGTGCTCGAACTTGCCGACGCGGATCTTGGGGCCCTGCAGGTCGGCCATGATGGCCACCTGCTTGCCGGCCGCCGCCGCGGCCTCACGCACCAGGCGGGCGCGGTCGATATGGTCCTGCGCCTTGCCGTGCGAGAAGTTCAGCCGCACCACGTCGACGCCGGCCCGGATCATGCGCTCCAGCACCTCGGGGGTCGAGGAAGCGGGGCCGAGGGTGGCGACGATCTTGGTGGCTCGGGACATGGGGCACTCGCAGTAATTCAGTTACAGGCGAACGATTATGAGCCCGGATTAGAGGGCTCTATCGGTTACGCAGAGTTACGGCGACTCAGGATTTCCCGGCCAGCACATCGGCCACCGCCAGCGCCGTCATGTTGACGATGCGGCGCACCGTGGCCGAGGGCGTGAGGATGTGCACCGGCGCGGCCGCACCCAACAGCACCGGGCCCACCGTGACGCCCTGGCCGCTGGTGATCTTCAGCACATTGAAGAGGATGTTGGCGGCATCCAGCGTCGGCAGCACCAGCAGATTGGCCGAGCCGGTGAGCGTGCTGTCGGGCAGGAAGGCATGGCGCACGCTTTCCGACAGCGCGGCATCGCCGTGCATCTCGCCATCGCTTTCGATCTCCGGATGGGCGGCGGCGAACAGCTCGTGCGCGCGCCGCATCTTGAGGGCCGAGGGGCGCTTGCTGGAGCCGAACATCGAGTGCGAGACGAAGGCCAGCTTGGGCGGCAGGCCGAAGCGCTGCACCTCCTCGGCCGCCATCGCGGCGATCTCGGCGAGCTGCTCGGCGCTGGGTGCGTCGTTGACGAAGGTGTCGGTGATGAAGAGCGTGTGCTTGTCCAGCATCAGCGCATTCATGGTGGCGAAGGTCTGGGCGCCGGGCTTCAGGCCGATCAGGTCGGCCACATGCTCCAGGTGCGAATCAAAGCGGCCCACCATGCCGCAGATCATCGCGTCGGCATCGCCCAGCTTGATGGCCAGCGCACCGATGGTGGTGGCCGAGCGCCGCACCGCCGCCTTGGCCATCTCGGGCGTGAAGCCGCGCCGGCCCATCGCCTTGTGGTAGGTCTCCCAGTACTGGCGGAAGCGCGCGTCGTTGTCGGGGTCGATGACCTGCACGTCCTCGCCCAGCTTGAGGCGCAGGCCGGCGCGCTGGATGCGCATCGCGATCACCTCGGGGCGGCCGATCAGGGTGGGCTTGGCGAGGCCCTCGTCCAGCACCACCTGCACCGCGCGCAGCACGCGCTCATCCTCACCCTCGGCGTAGATCACGCGTGCCGGGTTGGCCTTGGCGGCGGAGAACACCGGGCGCATGAACATGCCGGTCTGGTAGACAAAGCGCTCCAGCGACTGGCGATAGGCGGCCAGGTCCTTGATCGGACGCTCGGCCACACCCGACTCCTCGGCGGCCCTGGCCACCGCCGGTGCGATGCGCAGGATCAGGCGCGCATCGAAGGGCTTGGGGATCAGGTAGTCGGGGCCGAAGCTGAGCTCCTGGCCCACATAGGCGGCGGCCACCTCGTCGCTGGTTTCGGCCTTGGCCAGGGCGGCGATCTCGCGCACGCAGGCCAGCTTCATGGCCTCGGTGATCTTGGTGGCGCCGCAGTCCAGCGCGCCACGGAAGATATAGGGGAAGCAGAGCACGTTGTTGACCTGGTTCGGATAGTCCGAACGGCCGGTGGCGATGATGCAATCGGGCCGCACTTCCTTGGCCAGCTCGGGGCGGATCTCGGGCTCGGGATTGGCCAGCGCCAGGATGATGGGCTGAGCGGCCATGGTCTTGACCATCGCCTGCGTCAGCACGCCGGCGGCCGAGCAACCCAGGAAGACATCGGCGCCCTCCACCACATCGCCCAGCGTGCGCGCGCCCGTGACCTGGCAATAACGCTGCTTGGACTCGTCCAGCTTGCCGGCCTTGGCGTCCTCGCGCTCGCTCTGGATCACGCCCTTGGAGTCGCACACGAACACATTGGCGCGCTGCACGCCCAGGCCCACCATCACGTCCAGGCAGGCGATCGCCGCTGCGCCCGCGCCCGACACCGCCACCTTGACCTTGGCGATGTCCTTGCCCACCAGTTCCAGGCCGTTCAGCAGCGCGGCGCTGGAGATGATGGCGGTGCCATGCTGATCGTCGTGGAAGACCGGGATGTTCATGCGCTCGCGCAGCTTCTTCTCGATGTAGAAGCACTCGGGCGCCTTGATGTCCTCGAGGTTGATGCCGCCCAGGGTGGGCTCCATCGCCGCGATCATGTCCACCAGCTTGTCGGGGTCGCGCTCGGCCAGTTCGATGTCGAACACATCGATGCCGGCGAACTTCTTGAACAGGCAGCCCTTGCCCTCCATCACCGGCTTGCCGGCCAGCGGGCCGATGTCGCCCAGGCCCAGCACCGCCGTGCCGTTGGTGATCACGCCCACCAGGTTGGCGCGCGAGGTGTACTCGGCCGCCAGCGACGGATCTTCCTCGATCGCCAGGCAGGCATAGGCCACGCCGGGCGAGTAGGCCAGCGAGAGGTCGCGCTGGTTGGAGAGCGCCTTGGTCGGCGTGACGGCGATCTTGCCGCGTGTGGGGCTGCGGTGGTACTCGAGTGCAGCTTCACGCAGCGCGCTTTCGGCCGGCGACAAAGGCTTGTTGCTCATCCAGGTCTCCTGATCGTCGTTCTAGGGCAGGTGAGCTTACTCCCGCGATTGCTGCATGGCGATGCCGACTCCTTTGCCTGGCATGCAAAGATGGCAAGCCAGGGTTCGGACTAGGGCAACACTTGCTTGATCTGCAATTCCACCGCCGCACCGCCCACCTTCAGCGCCGGCGACAGCGCCTGCATGTCCCCCGGCTGCGGCATCGCATTGCCGCTCTTGCTGATGCGCGCACCCACCACCACCTGCTCGACGCTGGAAAGCTTGAGCGCGGGATTCATCGCCATCGAGTCGTCCAGCGTGAGCTCGAGCGGCAGGTCCTTGACCTGGCGGCGCTGGATCGCCAGCGGCGCCTTGGGCCCTTGCGAGGCGCGCGCGAACACGAACAAGGTGTCGTCGGGCGCGGCCTTGGCGGCGAGCTCGGGCGCCAGGCTCACGCGCACGCGCAGGGCGGCGCCCACCGCGGCCGGTTGCGCCGGCACCGCCGCCTCGGCGCGCGCCTGGGCGGGGGCCTCGGGCAGCTTGGCCGGCAGGCCGGCGCGCTGGCGCGCATCGGCCAGCGCGCCCTGCAGCTGCTGCGCCAGCTCGCTGCCGGGCTCGATGCGCTGGAGCGCGCGCTCCCAATGGCGCGCCGCGGTGGCCGCGTCGCCGCGGTCAAAGGCCAGCGTGCCGGCCAGCGAGAGGGCCTTGGCATTGTCGGGATCCAGCTCCAGCGCACGCTTGAGCAGGCGCTCGGGTTCGCCATCGAGCTTGCGGCCATTCGCCATCGCCAGCGCGTCGGCGTAGTCGGCATGCACCTGGGCATCGTCGGGGCGCAGCTTGACGACGCGCTGATAGGCCGTCACCGCCTTGTCGAACTGGCCCAGCACCGCATAGGAGCGGCTCAGCATGGTCCAGCCCTCGGCATCGTCGGGCCGGCTCTTGAGGCGCTCGGCCAGGCGTTCCGCCATGGCCTCGAACTGCTTGGCCTCCATCGCGTGGGCGGCGCCATCGGCGGGCGCTTCCGCCTGCACCGGCCGGGCACCCGGCGTCTGCGACCAGCCGGCCGGATTGCCCAGCCAGGCATAGCCCGCAACGGTGAGGGCGAGGGCGAACAGGCCCAGGCCCGCCAGCAGGCGCGGCGAGGGTCGCGTCGGCCCACCCGCGGCGGCCGGCGCCTGCTGGGCGGCACGCAGCTGCGCCTCCAGCTGGCTGCGCGCCTGGCGCGCCTCCTTGCCCTTGAGCACGCCGCCGGCAATCAACGCATCCAGCTGGGTCAGCCGGGTCTTGAGTTCGTCATGAGAGGTCATCGGGCGGCGTCTTCGTCAGGGGTGTCGGGATCGAAGGCCTCGGGGGCCATGGCCTGGCGGCGCCGCAGCACCCGCCACAGCGTGCCCAGGGCGAGCAGCAGCAGCAGGCCCGGGCCCACCCACAGCAGCAGCGTGCTGGCCTTGAACGGCGGGCGGTAGAGCACGAAATCGCCGTAGCGCTCGGTCATGTAATCGAGGATCTGGCGCTCGCTCATGCCCTTGGCCAACATCTCGCGGATCTGCTGGCGCAGGTCCTCGGCCAGGCCGGCATGCGAATCGGCGATGGTCTGGTTCTGGCACACCAGGCAGCGCAGCTCGGCGGCCAGCACCATCATGCGCGCCTCGATCTCGGGGTTGGCGGCCACCACCGGGGCCTCGGTGGCCCGGGCGGCGGCCAGGCTCAGGCCCAGCAGCAAGGCCAGCAGGGCATGCAGGATTCCGCGCTCAAGCATTGGCATCGAGTTTCCTCAGCAACGGTTCGATCTTGTCGCGCAGCACCTCGGGCGTGACCGGCCCGATGTGCTTGTAGCGGATCAGCCCGGCCTTATCGATCACAAAGGTCTCGGGCACGCCGTAGACGCCGTAGTCGATGCCGATGCGGCCCTCGGGGTCGAACAGCGTGTCGGTATAGGGGTTGCCGAAGCGGCCCAGCCAGCCGAGGCCGTCCTCGCGCTTGTCCTTGTAGTTGAGGCCGTAGATGGGCGCCACGCCGCGGCGCGAGAAGTCCACCAGCAGCGCATGCTCGTCGCGGCAGGCCGCGCACCAGGAGGCCCAGACATTCAGCACCCAGACCTTGCCCAGCAGGTCCTCGCGCTTGATGGTCGCCTCGGGCCGCGCCAGCGTGCTGGCCTGGAAGGCCGGCGCCGGCTTGTCGATCAGGGGCGACGGCACCTCGCGCGGATTGAGGCGCAGGCCCAGGGCCAGGAACAGGGCCAGCAGCAGAAAGGCACCCAGCGGCAGCAGGAAGCGGTTCATCGCGTGCCCTCCCCCGCCATGCCCGCGGGCAACTCCGCACTGCGCGTCTGGCGGCTGCGGTAGCGCCGGTCGCTGGTGGCCAGCAGGCCGCCACCCATCATCACCAGGCAGCCCAGCCAGATCCAGTTGATGAAGGGCTTGTGCTGCACGCGCACGATCCAGTCGCCGTTGTCGAGGCGCTCGCCCATCGAGATGTAGAGGTCACGCAGCAGATTGCTGTCCACCGCCGCCTCGGTCATGGGGTTGCTCTGCACCTTGTAGATGCGTTTCTCGGGGCGCAGGGTGGCGAGCAGTTGGCCGTCGCGGCTGACCTCGATGAGCGCCTGCGCCGCCACATAGTTGGGGCCCTGCACATCGCTCACCGACACCATGCGGAAGCGGTAGCCCGCCACCTCGGTGCTGGCGTCGGCCGTCATCTTCACGTCGCGCTCGGTCTCGTAGGTCTTGACCATGGCCACGCCGAAGGCGAACAGCGCCACGCCCAGGTGCGCGATCCACATGCCCACCATGGCGCGTGGCAGCAGGCGCATGCGCCCGACCACGCCGCCGCTCATGCCACCGCGTGGGCGCAGGCGTTCCAGCAGATCCACCCCCATCGAGGCGATGATCCAGTAGGCCAGCGCCAGCGCGCCGGTGGTGGCGGGCGCGATGCGGCCGGCCGCCCAGCTCGTCAGCAACGCCGCGCCAATCGCGAGCACCAGGGCCCAGCGCAGCCGCCGCGCCAGCCCGGACAGATCGTCTTCCTTCCAGCGCATCAGCGGCCCGATGCCCATCAGCATCAGCAGGGGCGCCATGATGAGGGTGAACACGGTGTCGAAGTACGGCGGCCCCACCGAGATCTTGCCCATGCCCATGGCATCAAGGAAGAGCGGATAGAGCGTGCCCAGCAGCACCGCGCCGCAGGCCACCGCCAGCAGCATGTTGTTGACCAGCAGCGAGGTCTCCTTGGAGAGCAGGCCGAAGCGCTGGCCCAGGCCCACGCTGGGCGCGCGCCAGGAGAACAGCAGCAGCGAGGCGCCGATCACCAGCACCAGGAAGATCAGGATGAAGAGGCCGCGGCGGGGGTCGGTGGCAAAGGCATGCACCGAGGACAGCACGCCCGAGCGCACCAGGAAGGTCCCCAGCAGCGAGAGCGAGAAGGCCATGATGGCCAGCAGCACGGTCCAGACCTTGAAGCTGCCGCGCTTCTCGGTGACGGCGAGCGAATGGATCAGCGCCGTGCCCACCAGCCAGGGCATGAAGGAGGCGTTCTCGACCGGGTCCCAGAACCACCAGCCGCCCCAGCCCAGCTCGTTGTAGGCCCACCAGCTGCCCAGGCCGATGCCGAAGGTCAGGAAGATCCAGGCCGCGGTGGTCCAGGGCCGCGTCCAGCGCGCCCAGGTGGCGTCGAGGTTGCCGCCGATCAGCGCCGCGATGGCAAAGGCATAGGCCACCGAGAAACCGACATAACCCATGTAAAGCATGGGCGGATGCGCCACCATGCCGGGGTCCTGCAGCAGCGGATTCAGGTCGCGCCCGTCGGCAGCGGCGGGCAGCAGGCGATCGAAGGGGTTCGAGGTCACCAGCATGAAGAGCAGAAAGCCCGCGGCCACCAGGCCCAGCACCGCCAGGATGCGCGCCACGAAGACATTCGGCAGGCTGCGGCTGAAACGCGCCACCGCCACGGTCCAGACGTTCAGCATCAGCACCCACAGCAGCAGCGAGCCCTCATGGCCGCCCCACACCGCGGCGATGCGGTAGGGCAGCGGCAGCAGCGAGTTGGAGTTGGAGGCGACGTAGAGCACCGAGAAGTCGTGGCGCACAAAGGCCGAGGTCAGGCAGGCGAAGGCGGCCAGCACCAGCAGGCATTGCAGATAGGCGCTGGGGCGCGCTAGCGCCATCCAGTCGGCGCGGCCGCGCTGGGCGCCGGCCAGCGGCAGCACACCCTGGATCAGGGCCACGGCCAGCGCCAGCAGCAACAAAACTTGTCCGAGTTCGGGGATCATTTCTGGACTCCGTTGGCAGGCGCGGGGGTGGGCGCGGGGCTGAGCGTGCCCTGCATCTTGGCGCGCATCTTGTCGGCGCGCTGCAGGGCGTCGGCGGCTTCCGGCGGCATGTAGTTCTCGTCATGCTTGGCCAGCACCTCGCGCGCGGCGAAATGGCCATCGGCGCCCAGCTGGCCCTGGGCCACCACGCCCTTGCCCTCCTTGAACAGATCGGGCAGCACGCCCTCGTAGCTGACCGGCACGCTCTTCACCGTGTCGGTGACGACGAAGCGCACCGTCACGCCCTCGCGCACCACGCTGCCCGGCTGCACCAGGCCGCCGACGCGGAAGGTGCGCCCCACCGGGGCTTCCTTGGCCTCGATCTGGGTGGGCGTGTAGAAGAACACCAGATTGCTGTTGAAGGCATTCAGCACCAGGGCGGCGGCGAGGCCGACGATGGACAGCACGCCCAGGACCAGGGCGGCGCGTTTGTGACGGGGCTTCATCGGTAGGTCTCCGGATCTTCAGCAGCGAGCTGCCGCGCGGCAGCAAAGGCCTGGCGCTGGCGGCGCCGCACGGCCAGGGCCTCGACCAGCATCACCGCCAGCGTGAGGCCGTAGGAACCCCACACATAGAGGCCATAGCCCCCCATGTGCAGGAAATTGTCGAGCGACTGCCAGTTCATGCCTGCTCCCGCGAATGTGTCAGGGCGCGCACCCATTCGGTCTCGCCCTCCTGCTCCAGCACGATGGCGCGCGCCCGCGTGAACACCACCGCGAAGCTGTAGGCCCAGAAGCTCAGCGTCATCAGCAGCATGGCGGTCAGCATGGTGCTCACCATCTTGGGCGCGGCCGTCATGCTGATGGTGGAGCCCTGGTGCAAGGTATTCCACCAGCGCACCGAGAAATAGATGATGGGGATGTTGACCGCGCCGACCAGGGCCAGCAGCGCACCCGCATTGGCGGCGCGGCGCGGATCGTCGATCGCCTCGGTGAGGGCGATATAGCCCAGGTACATCAGCAGCAGGATGAACTCCGAGGTCAGGCGCGCATCCCACACCCACCAGGTGCCCCAGGTGGGCTTGCCCCACAGCGCGCCGGTCCACAGCGCGATGAAGGTGAACAGCGCGCCGGTGGGCGCCAGCGCACGCGCATACATCGAGGCCATGCGGGCATTGAGCATCCAGCCCCAGGCGGCCCAGAAGGCCATCACCATGTAGATCAGCATGGACATCCAGGCCGCGGGCACGTGGATGAAGATGATGCGATAGGCCTCGCCCTGCTGGAAATCGGTGGGCGCCATCGCAAAGCCGACATACAGGCCGGCCAGGCCGAACAGCAGGGCCGAGGCCCAGAACCAGGGCAGCAGGCCGCCGGCCAGGCCGTAGAAGCGCGAGGGGGCGGCAAAGGTGTTGAAGCGCAAGATCATGGCGTGAATGATGACACCGGTGTCAATCGAGCGAGATGCGCAGCGCCGCGGCCGCGGCCAGCGGTGCGCCCAGCAGGGTCAGCAGCAGCAGCGCACCCTGCAGCGAGAGATGCGCTTGCGGCGAGAGGCCGGCGTCCACCGCCCCCACCGCGCCGGTGCCGAAGATCAGCGTCGGCACGGTCAGCGGCAGCACCAGCAGAAACACCAGCGAGGCGCCGCTGCGCAGGCCCAGGGTGAGCGCCGCGCCCACCGCGCCCAGCAGGCTCAGCACCGGCGTGCCCAGCAAGAGGCTCAGGGCCAGCGTGGCGATCGCCTGCGCCTGCATGTCGAACAGCACGCCGATCAGCGGCGAGGCCAGCACCAGGGGCACGCCCGAGCTGAGCCAATGCGCCAGCACCTTGCCGAGCACCAGCCACTCCAGGCGCTCGGCGGCCAGCAGCATCTGCTCCAGCGAGCCGTCGTGGTGGTCGCTGGCGAACATCTGCGTCACCGACAGCATCGCCGCCAGCAGCGCGCAGACCCAGGCAACACCTGGCCCTATCAGTTTCAAGGTGTTGGGCTCCGGCCCGATGGCGATCGGGAACAGCCCCGCCGCCACCACGAAGAAGCCCAGCGGCAGCAAGGCCTCGACGCGCCGGCGCCGCGCCAGCAGCAGATCGCGTTTGGTGACGGCCCACAGCAGCCCTCTCATGCGCAGCGCCAGGGTTCGAGATCGAACTCGGCGGCCCCGGCCAGGTCCACGCTCTGGTGGCTGGTCAGCAGCACCATGCCACCGCGCGCGGCATGCGCCTCGATCAGGCGCGAGAGGGTGGCCATGCTGTCGCGGTCCAGGGCGTCATAGGGTTCGTCCAGTATCCAGGGGCGCGGCAGCTCGTCGTCCAGCGCCAGGCGTGCCAGCGCGCCGCGGCGGCGCTGGCCCTGCGAGAGCGTGCGCACCGGCTGCTCGCAGCGCGAGGCCAGGCCCAGCAGGCCCAGGGCCCGGTGCGCGCGCGCATCGGCATCGTCCAGGCCCTGCAGGCGGGCCAGGAAGGCGAGCGCCTCGGCCAGGGTCAGGTCATCCTTGAGCGCATTGCTGTGGCCGATATAGATCAGCTGCCCGCCCGCGCCGTCGCACCATTGCAGCACGCCCTCGGTGGCCGCCGACAGGCCGGCCAGGATGCGCATCAGGCTGGTCTTGCCGCTGCCGTTGGTGCCGCGCAACCAGGTGATGCTGCCGGGCCGCAGCTGCATGTCCAGGCCACGGAACAGGGTGCGGCGGCCACGGCGGCATGCCAGGCCGCGCGCGTTCAGCACTGGGGGTGGGTTCGACTCGGGAACGGGCGCATGCATGGACCCTATCGTAAAGGCCACGCCTACCCCGCTCTTGACATATCGCAAGACGGCAAGGGGCGGTGCCCTGGCACGGGCCCGCTCAGCGCCACTTGTAGCTGTAGGTGATGGCGATCAGCGTGGCCCGCTGATTGGGCTGCTGCCACACGGTGCTGCCGTCCGAGTAGGCGAAGGGCAGACCCTGGTAGCCCCAGCTCCAGTCGCTCAGGCGCGAACGCTCGTGCACCAGGTCCAGCCGCAACGCGGACTTGGCGTCGATCTCGTAGCGGCCGAACAGGCGCAGCGAGGTCTGGCGATAGACCACATCGGGCAGGCCACCGGTGGCCGCCAGCAGGGCCGCGCTGTCGGCGCCGGCCATGGCGTCGAGCGCCTGGGTGTAGACATTGACATCGTCCACATAGCCGAGGTTGCCGCCCACGCTGAACTTGGCCGACAGCTTGCCGCTGAAGCCGGCGCCCACGCCGATGTTCTTGTTGCGGAACGAGAGCAGGTAGCCGGCGGGCCGCGCCTGGTGCAGGGTCTGGATGCCCTGCGACAGATAGGCGTTGAGGTGCCAGTTGTCGGACAGCGCGTAGTCGGCGTCCAACGCCACCATGTCCATCTCGGTGCGCTGCAGGCCATAGCTGCTGGGCGAGGTGTAGCGGTCGCGCCCGCCCTCGGCGCTGAACTGCAGGGTCAGGGCCTCGCTGGGCTGCAGCTCGGCGCGCAGCTTGAGCTTGTCGCGCTGGCGATCGGCCAGCGTCGGCATGAAGATCGCCGTGGTGAAGCCGTTGGCCGGGTTGGCGGGGTCGCTGACCTCGCTGACGCCCAGACCGCTGTTGTCCTTCAGCCAGTTGCTGCCGTCGCGCTGGCTGCGCTCGAAGCCCAGGCTGCCGCTGAAGAACTCGGACACGCTGTGGCGCAACTCGGCCTTGTAGACCGTTTCGTCGGTGCGCTGGCGCAGCGCGCTCACGCCCGAGATCGCACTGCTGGCGGTGAAGACGCCGCGGTCGATGGCCTCGAACTGCCCCACCAGGGTGCCGCGCAGATTGTTGCTGAAGCGGTAGCTCAGCTGCAGCTTGCCGCGCGACTTGGTGCTGGGCAGGCCGCGGTTGGTATAGAAGGACTTGTCCTCCACGTTGTAGAGCTGGATCGGCGTCTTGTCGTCGCGATCCTCGTAGCGCCATTCCGCCTGCAGCGCCAGCTTCGGTGTCGGCCGCAGGCTGAAGCCCAGCTGCGCCTGCGTGCTGTCGAGCCGCCCACCCAGGTCGGCCACGCCGGCCGGCGCGCCACTGAGGCCCGAGGCCGCGAAGTTCTGGTGCTGCAGCGCCTGGCCCATGCCCAGCTTGAAGTTCAGCAGCGCGATCGGCGTGAGCGTGTAGACGCCGGTGATGTCCAGCTGGTGCGCCTGGTTGTCGGGCGCCAGCGCGATCGGCTGGCTCAGCGCCGTCAGCAGGCCCGGGCTGAGCGGCAGCAGGCTGCCGACCGGGTTGTTGAGGCTGCCAGGGATTTGCGGCGTCAGGGCGTCGTAGCGGTTGTTGAAGAAGGACCCGTAGTAGCCGGCGCTGACGCGCAGCTGCTCGCCCGCATAACTGAGCCGGGCCTCGACCTGGCTGTGATTCGCATGGATGGGCTCGGGCAGCATCACCAGCGCCGAGCCGGTGCTGATGCCGGTGGCACCGCGGCAGGTCGGCAGCAGCAGGCTGGGGCAGTTCATGCCCACGCCGAACAGGCGGGTGCCGACCTTGTCCTCGGTCTTCAGATCCAGCTCCAGCGACAGGGCCGGGCCGAGCGCCTTCCACAGGCCGATGCCGAAGCCGCTGCGCTGCTGCTTCAGGTGCAGCTCGCTGCCGCCGCCGGCGGCGCCGGCCACCACTTGCGGGCTGGTCGAGCCGGCGCCCGTGAGCAGCGTGTTGACGCTGTTGGGGTCGTGGCGCACGGTCTCGCCGTAGCGGGCGCGCAGCTTCCAGTCGCCCTGCTTGTTCCAGCCCAGCGCCAGTTCGCGCGTCTCGCCCAGCAGATCGCTGCCGCGCAACCACATCGAGGTGCCGGCCTCGTCGTCGCGGCGCTGGTAGTCCAGGCTCAGCAGGCCCACCGGGCGATCGCCCAGGCGCACGCCGCTGTACTGGCCGAAGCGCGTGTTGTCGGCGCGCCCGCTGCCCAGCATGCCCAACCCGAAATGGATGGTGGACTCAACCTCGCTGCCTTCGGCATGCACCGCGCCCAGCGCGGTGAGCAGCGCCAGGGTCAGTGCGGTCTGCCTTGCGTGAGTCATGATGGATGCTCTCCGAGTCTCAGCGCAGCATCAGGTGCGGCGTTGGATTGCTGACCGAGGGGTTGTTGGAACCATGCACCTGGGTATGGCAGTTCATGCAACTGCGCCCCTGCCAGAGGTTCACCACGTTCTTGCCGCTGCTGGTGCCGCCGATGAGCGCCGGCTGGCCGGGCTGCAGCGGCGTGAAGACGCCGGGCTGCCCGCCCACCGCGCCCACGCCGCCGGCCACATGGGGCGTGTGGCATTGCTGGCACAGCATCGGCGGGCGCGACTTCAGCATCGCCTGCACGGTGCTGCCATGCGGGTTGTGGCA
Organism: Roseateles sp. FW301-B2; assembly: GCF_058788955.1. Taxonomy (NCBI): domain Bacteria; kingdom Pseudomonadati; phylum Pseudomonadota; class Betaproteobacteria; order Burkholderiales; family Sphaerotilaceae; genus Roseateles; species Roseateles sp. FW301-B2. The sequence goes on from NZ_JBYTBE010000025.1 coordinate 66,899, forward strand.
GCTCGCGCAATCCTCGCTGACCGGCTCATGCTGGTGCACGAAGGGGCCGCGCTTCTCGGCGTGGCAGCTGTAGCAGGTGGCATTGGTGCTGTCGCGCTTGGCCAGCTTGGGGCCCATCGAGCCATGCACATTGTGGCAATCGGAGCAGCTCATCTTGCCCTCCGGCACCGGGTGGTGCGAAGGCTTGTTGAGCTGCGCGCGCTGCTCCTTGTGGCAGGCGTAGCAGAGCTCGGTCTGGCTGGCCTTGGCGAGCGCGCGGTCGTTGTTGGTGTGGATCTTGTGGCAGCTGTTGCAGGCCACATCGGCGCTGTGGTGCTGGCTGCCGTTCCAGAGCGCGCGCTTGGCGTCCTTCTCGTGGCAGGTCTGGCACACCGCGCTGCTTTCATGGGCAGGCATGGCCAGGGCCTTGCTGAACATGCGGTCGGGCTTGGGCTGGGCCTTGGCGCCCTTGGGCTTGTGCGCATGCGCCTCGCTGGGCCCGTGGCAGCTGATGCAATCGGGCACGCGCGCATCCTTGCTGGCGGCATGGGCCGAGCGGCTCATGTCGGGCAGGTCGTCGCTGTCATGACAGGTGACGCAGAAGGCGGCACCGGTCGGCTCGGCCTCGGCACGGGCCCAGCCCGTGCAAGCCAGCAAGCTCACCGCAAGGGCTGCCATCCAAGCTGTGATACGCATTCGAACTCCCTGCGGGTCTGGCGAGCCGAGCCCGGCCGACGGCGCAAGCCGCCGGCCGCCCGGACACATCACTACTTCTGACCGTGGACGATGTCCACGCCCTTGAAGCCGCCACTGGCGTGGCAGTCATCGCAGGTCTCACGCGCACCGGCCAGGAACTGCGCCTGAGTCTTGTCGCCGAAGGCGGCACCACCGAAGGAGGTGACGTGGGCGATGGCCTTGCTCGAATCGTGGCAGGCGGTGCAGCTTGCCGCCTTGGGTGTGATCACCCTCCAAAGGCCGGGGTCGGTCACCCCCGTGTCCTTCTTCACCACCGACGCCAGCGGACTCAGATCCTGCTTGTACGAGTTGTTGACGTGGCAGACGTTGCAATTCACGCCCACACCCGGCCAGGCGACCTCGGCGGCATAGTTCTCCACATTCGCGGCCAGCGGTGCACCGCCGGTGGCCGAACTGCCGTCCTTGTTGAACACGCCCACCACGGTATTGCCGTGCGTGAACGGATAGGTCCGCTTCGAGTTGCCGTGGATGCCGTGGATCATGCGCTTGAACTGGTAGGACTCGTTCAGCACCAGACCATTGGTCATCACCGTCGACGACACCTTGTTGGCATCGTGGCAGACCACGCAGGCTTCCACCGTGTCACGTGCACCGCCGTGGAAGGCCTCGGCCAGGGTGTTGGAACCCGAGGTCGTGCCCAGGGCGCCGTGGCAGACATTGCACTTCTCGCTCGCCACGATGACGCGGCGCGGTTGCAGCGTGCCGCTCAGCGCAAGCTCCTTGAAGGTGTTCTTCACCACGGTGTTGACGAGCACCTTGGGCGTCACTTCAGGGCGCGGGTCGGTGGCCCACTTGACCTGCAGCTTGGGCTCCTTGATCTGGCCGATGCTCACCACGCGGGCGGTACCGAAGGCGACCGAGGTGGCCGTGTCGGGCGGCACCACGATGTCCACCGTGTAGTGGTTGCTGCCATCGTTCGTGCCCTTGTAGGCATAGACGTTGGCGGCGCTGCCACCGGTGTTGTTGGCGCTGAACTCGGTCACGCCCGCGGGCTGGCCGATCTGGTTCTGGTAACCCAGATAGAAGCGCAGATTGCCGAACTTGGTGGTGTTGGCGCAGGCCAGGCTCGCGCCCGTGCCGGTGCACTCCGAGGTCACCAGGTTGTAGGCGGCGTTGTTGTTGGTGGGATCGGAGAGGAAGTACTTGACGGTCACCTTGCGCGTGGCAGCGTCGTAGCTGGTGCTCTCGATGTTCATCTTGTACTTGGCACCGTTCTCCTCGTTCTGGTTCCAGTGCACGCGGTCCGAGCCGATATTGGTGCCGGCCTTGTGGCACTCGACGCATTGCGCATTACTCAGATCCTTGGCGGCCGCACCGGCCTTCACCAGCGTGCCGGCGTAGACCTTGTGGCTGGTCTCCCAGTCCGAGCCCGTGCCATTGGCGTGGCAGGTCAGGCAGGCTTCCTTGCTGGGCTTGTCCTTCCAGTTGTCACCCTGCGGGGTGGACGCGTTGGCACCCGAGTGGCAGACCGTGCAATTGCGCAGATCCTGCGGGAAGCCGACCTCGGCGAAGCCCACCTTGGTGTTCTGGTAGCCCCAGATGGTGTAGTCCTCGCCGCCCTTGCCGGCGTCCAGCTTGGCCTTGAGCAGCTTGCCGGCGTGGATCTTGTGCGCCATCGTCGCCAGGTTGAGGTTGTTGCCGCTGTTGGCATCCACCGTACCGGGGTTGTGGCACATCACGCAGTACTGCGTGTCGACGCGACCCCCGCCGTGCAGGGCGAGCTTCTCGTGGCAGCCGTTGCAGCTGGCCACATCGGTCATCTTGCGCGTCTTGCTCGGGTCGGTCACGGGCACCGACTTGCCGTTCGCATCGATGGTGAAGTCGAAGTAGGGATTCACCCGCACCGTCTCACCGGCCGCATTCTGGTAGCTCAGCTGGATCGCGACGCGGTGCGTCTTGGTGGCATCGAAGACCACGCCATTGGTCTGGGCGGGGTCCTTGATGTCGGTCTTGAAGGTGTAGGTGTAGTAGCCGTCCGGGCTGGCCACCAGCTGCGCGGCGAGCAGCGCCGCATCGGTCTGCTTGCCGTCGGTGGTGGCCTGCATGGCCGTGGCCAGCACCGGCTTGTTGTTGGGGCCCACATTCGCCGCCGCGGTTTCCTTGCGGTAGATGTAGTTCACCCATTGGTCGGGCTCGCCATTGCTGCCCGGCACCAGCTTGGCGATCGCGAAGCTGACGTTGGTGATGGCCAGGCCGGTCTTGAGCTGGCCATCCGAGTAGATGGCGAAGTTCACCTTGGGCGGGCTGGCGATGGTGACGGCGGCCACGCCGGCATCCTGCACCGTCAGGAAGGGCGCCGAGGTGTTGGTGGCGGTGTCATTGCTGGCCACCGCGGCCGCTTTGCTGAGCAGTTCCTTGACCGTCGGAGCCGGCGTGGGGGTGGGCGTGGGTGTCGGTGCAGGAGCCGGATCGGACCCGCCGCCGCCGCACGCTGCAAGGGCGATCGCCGTCATCACGGCCATGCCCCATCGAGTCAGCTGCTGCTTCATAGCTTTCTCCTTGTTCCAGGAACTGTTGCCATCGGTTCGGCCCGACGGCGATTCGAAATTCACATCACGCTTGTATCGACATGTTTGTGCGGGTCAGTTGTTCTCGATCAAGTCCGCATCAAGTGCCGGAAAAGAAGCCGATCGCCACCCCGGCCAGCAGGGTCAGACCCACCGCAATGAGGGTGAAACCCAACACCTTGGAGGCCAGCGTCATGGGCGCCGCCGGTGCGTCGACCACGTACTTCTGGAGTTCGCCGGACTTCAGCAGGCGCTCGTACTCCACCGCATGCTCGCGCCGGTAATGCTCCAGGCTCATCGTGCCGGTGAACATCACCACCTCGAGCGGGAACTTGTCGGGCCTGAAGTGGTTGTTGAAGAAGTGCACGGTGAACAGGAACACCACCGCCAGGAAGGCTTCCTCGCCATGGAAGATGGCCGCCACATTGAAGACCCAGCCGGGCAGCCAGGCGCCGGTGATATTGGGCAGCCACATCATCAAGCCGCTCACGCCGATGATGGTGACGCCCCAGAACGGCGCCCAGTAGTCGAACTTCTCCCAGTAGGTCCAATGCTCGAACACCGGGCGCGGGCCCTTGCCGAAGAACCACTTGAACATGGCGAGCATGTCCTTGCCGTCCTGCAGATTGGGCACCAGCGAATCCGGGCCGAAGATGCGGAAGGTCTTGCGCTTCTTCCAGATGCGCAGCGCGATATAGAACAGGTGCCAGAAGAACACGCCGGCAAAGATCACCGCATTGACGCGGTGGATCAGGCCCGCGACCTTGGGCCCGCCCAGCGCCTGCATCACCCAGGGCGCCCAGGCGGCATCCGGATAGAACAGCGGCATGCCGGTGAGCGTGAGGATCATCAGGCTGAGCGCAAAGCTGATGTGGGCCAGGCGCCAGATCGCACCGAAGCGCTTGAAATGCTTGCCCTGCAACTCGGGCGGCAGCGCATCCAGCTTGACATGAGGGCGCAGCTTGGCCTGCTGCCTGTCCTTGTACTCGCGGTAGAACCACAGCAAGGTGTGCAGCCAGAAGAAGCCGAAAGTGCCGACCAGCAGCTGCACCATGATCTGGTAGCCGATCCACATCTGCGGATAGCGCTCGAAGTCGTGCGGATGGCCGTGCGGCTGGAAGCTGGCGAAGCCCTTGGGCGCCTCGGCCAGCTCCTTCTTGCCGTTGTGGCAGGTCCGGCAGGTGTCCATGCGGTTGTCCGGATGGACCTTGGAATCGGGGTCCTTGGCCTCCAGGATGCCGTGGCTGCCGTGGCAGTCAAAGCACTTGGCGGTGTAGGCATAGCCCAGGGTGCTGATCTGGCCGTGGTAGGTGGCCTTGTAGGACTGGTAGTTTTCGGCGTGGCAGCTGCCGCAACTGGCGGTGATGGCCAGCTTCACCGCGCTGGCCGAGGTGTTGCCGATGGCGTGCGAGGTATGGCAGTCGGAGCACACCGCGGCCTTGCTGTCATGCTTCTCGAGCGCCGCCTTGCCGTGCACCGACTCCGCGTACTCGTCGAGTTCGTCGCTATGGCACTTCTCGCCGCACATGGCGGCGCTGTTGCTGCGCCAACGCGCGTGCTCGGTGCTGCCCTTGGTGGGAATGGCGAAGCTGTGCGTGTCGTGGCAGTTGTCGCAGCTGGCGTTGACCTTGCTCGCGTCCTTCTTGCTCACGCGGGCATGGAAGGACTGCTTGTAGGCGGCCACGTTCTCGGCCACCAGGCCCAGGCGCGGCTTGGCGGCGGCGCTGCCGTCCTGCTTGGCCTGGTCCCACAGCTGCTGGTGGCAATCGGCGCAGCTGGCCGACTTGGGCAGGGCCGCGCCATCCTTCTGGTGGCCATTGCCCGGCGCGGGTTGGTCCTTGATGGCGATGTGGCAGGCCACGCATTCCAGCTTGGCGTGCACGCTCTTGCCATAGGCCTTCGCCGACATGGTCGCCAAAGTGCGCGGCTTGCCCTGCGCGTCCGGCACTTCAAGCTTGTGCGTGCCCGTGGCATGACAGCTCAGGCAGCCCTCGTTGTCGGCCACCGCACCCAGGCCCAACAAGGCCAGACCCAAACCGAGACCCAGTCGACGGGCCCATCGCCCAAAAGGAGTGCCGCGCATAGTTCTTCTTCTTTGGAGTTGTGCCGAGGCCCTTGGCAGGCCTGGAGGGGCCCGCCTGAGCGGGCCCAGCGGATGCTATGCCGCTAGTTGGACAGAATCCACTGCGCGAGGTTCTTGATCGCGTCGGCGTCCTTCGTATTGATGATCTTGTGCTCTTCCTCGGTGCCGTCGTCGAGCTTGACCTTGGGGCCGGTGGTCATGTTCTTGATGGCCTTTTCCTCGCCGTCGGCCTTGCCCTTGTACTTGGCGGCAATCTTCTGGAAGGACGGGCCCTTCTTGTCCTTGTCGACCGCGTGGCACTTGAAGCAGTCGTTCTTCTTGGCCAGCGCCTTGGCGGCATCGGCATCGGCGGCCTGCGCCCCATGCGGGACGGCGAAGGCGGCTGCGACCAGGGCACACAGGGCCCAGCGCGGTGAGAGGCTCTTGGATCTCATCTTCAACCTTTCAGTGCTTTGGACAAGCGCCGGATGGAGCACCGCGCGGCTCGGGCCACGCGCACTCCTATCGACAGGTCTAGCCTAACGGGGTGACGGCAAGTACGCACTTGATCTAGCGCAAGTGCTGATGGGGTGGGGCTGCAGAGCAACACCCACCCTGGGATAACCCTTAGGATCCGGCGCGTTTCGCCAGGATTTCGAAGGCCGGCAGAGTCTTGCCTTCCAGCACCTCCAGGAAGGCGCCACCGCCGGTGGAGATGTAGCCCACCTCCTTTTCGATGCCGTACTTGGCAATCGCCGCCAGGGTGTCACCACCGCCGGCGATCGAGAAGGCGCTGGACGCCGCAATGGCGCGTGCGATGGTCTCGGTGCCATGGGCAAAGGCGTCGAACTCGAACACGCCCACCGGGCCGTTCCAGACGATGGTGCCGGCCGCCTTGAGCTGCTCGGCCAAATGCGCGGCCGTCTGCGGGCCGATGTCCAGGATCAGGTCATCCTCGGCCACCTCGGCCACCGGCTTCACGATGGCCTCGGCGTCGGCAGCAAAGCGCTTGGCCACCACCACGTCCACCGGGATGGGCACGGCCGCGCCACGCGCCTTCATGCCCTCGATCACCGCCTTGGCCTCGCCCACCAGGTCGGGTTCGGCCAGCGACTTGCCGATCGGCAGGCCGGCGGCGAGCAAAAAGGTATTGGCAATGCCGCCGCCCACGATCAGGCCGTCGACCTTCTCCGACAGGGCCTTCAGGATGGTCAGCTTGGTCGAGACCTTGGAGCCGGCCACGATCGCCACCAGGGGCCGCTTGGGCGCGGCCAGCGCCTTGCCGATGGCATCGATCTCGGCCGCCAGCAGCGGGCCGGCGCAGGCGATCTTGGCAAACTGGGCGATGCCATAGGTCGTGCCCTCGGCGCGGTGCGCGGTGCCGAAGGCATCGTTCACATAGATGTCGCACAGCGCCGCCAGCTTCCTGGCCAGCTCTTCGCTGTTCTTCTTCTCGCCCTTGTTGACGCGGCAGTTCTCCAGCAGCACCAGCTGGCCGGGCGCCACGCTCACGCCGTCCACCCAGTTGGCCAGCACCGGCACCTCGCGCCCCATCAGCTCGCCCATGCGCTTGGCGATCGGGGCGAGCGAATCCTCGGGTTTGAACTCGCCCTCGGTGGGGCGGCCCAGGTGCGAGGTCACCATCACCGCGGCGCCGGCCTTGAGGGCCTGCTCGATGCAGGGGATGGAGGCGCGGATGCGCGTGTCTTCGGTGATGTTGCCGGCATCGTCCTGCGGCACATTCAGGTCGGCACGGATGAAGACGCGCTGCCCGGCCACTTGGCCGGCAGCAACCAGATCGGAGAAACGCAGGACGTTCATGATGGGCTTGCTTGGTTGGTAATCAGGGCGGCGCGCCAGCGGCGCCGCAAACCGCTAGCTTACCAACCCAGGCCCAGGCGCAAGGCCAGCATCACCGCCGTGCCGCTGACGATGGTGCCGAGAATGCCCCGCTTCCAGAAGAAATAGGCCGTGCCCACGGCCACGGCGAACAGGCGCGGATCCTGCCAGGTCGACACCAGCTGGCCCTTGGTCAGCACGATCTCGGGCACGATGACGGCCGCCAGCGCCGCCAGCGGCGCGTAGCGCAAGCCCTGCTTGGCCCAGTCGGGCATGGGCAGCTCGCGCCTGGGCAGCAGGAAGAAGCCCCGTGTCAGCAGCGTGATCAGGGCCAGACCGAGGATGCCCAGCGTCGCCTCCCAATTGCTCATGCGCGCAGCTCCGGCTTGGCGGCGTCGGGCTTCCAATGGTCGAGCAGCAGGCCGATGGCCACGGCCGCGGCGATCGCCACGACGATGTTGAGCCGCAGCGGCAGCGCGTAGGCGGCCACCGCCGCGCAGCCCGCCACGCCCGCCGAGATCCAGGACTTGCCCGAGGACAGCAGCGAGTAGGTCAGGCCCAGCAGCGCCAGCACGCCGGCAAAGCCCAGGCCCCATTCGGTGGGCACGCGGTCGGCGAGCAGGATGCCGGCGATCGAGGGCAACTGCCAGGCACACCAGTTCAACGCCACGCCTCCCCAGTAATAGGGCTGCTGCGCCTCGGGCTCGGCCAGAGGGTCAGGAAAGCGCCGCATGAAGGCGACGTAATTGAGGTCGGCCGCGAAATAGCTCAGGGTCAGGCGTTGCCAACGCGGCAAATGCCCGAAGTAGAGGCGCCATTGGGCACTGAAGATCACGAAGCGCAGGTTGACGCAGAAGGCCGTGGCCCACAGCACCCACAGCGGTGCGCCGCCGGCGATCAGCGGCAGGGCCGCCAGCTGCGAACTGCCGGCGAACACGATCAGGCTCATCAGCAGGGCCAGCCACAGCGACAGCCCGCTCTTCACCATCGCCACGCCGGTCACCAGCCCCCAGGCCGAGATGCCCAGGGTGATGCCCAGCATCTCGCGCGCGCCGCGCCGGAATTCAGGATGACGCCATTGCGCCCAAGGAGAAAAGCCCATACGGCGATTGTCGTATGGGCTCCGGGCCGGTGCCGCCGCCAGGGCTTGCGGCGTGCGGCCTGCGCTCAGTTGTTGAGCTTGCGCACCGTGCCGCTGCCGGCCGTGTGCATGCTGATCTCGGGGTTGCCCAGATAGCTGACACCGCCCGAACCGGCGATCGAGATGTCCAGCTTCTTGTTGGCCTGCACGATCACGTCGCCGCTGCCGGCAATGCGCACCTTGGCGTCCTCGGCCACCAGCGCGCGCGCCTTCACGTCACCGCTGCCCGAGACCGAGACATTCAGGTTGGCGGCGCGGCCGCTGGCCACGATATCGCCGCTGCCGGCAATCTTCAGCGCCAGGCGTTCGGCATTGAGCTCGTCGAAGCGGATGTCGCCGGAGCCGGCGATCGAGGCGTCCAGCTCGCCGGTCTTCATCGCCTCCACGCGCACATCGCCGGAGCCCGCGATGGCGACGGCGCGCAGCTGCGCCATGTCGATGCTGATCATGGGCGTGTTGCTGGCATTCAGCGAATAGCCGCGCTTGGGTCCGATCTCGAGCGTGCGGCCCTTGCTGCCGTCCACCACCTTGGTTTCAAGATAGGGCAGGAGGTTCTTGTCGGTCTTGACCTCGACCTTGTGACTGCTGCTCTGGCGCACCTGCACCTTGAAGCCGCCGGTGACCGAGATGGCATCGAAGCTGCCGACGTCGCGCGTCTCGGTGCTCATTTCGCCCGAGCCGTTCACGCGCTCGGAGCCGATGCTCCAGCTCCAGGCCTGGGCCGAGCCCATGGCGGCCAGGCCGGCGGCGGTGATCAGGGTCAGGGCGGCAAAACGACGGGTGGTGTTCATGAGTGGCTCCGTTGGGATCTGGTGCTGCGCATCATGCGACCCCGGGGCCGGGGCGGGCCAGCATGAATCGACCAACTGCCAGGTGGCGGGCGCCAAATGCAAAAAGCCGCTGCAAAACTGCAGCGGCCCGGGCCTGCGCTCCTGCGTCAGTGCGCGGCTTTCGCCTTGCCGTCCTTGGCATCCTTGGCGCCCTTGCCCTCCTTGGCGGCGCTGGCCTTGTCATCGGCCTTCTCGGCCTTCTCAGGCTCGCCCTCGCCCGGCTTGACGCTGCCCGGCCGTGGCACCACCGGCGCCACGCCCTCGAGCTTGTTCTCGCGCATGTACTCGTCCATCTCCTTCCAGCCGGCGAACACCGCCGCCTTCTGGGCCTTGGGGTTGAGGGTGTAGCAGTCCTCGATGGCGCGCAGGGCGTGGCGGCAGGCGCTGCCCACGGCCTTGCCCTCGGCCTCCTTGGCGGTGGCCAGCTTGGCCGGATCTTCGATGCCCAGTTGGTCGCAGGCCGCCAGGCTGGCGAGCAGGGGCAGCAGCAGGAGAAGAAGTCGCTTCATCCCGGAGCTATCGGCCATTGCGGCGCCGGTCTTAAATGTGGATTCAGCGGGGCGCCATCGCCAGCAGGCGCGCCACGCGCTCCTCGGTGGCCGGATGGGTGCTGAACAAGCCCTTGATGCCGTCGGCCGAGAGCGGGTTCATGATCATCATCTGGGCCGTTTCCGGGTGCGCCTCGGCCGGGCCCAGCGGAATGCCCTGGGCATAGCGGTGGATCTTGTCGAGCGCCGAGGCCAGCGCCCGCGGGTCGCCCGAGATCTCGGCGCCACCGCGGTCGGCCTCGAACTCGCGCGCGCGGCTGATCGCCATCTGGATCAGGCTGGCGGCGATGGGCGCCAGAATCATCACCAGCATGGCGACGATGGGGTTGGTCTGCCGCCCCTCGGAATCGCGCCCGCTGAAGAACATCGCGAAATTGGCCAGCATCGAGATCGCGCCGGCCATGGTGGCGCTGACGGTGGAGATCAGGATGTCGCGGTGCTTCACATGCGCCAGCTCGTGCGCCATCACGCCGCGTAGCTCGCGCTCAGAGAGCACGCGCATGATGCCGGTGGTGGCGGCCACGGCCGCATGCTCGGGATTGCGCCCGGTGGCAAAGGCGTTCGGGGCCTCTTCGTTGATCACATAGACGCGCGGCATCGGCAGTTCGGCCTTGGCGGCCAGCTCGCGCACCATCGCGTAGAACTGCGGTGCCGAGGTTTCGTCCACCTCTTGCGCGTTGTACATCTTCAGCACCATCTGGTCGGAGAACCAGTAGCTGAAGAAGTTCATCCCCAGCGCCACCACCAGGGCCAGCATCATGCCGCTACGCCCGCCCAGCAGCGCACCGATCGCCATGAACAGGGCGGTGATGGCGGCCATCAGGATGGCGGTCTTCATGATGTTGAACATCGGGGTCTCTCCGTCGGAGTGGCTGGAGCCGCTTAGATGATGCTCAGGCGGCGGATTTCAAGCGCTCGCCCTTGAGGACCGGGCGCGCCTGCAGAAAAGCCGCTGCCGGCAGGCGCTTGCCGCCGGCGCGTTGCAACTCGGTGAGGCGCAACGCCTGCTCGCCACAGGCCACCACCAGGCCGGTGGCGTCGGCGGCCAGCACCTCGCCGGGCTCGCCGCGGCCCTCGCAGACCTTGGCGCGCCAGATCTTCAGCGCCTCGTCGCCCAGCTGGGCCAGCCCGCCCGGGAATGGGTCGAAGGCGCGCAGGCGGCGCTCGATCCGGGCGGCGGGCTGGCGCCAGTCGATCTGGCTTTCGCTCTTCTCGATCTTGTGGGCGTACGTCACCCCTGCCTCCGGCTGGGGCTGCGGATGGAAGCCCCCGCAGGCCGCCAGCTCCAAGGCCTCGACGATGAGGCGCGCGCCCAGCGCCGCCAGCTTGTCGTGCAGGCTGGCGGTGGTGTCGGTGGCGCCGATGGGCAGACGCTCGGTCATGAGCATGGCGCCGGTATCCAGGCCCGCATCCATCTGCATGATGGTGATGCCGGTCTCGGCATCACCGGCCTCGATGGCGCGGTGGATGGGCGCGGCACCCCGCCAGCGTGGCAGCAGCGAGCCATGGATGTTCAGGCAGCCCAGGCGCGGCAGGTCCAGCACCCATTGCGGCAGGATCAGCCCATAGGCCGCCACCACCATCACATCCGGGCGCGCGTCCAGCAAGGCCTGGCGTGCGGCCGCGGCCTCATCGGGGTATTTGCCGTCCAGCCTCAGGCTGATCGGCTGCGCCACCTTGATCCCATGCTGCAGCGCCAGCTGCTTCACCGGCGAGGCCTGCAGTTTCATGCCGCGGCCGGCCGGGCGGTCCGGCTGGGTCAGCACCAGTGGCAGCTCAAAACCGGCCGCCAGCAGCGCCGCCAGCGCGCGGGCGGCGAATTCCGGGGTCCCGGCGAAGACGACGCGCATGCCCATCAGCGGCCGCGGCCCTGCTCTTCGCGGGTCTTCTTGATCATCTTGGTCTTGATGCGCTCGCGCTTGAGCGGGCTCAGGTATTCGACGAACACCTTGCCCATCAGGTGGTCCATCTCATGCTGCACGCACACCGCCAGCAAGCCCTCGGCGTCGAACTCGTGCGGCTGGCCGTCGCGGCCCAGGGCACGCACCGTGACGCGGCTGTGGCGCGGCACCTTGTCATAGATGGCGGGCACCGACAGGCAGCCCTCTTCGCCCTCGGTGAACTCGGCACTGGTGGCGATCAGCTCGGGGTTGATCAGCACGCGCGGCTTGTTGCGGTCCTCCGAGGTGTCGATCACGACCACGCGCTCATGCACGTCCACCTGGGTGGCGGCCAGGCCCACGCCCTCGGCCGCATACATGGTTTCCAGCATGTCGTCGACGAGCTGACGGATGCGCTCGTCCACCTCGGCCACGGGCTTGGCCACGGTGTGCAGGCGGGGGTCGGGATAACGGAGGATGTTCAGTTTGGCCATCGGGGCTTCCATGCGCGCCTTGTGGACGCCGCACAACGTCTGTTTGTAAGTGCTTGCAAGAGCGCCGGGGCGCCCACCGCTTTCATTGCGACCACCCCGGAATGGGGGCAGAATCGCCGCGAGCTGAGGCGGCATTTTCGCCGATCCGCGCGTGCGCCGCCTGCACCAGCAAAAAACGCCCTGCAATGACGATAGAAAGGCAGCCCTTGAGCTCCCACGCAAGACTCACTGCCGGCCTCCTTGGCCTGAGCATCTGCATCGCCAGCGGCCCTGGCCACGCGACCAACTATCCCATCACCCCCGAGCAACGCGAGACCGCGCAACGCGTGGCCGATGCCGGTGTGCCGATTTCCGAGCTGGCGCCCGGCGCGCCGGACTCGCACACCGTCAAGCCCGGCGACACGCTGTGGGACATCTCCAAGCTCTTCCTCAGCAGCCCCTGGCGCTGGCCCGAGCTCTGGGGCATGAACCGCGACCAGGTCTCCAACCCGCACCTGATCTACCCGGGTCAGGTCTTGCTGCTGGTGAAGAGCAACGGCCGCGCCCGGCTGGAGCTGGCGCGCTCGATGAACGACGCATCGGCGCAGGCGGCCGGCACCACCAAGCTGTCGCCACGGGTGCGCAGCAGCCGCCTGGAAGACAACCCCATCACCGCGATCCCCCAGCATCTGATCGAGCCCTTCCTGACCGATGCAGTGGTGTTCGATACCGATGAGCTGGCGCTGGCGCCGCGCATCGTCGCCACGCCCGAAGGCCGTGTGCTGCTGACGCGCGGCGACCTGGCCTATGCCCGCGGCGAACTGATCCAGGGCGGCGAATACCGCGTGTTCCGCAACACCACGCCGCTGCGCGATCCGGTCAGCAAGGAAATCCTCGGCTACGAAGCCCCCTATCTGGGCACGGCCGACATGCTGCGCCCCGGCCGCGAGGGCCCGGACGCCAACGGCAAGGCGGAGATCGTGCCGGCGACCCTGAGCATCCGCACCGCGCGCCAGGAAATGGGCGAGGGCGACCGCCTCTCGCTGGTGCCGCCACGCAATTTCGAGCGTTATGTGCCGCACTCGCCGACCCAGCCGGTATCGGGCCAGGTCATCTCCATCTACGGGGAGGCGCTCACCGCCGGCCAGAACCAGATCGTCGCCATCAACCGCGGCAAGCAGGACGGCATGGAGCGTGGCCATGTGCTGGCGCTCTGGCAGGCCGGCCGCATCGCACGCGACAAGACCGGCGACAAGCCGCAGGAAATCCGCCTGCCCGACGAGCGCCATGGCCTGCTGTTCGTGTTCCAGGTCTACCAGCGCGTGTCCTATGCGCTGATCGTCTCGGTCAAGGACCCGGTCGCGCCCGGCGACCGCTTCACCCAGCCCTGAGCGCTTGCGCGCACATCGCGTCGCCACCATGGACCGCGATGAGCTGAGCGCCTGGCTGCAGTTGCTGGAAACCCCCGGCCTGGGCCTGGCAGGCGTGCGTCGCCTGCTCGCCGGCCTGGGCAGCCCCCAGGCGGTGCTGGCGGCCGGGCCGCCGGCCTGGGGCGCATTAATCCGTCCCGAGCTGGTGCGGACGCTGCAACAGCCGCCGCCGCAGCTGCCTGAGTTGCTGGCGCGGACGCTGGCCTGGCTGGCCGCCGACGGGCGCCGCAGCCTGCTCTGCCTGGGCGACGCCGACTATCCCCTGCCCCTGCTGAACAGCCCCGATCCGCCGTTGCTGCTCTATCTGCAGGGTCGGCGCGCGCTGCTGGGCAGCGACGCGGTGGCCGTGGTCGGCAGCCGCCACCCCTCGCACCAGGGCCGCGACAACGCCCTGCATTTCGCCGCTGCGCTGAGCGAGGCGGGTTACTGCATCGTCTCGGGCCTCGCCCTGGGCATCGACGGCGCCGCCCATGAGGGCGGGCTGAAGGGGCCGGGCAGCAGCATCGCGGTGCTGGGCACCGGACTGCACGAGATCTACCCGCGCCGGCACGAGGCCCTGGCCGAACGGCTCAGCGAGCAGGGCCTGCTGGTGAGCGAATACGCCCTGGGCATGCCGGCCCTGGCCGCCAACTTCCCACGCCGCAACCGCATCATTGCCGGGCTCGCGCGCGGCTGCCTGGTGGTGGAGGCCGCGCTGCAATCGGGCTCGCTGATCACGGCACGCCTGGCCAGCGAGGCCGGCCGCGAGGTCTTTGCCATCCCCGGCTCGATCCACTCGCCGCTCAGCCAGGGCTGCCATGCGCTGTTGCGCCAGGGCGCAGCGCTGGTGGAGAACGCGCAGGAGGTGCTGGACGCGTTGGAGCCCAGCACCCGCCACCGCGCGGCGGCGGCACCCCTGCCGGCGCCGCGCGCCGCCTTGGACGAGCCCGGCCTGGTGCTGGAGGCGATGGGCTATGACCCGGTGTCGCTGGATGCGCTGATGGCGCGCGGCGGCTGGAGCGCCGCCCAGTTGAGCGCCCTGCTGCTGGACCTCGAGCTCGCCGGCGCGGTGGCACGCCTGCCGGGCGCCTTGTTCCAGCGCCGCGCGCAGGCCTGAAAGCGGGCCTGAAATCTGACCGGATGGCGCGCCGGAACGCCCAATTCAAGCCCGTTTTCAGCCCCCTTTGCGCGCCGGGGGCTTGGGAGCCCTGGGTTATAGTGCGCCCATGTTTGACGTCCTCGTCTACCTCTACGAAACCTATTGGCGCCCGGACGCTTGCCCGGACCACGCCCAGCTGACGCGCAAGTTGTCGGCCGTAGGCTTCGAGACCGACGAGATCCAGGAGGCGCTGTCCTGGCTGGATGGGCTGGCCCATGCGGCCGAGTCCTACCAGGGCGAACAGGGCGTCACGAGCATGCGTGTCTACTCGGTCGACGAGCTGGACCATCTGGGCGAGGCCTCGGTGGGCTTCATCAGCTTCCTGGCTTCGGCCGGTGTGCTGCCGCCGCCGATGCGCGAGATGGTGATCGACCGCGCGATGGCCATCCCCGGTGCGCCGATGGACCTGGAGGACCTGAAGATCATCGTGCTGATGGTGTTCTGGAGCCTGGGCGAGGAGCCCGATGCGCTGATCCTGGACGAACTCTTCGTCGCCCCCGAAGACCGCCTCATTCACTAGCCCGCCGGGCGATCAATTCACCAGGCGGCTCGGATCCACGTCCAGCTTGGCGAGCGCATTGCGCGTGGCGCGCACCGTCAGGGCCTCGTCCTGGGCCGGCAGCAGCAGACCGGCCTGCAGGAAGGCCGCCAGGCGATTCAGCTGGAACAGCACACCGCGCCCCTTGGGTGAGACGAACAGCGTGAGGCCGTGGCGCACGCCGCGCCAGGCCAGCTGCACCGCATCGTTGCGGCCTCGGTAGTCCAGCATGTACCAGCCGCCCACCTGCAACTCATGGGCCCAGGCCAGCATCGCCGGCGTGGGCATGGAACCGCCCTCGGCCACCACTTCCAGGTCTTCGGTCTCATGGCTGGAGAGATCGCGCACCAGCGACTCGTTGAGCTCGCCCTCGCCCTCGGGCAGCATGGCCTCCAGTGCCTCCAGCTGACCCATCAGATCGTCCAGACGCTCGCGCGGTATCGCCGCGGTCTTGGCGGTGAAGGCGGCGGCCAGGGCATTGTTGAGGGCGCGGATGTGCTGATCCTGCTTGTCGCTGCCGAGGCCCGCATGGCTCATGCCATCGCGCAGGGTCTTGAGCAGGGGCGGCAGGCGGCGTATCACCTCGGCCCGCTCCTCGCGCGACACCTTGGCGCTGGCCGACCAGATCAGGTCCGCGGCCGCGCGCTTCATCAGCTTGGTGTTCTCGGACTGCGGCCCGTTGCGCACCCCGCTGACGGCCAGCACATCGGCCCAGACCTGGAACAGGAATTCGCGCACGCCATCCTGCACCGGCACCTCGTTGAGCATCTTGCGCAGCTCGATGGTGTACTGGATCGCCATGGTCTCGCGTTGCTCGACCTGCTGCGCCAGCGAGACACCCTTCACCGAGGCCTGGTTCTCCTGCTCGAAGTAATGCGCGAGGAATTTCTCGAACTCGGTCAGCACGGTCTGGAACACGCGCCGGCCGGTGTCGGGGTAGGCCTCGACCACCTGCACCACGCGCTTGATCTCGCGCTCCAGCGCATCGCCCACATCGCCCTGCGCGGCATTGAAGCCCATCACGCAGGCGCCCATGCGGTCGATCAGGCGGCGCGCCGGATGGTCGGTGGTGGCGAAGAAATCGGGTTCGGAAACGGCCACGCGCAGCACCGGCATCTGCAGGCGCGCAAACCAGACGCGCACCGAGGCCGGAATACGCTCCTCGGTGAGGATGCTCTGGAACAGCAGGGCCACCACCTCGATGGTGGCGCGCTCGGCCGGCGTGTCGGCCGCCTGTTTGAGCACCTGCTTGAAGGCCTGGTTGCGCGCCTTCAGGTCGTCCAGCACCTGCGGTGCGGTGGCCTTGGCGCTCTCGGCCGGCATGGGGCGGCGTTGCAGCGCGTCCTGCGCATGGTTGATGGCGGCGCTGAGGCGGGCCGACACCGTCACCATTGCCGGCGCCGGCATCGGCGCACTGGCGCTGCGGGGCGCACCCGCGCTCGCGGCGCTCACCGCGGCGGCGG
>NZ_JBYTBE010000026.1:0-80730 GCF_058788955.1 Roseateles sp. FW301-B2
ATGTCGCACTTGTTCAGGAACACGATGATGTACTTCACGCCCACTTGGCGAGCCAGCAGGATGTGCTCGCGGGTCTGAGGCATCGGGCCGTCAGCGGCCGAGCACACCAGGATCGCGCCATCCATCTGGGCCGCGCCGGTGATCATGTTCTTCACATAGTCAGCGTGGCCAGGGCAGTCCACGTGAGCGTAGTGGCGGTTAGCCGTTTCGTACTCGACGTGGGCGGTGTTGATGGTGATGCCGCGGGCCTTTTCTTCAGGGGCCGCATCGATCTGATCGTAAGCCTTGGCTTCGCCGCCAAACTTCTTCGACAGCACGGTGGCGATCGCAGCAGTCAGCGTGGTCTTGCCGTGGTCAACGTGACCAATCGTGCCCACGTTCACGTGGGGCTTGGTACGTTCGAATTTACCTTTTGCCATCTTGCGCTCCTGGCGATCAGATCAGAGAAGGGGAAGAAGAAAAGAGGTGGTGCCCATGACGCGGATCGAACGCGTGACCTCTCCCTTACCAAGGGAGTGCTCTACCACTGAGCCACATGGGCATCGACACAGGTTTATTGACCACAGATCAACAAACCAGTGCCGACACATTCACCTTCCAAGCAAGCCGACTGGAGCGGGAAACGGGAATCGAACCCGTGTCATTAGCTTGGAAGGCTAAGGTTCTACCATTGAACTACTCCCGCCCGGGAGTATCACTCGCTCATCGCCCAGGCCCTTCGACCCTTGCGCCAAACAAGCTTCAATCGCTTGAATTGTTGTTTGCCTTGGTGGAGGAGGCTGGATTCGAACCAGCGTACGCGTTAGCGGGCAGATTTACAGTCTGCTGCCTTTAACCACTCGGCCACCCCTCCGAGGCAAGCCCGCAACTATAGCACAGCATTTTTGGGCCGCAAACAATTTTCGACATCCAGCGCAGCGGACCCCAAGAAGCGGCTCGCCCGCTGCGCCGGGATGGCATGCGCACGGCCCGATGGAGCAATCTCCCGCTTTCGCAGACGTCGATAGATACCAATTTACTACCAAGCCCGGCCACCGCCATCACGGGGCATGCCGTACCTGTAGCCCCAATAACGGCCAGATTTGCGTCTTAATCGCTATTGCAGGCTCGCCACAGCAGGGAAAACACGCCCCTAAAAGTGGTAGCAAAGTGGCACTACTGATGGCTATAGTGGCATGGCATTGGTTGCATTTGCATTGCATTTCGAGGCGCCAGGCGCATGCCGCTCACACGGTGATGCGCCTTGGCTCCGAGTCTCAACAGGCCGAGCACGAAGCCAACGGCCATATCGAGGAGCAGTTCATGAAGGTCAGAAAGACCCCTATCGCGGCAGCGGTGACGATCACCCTGCTTGGTGCCGCCTTTGGCGCGCAAGCCCAACAGGCCGACAAGAAGGCTGAGGCGGCGCAGCTGGATCAGGTGGTTGTCACCGGCATTCGCGCCTCGCTGGAGACCGCGGTCAACATCAAGAAGAACGCCAGCGCGGTCGTCGACGCCGTGTCCGCGGAAGATGTGGGCAAGCTCCCCGACTCCGACGTCGGCCAATCGCTGGGCCGCATCCCCGGCGTCTCGGTGGGTCGTGCCTTCGGCCAGGGCGCCTCGGTGTCGATCCGCGGCTCCGACCCGCAGATGACCTACACCACGCTGAACGGCCAGACCGTCGCGTCCA
Source organism: Roseateles sp. FW301-B2 (assembly GCF_058788955.1). Lineage (NCBI taxonomy): Bacteria > Pseudomonadati > Pseudomonadota > Betaproteobacteria > Burkholderiales > Sphaerotilaceae > Roseateles > Roseateles sp. FW301-B2. The sequence continues at coordinate 1,670 of NZ_JBYTBE010000026.1, forward strand.
CCGGCTGGTACGACCAGATGGACATCGACCGTTCGTTCAACTATTCCCTGCTGCCGCCCGAGTTGATCGGTGGCATGGAGGTCTACAAGTCCTCCCAGGCCGACCTGACCGAAGGCGGCATCGGCGGCACCGTGATCGTGAAGACCCGCAAGCCGCTGGACATGGCGGCCGGCACCGCCTTCGCCAGCGTGAAGTACGGCAAGGGCACGATCAGCGATGACGAGAAGGAAGTCTCCGGCCTCTACAGCTGGCGCGACCAGAGCCGCCGTTTCGGCGCGCTGATCGCCGGCGGCCATTCGGAAGGCGCCTACATCCGCCAGGGCATCGAGGCTGACAGCCGCTGGTCCTCGGACGTCGCGCCGACCGCCTTCGTGCAGGATCGCAAGCGCGATGCCGTCAATGTCATCCTGCAAGCCAAGCCGATCGACGGCCTGGAGCTGGGCCTCAATGTCCTGCACCTGAAGCTGGGCGCTGACAACTCGAACAGCAGCGACTACATCTTCCACGACGCCAACTGCGACCAGCGCAATACCGCCGTGAAGTCCGACTTCAACCCCAACGGCGTGTGCCTGCACAGCACCACCACGGCCGCCAAGCCGCTGATGAACCAGTTCTTCCAGAACTGGGCCCGAGCCGCAGCGATGACCTCGGACAGCGTCACCTTCGACGGCCACTACCGCGTCGATGGCGCCAAGTTCGACCTGGTCGCCGGCAGCACCAAGGCCAAGGGCGGCACCTCGCTGACCACCAACTACGCCTACGGCTGGTGGGATACGCCCGCCAAGTGGCAGGGCACCATCGATGCCACCGGCAAGCAGATCGTCCTGAGCCCCAGCAAGGATCAATCGTTCGGCGTGAGCGCCCTGCCCAAGCAGAGCTCGCCGGAGACCTGGGCCTCGTCGCAGGGTCCGAACAAGGATCAGGAGAAGTTCGCCCAGCTGGACGCCACCTTCGACCTGGCCTGGGGCGCGATCTCCTCGTTCAAGACCGGCATCCGCATGGCCGACCACACCTTCGAGAAGCGCACCTTCCGCCCGGTCTGGAACTCGACGATTGCACCGGTCGACACCGCCAGCCTCTACAGCGGCTCGGTGGGCGTGGGTGGCTGGGACGTGCCGCGCCCCAACATCGGCGCGATGATCGCCAACACCAACAAGAACATCGCCTCCTGGATCGAGGACCGCTCCGGCTTCAGCGAGCTGAACGAGAAGAACAAGTCGGCCTACGGCATGTTTGAGTTCGACGCGCAGAACATGCGCGGCAACTTCGGCCTGCGCTACATCTCCACCGATGTGAAGAGCACCGGCTATGCCTTCGACGGCACGCCGCTGGCCGCCGGCGATTACTCGGGCAACCTCAACTGGGGCCGCAACACCGCCACCAAGAAGTCCAGCTACAACGACGTGCTGCCCAGCGCCAACCTGGCCTTCGACCTGAGCCGCAACATGGTGCTGCGCGTCGCCGCCTCGCAAACCATCACGCGCCCGAACTTCGCCAATATGTTCGGCGTGACGGTGTCGGGCTACAACGATGACCGCGTCGGGAACGAGACCTGGACCAACGGCAGCGTGTCGCTCAAGCCGATGAAGTCCAGCAACGCCGACATCGGTGTGGAGTACTACTACGGCAAGGGCAACCTGCTGTCGGCCACCTTCTTCAGCAAGGACATCTCCAACTTCATCACCGCGGAGGTCAAGAACAACCAGAAGGTGGGCCTGGTGGATCCGGTGTCCAAGCTGGACAACTGGACGGTGCAGAGCTTCGTGAACGCCGGCGGCGGTCGCATCCGCGGCCTGGAACTGCAGGCCAACCATGCCTTCAACAACGGCTATGGCGTGATCGCGAACTACACCTTCACCGAAGGCACCGCACCGGCCAGCAGCTACATCGACAACCTCGGCATCTTCACCCAGGCCTCGAAGCACAACGTCAACCTGGTCGGCTACTACGAGAACGAAACCTACTCCGGCCGCCTGGCCTACAACTGGCGCTCGAAGTACATGATTCGCGAAGGCGCCTTCTGGTACGGCAACCGCATGCACGATGCCTACGGCACGCTGGATGCAAGCTTCGGCTGGAACATCAACAAGAACCTGAAGCTGTCGCTGGAAGTCATCAACCTGCTCAAGCAGGACGACGTGCAGTACGGCGCTGCCGATGCCTCCAACACGAGCATCAAGGATCCGCTGCGCGCCGGCTTCCCGGCCTGGTCCTTCCAGGGCGAGACCACCTACCGCCTCGGCCTGAGCGCCAAGTTCTGATCGGTCCCCAACCGAACGCAAAAGCCCGGCAGTTGCCGGGCTTTTTTTTCATCACATCGGCGCTGGTATCAAACCAAAGTCGAAAAAGGAATTGACCGTCAGGCGGCCGCTGCGCGGATCGTCCGAGAGGCTGATGGCCGGATTGATGCACGCGCTGTGCAGCAGGCTGCCGGGATAGACGACGAGCCGGTTGCGGCGTGCCGGCATCATGCCCAGCAGCTCGAAATGCTCGTCGGAGTCAGCGAAGTAGCGCGGCCTGGGCGGCCGCCGTGCGAGCTCCTGCTGGTAGGCATCGAGGTAGCGATCGCGGTTGTCGGGCGTCACGCGCTGGATGCCGGTGGCCTTGTGCCGGTAGAAGCCGGTACCGCCATGCTGCTCGCCGCACAGATAGAGCAGCACCGCCATGTGATGAGGCGTGCTGGCATCGAAATGCGGCGTGCGCTGCAGCGGCCCCAGCTGCCCGGGCGCCGCGGTGATGAGCGAGAACGCGCACATGCTCTTGCGCAGCGGCAGCGCCTCGGGCACACCGAAGTTGATGCGTATCAGCGGCTCCACCAGCGCCACCAGATGGTGGGTGTAATCGCCGGGCGCCTCGGCGCGCACGCCCGGGTAGCCCTTGTGCTCGCGCACGCCCGGATAAGGCTGGAAGCGCTGCTCAAGCGCCTGCGCATGCAGCGCGTCCGGGTCCTCCAGAAAATCGTCGATGAAGACGACCTCGTGATCGCCGATCCGCACCGAGCGGACATCGGGTGGCATGCGAACGGCAAAGCGCTGGCTCATGCGGGAGATCCTTCATTTCTTTCAGTGCGCCGGCAGATCGTACAAGCGCGGCCTGCTTGCCTGGCTAGACCTTGAAGTACCAGCCGCGACGATCGAGCCAACGGACGATCAGCGCCCAGACGGCCACGAAGACCAGCGCGAAGGCCAGCGACGCCATGCTCGGCCCGGCGAGCCGAGCCAGCCAGCCAAAGCCGGCGGCATACAGGGGCGCCATCCAGCCCAGGCCCTCCAGCAGCACCGTGCACATCCAGGCGCCCGCATAGGCGGCGATGGCATTCACGCCGAAGGCGCGCCCCAGCGGACGCCATTGCAGCCGGTCCACCAGCTGGTGGGCCAGCAGCAGGGCCGCGGTGGCCCAGCCGCCGGTCCACAGCACGAAGCTGGGGGTCCAGAGCTGCTTGTTCCAGGGCAGCCATGCCGTGGCCAGGGCCCCCAACAGGAGGCTGCCGGCCGCCAGCCAGCACAGCTCGCGCCGCGCACCGCGGCGCAGCCAGGCGCCGGCGCGCAAGCCCAGCAAGGTGGTGGCCAGCGCGCCCAGCGTGCTGAGCAGACCTTCGGGGTCATGTGCGCGGCCCATGCCAGCATCCCACTCATAGGCGAAGCGCCCCAGCAGCTGCGTGTCCAGCCGGGACGCGATATTGCCGGCCTTGCTCAGATCGCCGGCGCCCAGCAGCAAGCCGCCATAGCCCAGCAGCAGCGCCAGCAGCAAGGCCCACTGCGCCTTGGCGGAACGCCAGCCGCAGGCCAGCAGCGCGGCAAAGCCGAAGCACAGGGCAATGCGTTGCAAGACCCCCATGATGCGGAACTCGGGCTTGTGCATCAGCCACCAGGCCAGCAGGTGCAGGAGCAGGCCCAGCGCCATGATGCGGCCGGCACGCTGCAGGGCGCCGCGCAGCAGCGGCCCCGGCGCCGCCCCCGCGTCGAGGCGCGGCCCCAGCGCCAGCGACAGCGACACGCCGACGATGAAGAGGAAGAAGGGAAAGATCAGGTCGGTGGGCGTGCAGCCATGCCACTCGGCATGCTCCAGGGGCCAGAACACATGGCCCCAGTCGCCCGGGTTGTTGACGAGCAGCATCGCCGCCACCGTCAGGCCTCGCAGGGCATCCACCGACGCCAGACGCTTTTGCTGATGCATGAGGGACGGGCCTCCTCAGACCCGGAATCAGAAATCGCAGGGGCTGGGCAGCGCCGGCTGCGCGGCCGGCACGCCGTCCACCCGCGCCTGGCCGGCCGCGCGATAGGCCGCCACCGCCGCCTCCACCTGGGCCGGGCTCAGCAGCTCCTTGCGCGCATGGAACACCCAGTCCACGTCCTGTTCGTAGACGCGCGGCGCGGCGCTGCTGGGCAAGAGCCCGCCGGGCGAGAACCAGAGATTGAAGTTGATGGACATCGGCGACACGGGAACGTTGCGCCCACCATGCTGGGCGATCTGGCGCCCGTCCAGGAACAGCCGCACCTGGCCATCGCCCACCTGCATCATCAGCTGATGCCAACCCTGCAGGCTGCCGAACTCCTCATGCGCCTGGTTGTAGCTCTTCCAGGGATTGAGCTGCACGGTCTGCCAGGCGATGCCGTAGAGCCGCGTCTGCGCGCTGCCCCAGCCGCCATTGGGCAGGTACTCCCAGTCCAGCTCGCTGAACTCCGGGTCGTAGTCGAAGCGCAGCGGCGTGACCGCGTAAAAGGTCTGGATGACGGGGTCGCCATCGATGCCCTGCGTCGGCGCATCGCTGAAGCGCACGCGTGCGGCATAGGTGCCCTCCAGGTATTTGCGCTGGTGGCACAGCTGGGCCTGGCGTGTGCCCGCGCCGCTGCCATCGGTGCTGGCGCTGAGGCGCAGCAGGCGGTTGCCGCGCTGGGCCGGATCGGCCAGCAGCTGCAGCTGTTGCTCGCTCCAGCTCGCGCCCTCCACGCCCGGGTGGCCGGCCTGGGTGCGCGGGGTCCAGCCGCCGGCACGCAGCTGCTGCAGGTCGGCGTAGCTGAAGTCGTCGAAAAAGCGCTCGGCGGCATGGGCCGCGAGCGCCGCCAGACCCAGGCCCATGGCCAGCAACCGTCTGCGCATGGCTCAGCTGTTGGTGGCCGGCGACGCCGTCGCCGGAATCTTTACGAAAAACATCAGCAGCAGCGCCGGCAAGCCGCAGGCGATGGTCCAGAGGAAGAAGCTCTGGTAGCCCATCGCCAGCTGGATGTCGCCGCTGATGGTCTTGGAGAAGATGAAGCCCAGCTGCATCACGCCCGAGCCCAGCGCGTAATGGGCGGTCTGGTAGCGGCCCGGCGCCACCGCCTGCATGATGTAGAGAATCATGCCGACGAAGCCGAAGCCGTAGCCGAACATCTCCACGCTGATGGCCGCACCGATGTGGAACAGATCGGTGGGCAGGCTGGCGCTGAGGTAGTAGAACACCGCGTTGGGCACCGCCATTGCCAGGATCAGCATGGGCATGGCGCGCTTCAGGCTCAGCCAGGAGGTGAAATAACCGCCCAGAATGCTGCCCACCAGGAAAGCTGCAGTGCCCGCCGTGCCATAGATGCCGCCCACCTGCTCGGTGCTGAGCCCCAAACCGCCCTTGTCGCGTGCCTCGATCAGGAACAGCGGGCCGATGGTCTGTACCTGCCCCTCGCCGAAGCGGAACAGCACGATGAAGAGGATCGCCAGCCAGACGCCGGGCTTGCCGAGGAAGTCGGCCACCACCTCCTTGAGCGTGGCGAACACGCTGCTCACCGTCAGGTCCGCATGCTCGGTGTTGAGGGTGCCCGGCAGCGCGTAGGCGTTGTAGGCCGCCAGCAAGGCCAGCAGCAGGGCCAGCGCGGCGAAGATGATGGACCAGGCATTGAACACCCCCAGGCTCTTCTCCAGATGCCCGGCCAGCACCAGCAGGCCACCCAGGGTGAGGAATTTGGAGGCGTTGAAGAACGCGCCCTGCCAGCCTGCATAGGCCGCCTGCTGCTTGCTGTCCAGCGCCGCCATGTAGAGGCCGTCGCAGGCAATGTCGTGCGTGGCCGAGGCATAGGCCAGCAGGAACAGCACCGCAATGCTGGCGGCGAAGTACATCGGCAGTTGCAGCGCCAGCGCCATCAGGCCCAGGCCCACCGCACCGGTGAACTGCATCGCCACCACGATCAGCTTCTTGCTGCGCGCCAGTTCCAGGAAGGGGCTCCACAGCGGCTTGAAGGCCCAGGCCAGGCCCAGCACGCCGGTCCAGCGCGCGATCTGGTCATTGGCCACGCCCATGTTCTTGAACATCAGACCGGCGATCAGCATCACCACGAAGAACTGCATGCCCTGCACAAAGTACAGGCTGGGAATCCAGCGCATCGGCGCAAGAGTGGGGCGGCTGGACATGAAGTCTCCTGGCGTTGCTGTGCTGCGTTCAGTTCAGGGTCACGGGCGATTGCGCCGTGGCCGGGGCCCGGCCTTCCAGCCATTGCTTCAGCCCTTCCAGCGCGCCATCGGCATAGCCCCAGGTGATCACGGTGGGCGCCTGCACGTCCAGGGCCTGGAAGGGGTTCCACAGCACCAGGTGCAGATCGGGCCGCCAGCCCTGGGCCAGGCCCCCGAGCTCGTCATAGCGGGCGCGCTGGGTGGAGGCGATCACGGTCTTGCGGCCGTCCTGCGGCACCCGGGCCCAATCGAGCGTGGCGATGTCCTGCAGCACCAGCACCTCGGCATCGGCGAAGCCGTCGAACAGCGCGGCCACCTGGGCGCCCGTGGGGCCGGCCTCGGAGACGCCGTCGGTGGGCACCTGACCCTGCACAACCACGCGCAGCGGTGCGTGCAGGTCGGGCGCCTGGGCGCCACGCAGCAGCGTCAGGCCGCGCGCCCAGGCGCGACGCATCAGGGCGTCGTCGTCCGCACGCTGCGCGCCGGCGTAGCCGGCATGTTGCACCGGGTAGGCGCGCGCCAGCGCATCGAGGCGGGCGCGGGCGCGCTCGCCCTGCGCCTGGCTCAGCTCGCCGCGCGCAAACGCGGCCTCCAGGGCGGCGATGGACTGGCCCTGCTCGTCCAGCGAGCCCTGGGCCAGGATCATGTCGGCACCGGCCTGGATCGCCAGCACCGCGGCGCGCGCATAGCCGTAGCGCTCGAAGATGGCCTTCATCATCAGCGCATCGGTGATCACCACGCCCTCGTAGCCCCATTCGCGACGCAGGATGTCGCCCAGGATCTTGGTGGACAGGGTGGCCGGATGCTCGGGGTCGATCTGCGGATAGACGATATGGGCCGTCATCACGGCGGGCGCTTCATCGCGCAGGGCCTTGAACGGGCGCAACTCCAGCACATCCAGCTCGGCGCGGCTCTTGTCCACCGTGGGCAGGGCCAGGTGCGAGTCCACATGGGTGTCGCCATGGCCGGGGAAATGCTTGACGCAGCAGGCCACGCCTTCGCGCAGCGAGCCGCGCATCCAGGCCCCCGCCAGGCGGGTCACGTCGTCGGCGTCCTCGGAGAAGCTGCGCTCGGCGATCACCGGGTTGGCCGGGTTGTTGTTGATGTCCAGCACCGGCGCGAAGTTCCAGTTGATGCCGATGCTGCGTAGACCGCGCGCCACCGCCGCCCCCACGCTTTCGGCCAGGGCCTCGTCGTCGGCCGCGCCCAGGGCCATGGCCGAGGGCGCTTGCGGCAGGAAGGTGGCACGCACCACCGAACCACCCTCCTGGTCCAGGCCGATCAGGGCGTCTGGGCCCATCACCTCGCGCAGGTCGCGGGTGAGCTGCTGCACCTCGGCTTCGGTGCCGAGGTTCTTGCGGAACAGGCAGACGGCGCGGATCTGGTGGCGGCGCAAAAAGGCGGCGGTCTCGGCATCCAGGCGCTTGCCCTGGATGTCCACCATCACCAACTGGCCCGGATGAAATGCCTTGGACATGGGCGATGAACCTCAATCAGTGCGTCTTGGTAACCTTGGCCAGATGGCGCGGCTGGTCGGGGTTCAACCCGCGTGCGCGCGCCAGCGCCTCCACCATGGGGTAGAAGCTCTGCACCGCGGCGATCGCGTCCAGGTCTTCGTTGCCGGTGCAAGCCAGGGGCAACTCGGCGCCCGGCGTGCCCTCGGGCGCGGCCAGCAGCACGCGCGCGCCGCGGCCGCGCATTTCATCGGCCAGGGCCAGCAGGCCGGCCTGGGCCGGGCCGCGTGGCGCGAACACCAGCAGCGGATAGCCCTCGTCCACCAGCGCCATCGGCCCGTGTTTGACCTCGGCGCCCGAGAAGGCCTCGGCCTGGATGCCGCAGGTCTCCTTGAACTTGAGCGCCGCCTCCATGGCCACGGCCAGGCTGGTGCCGCGGCCGATCACGAACAGGCGGTCGGCGTCCTTGAGCGCGTCCACCGCCACATCCCAACGCTTGGCAGCGGCTTGCTCCAAGGCCTGCGGCAGCTGCTGCAGCGCGGCCTGCAGGTCCTCGTCCTCGCTCCAGGCGGCCACCACGCGGGCGCCGGCCACCAGCTGGGCGATATAGCTCTTGGTGGCGGCCACGCTCTGCTCCACGCCGGCATGCAGCGGAAACACATGCTCGGCGGCCTCGGCCAGCGGCGAACCCTCGGCATTCACGAAGGCCACGGTGCGGGCGCCACCGGCGCGGAAGAACTTCGTCGGCGCTACCAGATCGGGGCTCTGACCCGATTGCGAGAAGGCCAGCGACACCAGCCCCTCGCAGGCGATCTTGCTCTGGTACAGGGTGATCAGCGACATCGGCAGCGAGGTCACCAGCCGGCCCAGGCGCGCCATCATCAGATAGGCCATGTAGTGGGCGGCATGGTCCGAGCTGCCGCGCGCCACCGTCAGCAGCGAGGTGGGCGGCTGGTCGCGCAGCGCGCTCCCCAGGGCCGCATAAGCATTTTGATCAGCGGCCAGCTGGCGCGCCACCACGGCCGGAGCGCTCAGGCACTCCTCATACATTCGCGAGGTCAATCTCTTCCCCTTCAACGACCACGCGTTGCAACTGCAAGTCACGGTCCATCACCACCAGATCCGCCCAGGCGCCCACGGCCAGCTGGCCACGTTCGCTCAAGCCCATGTATTCGGCCGCGTAGCTGGAGACGCGCCGCGAGGCGTCCGCGATCTCCAGCCCCAGGTCCACCAGATTGCGCAGTGCCTGGTCCATCGTCAGGGTGCTGCCGGCCAGGGTGCCGTCGGGCAGGCGCACGCCTCCCATGCACTTGGTGACGGTGTGCCGCCCCAGTTGGTAGTCGCCGTCGGGCATGCCGGCGGCGGCGGTCGAATCGGTGACGCAGAACATGCAGGGGATGGCTCGCAGCGCCACCTTGACGGCGCCCTCGTGCACATGCAGCAGGTCCGGGATGATCTCGGCATAGCGCGCGTGCGCCAGCGCCGCGCCCACCATGCCGGGCTCGCGGTGGTGCAGGCCGGTCATCGCGTTGAAGAGATGGGTGAAGCCGCCGGCGCCGCGCTCGAGTGCGGCCACGCCGTCCTCGTAAGTGCCCAGGGTGTGGCCGATCTGCACCTGGAAACCGGCCGCGCGCAGCGCCGTGATCAGCTCCAGATTGCCGGGCAGCTCGGGCGCCAGCGTGATCAGGCGGATCGGTGCCAGCGCGCTCAGCGCCTGGATTTCCTCGATGCTGGCGGGCTTGGCGAAGTCGGGCTGGGCCCCCAGCTTGCCGGGGTTGATGTAAGGGCCCTCGAGATGCACGCCGAGGATGCGTGCACCCTGCGAGACGCGGGTATGGCAGGCCGGGCCGAGGGCGGCAAGCGCGGCGCGGATCTCGTCCAGCGGCGCCGTCATGGTGGTGGCCAGCAGGGCCGTGGTGCCATGGCGCACATGCAGGCGTGCGATCTGCGCGGCGGCATCGCCGCCTTCCATGGTGTCGCGGCCACCGCCGCCGTGCACGTGAATGTCGATGAAGCCGGGCAGCACCAGGGGCAGGTCTTGCTTGCCGTTGCGCACCTCGGACTCGCTGACTGCCTCGCCCGTGATGCGCGTGATGCGCCCATCGGTCTGTTCCAGCGCGCCGCGGACGAAGCCCTGCGGCGTCAGAACAAACCCTTCAACCTTGCTCATCCGTCACGCCTCATCTCCGCCACGAAGTCGTAGTAATCGCTGCGGCAATACGAATGGGTCAGCTCCACCGCCTGACCCGACTCCAGATAGCCCACCCGCGTGATGAACAAGACCGCCTGGCCGACTGGAACTTCCAGCAGGCCGGCCAGCTTGGTATCCGCATTGATGGCACGAATATGTTGCAGCGCGCGCGCCGGCGCACCCGCGCCCTGCGAGAGATGCTCGTAGAGCGAGCTGTCCACCGCCTCGGGGTCGGGCAGCACCGCCTCAGGCAGCACGCTGACCTCATAGGCCATCACCACCCGGTCGGCCAGACGCAGGCGCTCCAGGCGCGCCACGCGCTGGCCCGTCACCAGGCCCAGCGAGAGCTGCTCGTCGGGGGCGGCCATCGCAAAGCCACGCAGCAGCCAGCGCGAGCTGGGCTGGAAGCCGCGCTGGTGCAGCTCTTCCGAGAAGCTGGTGAGGCGCGAGAGCGGCTGCTCCAGCTTGGGCGCGATGTAGTTGCCGCTGCCGCGCTTGCGGATGATGAGCCCCTGCTCCACCAGGCGGTCGATCGCCTTGCGGGCGGTCACGCGCGAGAGGTCCAGCGCCTCGGACAGCACGCGCTCCGAGGGCAGGGCCTCGTCGGCCTGGTATTGGCCCTCGCGGATCGCCTGGGCCAGCTTGTGGGCCAGCTGCATGTACAGCGGCGAGGCGGCTTCGGCGTCAGGCTTGAATTGGAACGGCAGTTTGGTCGACATCACACACCCGGTTCTGAGTTGAGTGCACTGCGTACCAGCAGCAGTGCGCCGTCGGCCGAGTCGCCTTGCGGCTCGACACAACGGGCACGCATATTGCCTGAGAATCTTTCGCGCAAGCGCAGCGCGATGCTGCCGCTCAAGGCCAGGGGTAGCTGCTCGCTCGGGTCCAGCGCGCGCGCCAGGCTCTCCAGCTCGGCCACGGCCTCGGCCAGGAAGGCCCGGGCCACTTCATCGTCGGGCGCGGCCTCGAACACCAGCGGCGCGAGCGTGGCATAGCCATGCTGGCCGGCCTTGGCGCACCAGGCCAGGATGGTGTGGCGCTCCTGGCCGGCCACCGCCCATACCGCGCGCGCCAGTGCGCCGGGCACGGCGCGGCCGTCCAGCGCCTGCTGGGCGTGGCGCATCGCCTTCAGCCCCAGCCAGGCACCGCTGCCCTCGTCGCCGCTGATCCAGCCCCAGCCACTGATGCACACGCGCGAACCGTCGGCGCGCAAGGCCTCGCCCACCGCGCCGGTGCCGGCCGCGATCACGCCGCCCGGCCGGCCGCCATGCGCACCCAGCACCGAGGTGAAGCCATCGTTGTCCAACGCCACCAGGGCATAGCCGGGCTGCTGGGCGTGGAACTCGGCCACCGCCTCGATCAGGTTCGCACCCGAGAGGCCCAGGCCGATCGCCACCTGCCTCAGATCCAGCGGCGCCAGCCCGGCCTGCGCGGCCGCCAAGGCCACCGCCTCCTGCACATGGCGCCAGGCCTGCTCGACCCCCTGCCCCAGCGCCGAGGGGCCGGACTCGCCTTGCCCCAGAATACGGCCCGAGCGCTCGCTCAAGCGCACCCGCGTGCCGGTACCGCCGCCATCCACGCCGACCAGATAGCGCACCTGGTTCAGGGGCGCCGTGGCGGGAGAAGGGCCGGGCCGTGCGGCCGGGGAGTTGGGGCGATTCATGTTAATACCAGTTTAGTACCAAAGACGATAAAGCGTCAATTGGTACGTCACTGGACTTAACTTATCGCAAACCCTCCCCCGGGCAAGGCCGGCGGGCTACCAGGCGATGTGCCGGCCCCGCGCCGCCAGCCAGGCCGCCGCCTCGGAAAAATGCCCGCAGCCGATGAAGGGCGCAGGAGGCCGGGTGGCCGACAGCGGCGAGGGATGGTTGGCCGTGAGGACCAGCTGCGCCGGGCCGGCCGCGGCGATCAAGGACGCCTTGGCCTGGGCATGGGCGCCCCAGAGCATGAAGACCTTGGGCGCGGGGTCGGCGGCCGCGGCGCATATCAGCGCGTCGGTCAGCGCCTCCCAGCCGCCTGCCTTGCCGATCTTGGCGTGGCTGGCGGGCGCGCCGTCTTCCACCGTCAGGCAGGTGTTGAGCAAGAGCACGCCCTGCGCGGCCCAGGGCCCGAGATGCGGGCTCATGGGCGGCTGCTGCCCCAGATCGCGCTGCAGCTCCTTGAAGATATTGCGCAGGCTGGGCGGCAGCTTGTTGCCATCGGGCACCGAGAAGGCCAGGCCCTCGGCCTGACCCGGGCCGTGATAAGGGTCCTGGCCGAGGATCACGACGCGCACCTGGGCGAGCGGCGTGAGGCGCAGCGCGCGCAGCGGATCGGGCGGGTAGATGGTGGCGCCCGCGGCCTCACGGGCCTGCAGATGCGCCAGCACATCGCGGCCGGCGGGGCTCGCCAGCCAGGCGTCCAGCGGCGTCTGCCAGCCGGTATCCAGCGTGGCGCCGCGCAGCGCGTCGGTCAGCGAAGCCATCAGGCCGCGAACAGTTCGGCCAGCGCCGCACCCGGATCGGGCGCGCGCATGAAGGCCTCGCCCACCAGGAAGGCGTTGACCCGGGCGGCCCGCATGGTCTGCACATCGGCGCGGCTGAGGATGCCGGATTCGGTCACCAGCAGCCGCTCCGCGGGCACGCGGTCCAGCAGGCCCAGCGTGGTCTGCAGCGTCACCTCGAAGCTGCGCAGATTGCGGTTGTTGATGCCCAGCAGGGGCGTCTTCAGGCGCAGGGCGCGCTCCAGCTCGGCGCCGTCGTGCACCTCCACCAGCACGTCCAGGCCCAGGCCCAGGGCGCAGGCCTCCAGGTCGGCCATCAAGGCATCGTCCAGGCTGGCGGCGATCAGCAGGATGGCATCGGCGCCCATGGCACGCGCCTCGTAGACCTGGTATTCGTCGACCAGGAAATCCTTGCGCAGCACCGGCAGCACACAGGCGGCGCGTGCCTGCTGCAGATAGGCCACCGAGCCCTGGAAAAAGCGTTCATCCGTCAGCACGCTCAGGCAGGCCGCGCCATGCTGGGCGTAGCTCTGCGCAATCTCGGCCGGGCGGAAATCCGCGCGCAGCACGCCCTTGCTGGGGCTGGCCTTCTTGATCTCGGCGATTACGGCACTCTGGCCGACGGCGATCTTGGCGCGCAACGCGGCTTCAAAGCCACGGGTGTCATGCAGCGCCTCGGCCTCCTCGCGCAGGCTGGCGAGCGAGCGGCGCGCCTTGGCGGCGGCCACTTCCTCATGCTTGACGGCGTTGATCTTGTTCAGGATGTCCGACATGGTTTTCAGGCCTTCTTCCCCAGGGCCTGGGTGGTGGCCACGAACTGGTCGAGCTTGGCGCGCGCGGCGCCGCTGCTGATGGCCTGGCGTGCCTTGGCGATGCCGTCGCCAATGCTGCCCACCACGTTGGCGGCATAGAGCGTGGCGCCGGCGTTCAGCAGCACGATGTCGCGCGCGGCGCCGGGCTCGTCGGCCAGCGCGCCCAGCAGCATCACGCGCGACTCTTCCGGGCCGGCCACCTTGAGGCTACGGTTGCTGACCATGGCCAGGCCGAAGTCCTCCGGGTGGATCTCGTACTCGCGCACCTCGCCATTCTTCAGCTCGCCCACCAGGGTGGCGGCGCCCAGCGAGATCTCGTCCATGCCATCCTTGCCATAGACCACCACCGCATGCTCGGCGCCCAGGCGCTGCATCACGCGCACCTGGATGCCCACCAGATCCGGGTGGAACACGCCCATCAGGATGTTCTTGGCATCGGCCGGGTTGGTGAGCGGGCCCAGGATGTTGAAGATGGTGCGCACGCCCAGCTCGCGCCGCACCGGCGCGATGTTCTTCATGGCCGGATGGTGGTTGGGCGCGAACATGAAGCCGATGCTGGTCTGCAGCACGCTCTCGGCCACCTGGGCCGGCGTCAGCATGATGTTGGCGCCCAGGGCTTCCAGCACATCGGCGCTGCCGGTCTTGCTGGAAACGCTGCGGTTGCCATGCTTGGCGATCTGCGCGCCCGCGGCCGCGGCCACGAACATCGAGCAGGTGGAGATGTTGAAGGTATGGGCGCCATCGCCACCGGTGCCCACCACGTCCACCAGATGCGGCGAGGGGGGCACGGGCACCTTGTTGGAGAGCTCGCGCATCACCTGGGCCGCCGCGGTGATCTCGCCGATGGTTTCCTTCTTGACGCGCAGGCCGATCAGCAGCGCCGCCGACATCACCGGCGACATCTCGCCGCTCATGATGCGGCGCATCAGGGTGAGCATCTCGTCGTGGAAGATCTCGCGGTGCTCGATGACGCGGGTCAGGGCTTCGTTGTCGGTGATCGGCATATCAGGCTCCGAAATAGTCACGCATGGCGGCGATGGCACGGTCCACGCCGGCCGCATCCACATCCAGATGGGTCACGAAACGCAGGCGATACAGGCCGGTGGCCAGCACGCCGCGCGACTTCAGGTGCGGGATCACGCCCGCCGCCCGTTCTTGCGACGGGCCCGCCACATCCACGAAGACGATATTGGTCTGCGGGGTCTCCACCGTCACGCCGGGCAGGCCCTGCAGGCCGGCGGCCAGGCGCTGCGCCAGCGCATGGTCATCGGCCAAGCGCGCCACATGATGGTCCAGCGCATGCTGGGCCGCCGCGGCCAGCACGCCGGCCTGGCGCATGCCGCCACCGGCCATCTTGCGCCAGCGGTGCGCGCGCGCAATGAAGTCGCGGCTGCCGCACAGCACCGAGCCCACCGGGGCACCCAGGCCCTTGGAGAAGCACACCGAGACGCTGTCGAAATGGCTGCAGATCTGGCGCGCCGCCTGGTAGGGGTCCCCACCCAAGGCCACGGCGGCATTGAACAGGCGCGCGCCGTCCAGATGCCGCGACAAGCCCTTGCCCAGCGCCAGGTGCGAAGCCGCCGAGAGATAGGCCAGCGGCAGCACCTTGCCGCCGATGGTGTTCTCCAGCGTCAAGAGCCTTGTGCGCGCGAAATGGGCGTCGTCGGGCTTGATATTGGCCTCGATGTCGGCCAGGGCCAGCGAGCCGTCCGCCTGGTGCGGCAGCGGTTGCGGCTGGATCGAGCCCAGCACCGCCGCGCCGCCACCCTCCCAGCGATAGGTATGGGCGAACTGCCCCACCAGGTACTCGTCGCCGCGCTGGCAATGGCTCATCAGCGCACAGAGATTGCTCTGCGTGCCGGTGGGCATGAAGAGCGCGGCCTCGAAACCCAGGCGCTCGGCCAGGGCGCTCTGCAGGGCGTTGACGCTGGGGTCGTCGCCGAACACATCGTCGCCCAGCGGCGCCGCCAGCATGGCGGCACGCATCGCGGCCGTCGGCTGGGTGACGGTATCGCTGCGCAGATCAACCACGGTCATAGCGCCCCCTGCAGGAAGTTCTTCAACATCGCATGACCATGCTCGCTGAGGATGGACTCGGGATGGAACTGCACCCCCTCCATCGGCGTGGCCGTGCCGGCCAGCTCGCGGTGGCGCACGCCCATGATCTCGCCGTCCTCGCTGCGCGCGGTGATGTCCAGCACCGCCGGCAGGCTGGCCTCCTCGATCACCAGCGAGTGGTAGCGAATGACGCTGAACTCGCGCGGCAGGCCCTTGAACACGCCCTGCTGGTCGGTGGTGATGGTGCTGGCCTTGCCATGCATCTGGGTCTTGGCGCGCACGATCTTGCCGCCCAGCGCCGCGCCCATGCTCTGATGGCCCAGGCACACGCCCAGGATGGGCAGCTTGCCCTGGAAGGCGCGGATCGCCTCCACACAGATGCCGGCCTCGGCGGGCGAGCAGGGGCCGGGCGAGAACACCAGCTGATCGGGCTTCAGCGCACCGATCTCTTCCACCGTGATCTCGTCGTTGCGCACCACGCGCACTTCGGCACCCAGCTCGCCGAAGTACTGCACCAGGTTGAAGGTGAAGCTGTCGTAGTTGTCGATCATCAAGAGCATTTAGAAGCCCTCCTCAACGAGTTCGGCGGCACGCAGCAGCGCGCGCGCCTTGGCCTCGGTTTCCTGCCATTCCAGCTCGGGCACCGAGTCGGCCACCACGCCGGCCGCGGCCTGCACATAGAGCACCTGGTCCTGCACGATGCCGGTGCGGATCGCGATGGCCAGGTCCATGTCGCCGGCAAAGCTGAGATAGCCGCAGGCGCCGCCATAGATGCCGCGCTTCACCGGCTCGAGCTCGTCGATGATTTCCATCGCGCGGATCTTGGGCGCGCCGGTGAGCGTGCCGGCCGGGAAGGTGGCGCGGAACACGTCCAGGCTGCTCATGCCGTCCTTCAGCTCGCCCTCGACATTGCTGACGATGTGCATCACATGCGAGTAGCGCTCCACCACGAAGGCGTCGGTGACCTTGACCGAGCCGGTCTTGGCAATGCGGCCGATGTCGTTGCGCGCCAGGTCGATCAGCATCAGGTGCTCGGCGCGCTCCTTGGGGTCGGCCTTGAGCTCGGCCTCCAGGGCCAGGTCCAGCTCGGGGGTGGCGCCGCGCGGGCGCGTGCCGGCAAGCGGCCGGATGGTGACCTTCTGGCCCGCCGGCGTGCGCTCCTGGCGCACCAGGATCTCGGGCGAGGCGCCGACGATCTGGAACTCCCCCATGTCGTAGAAATACATGTAGGGGCTGGGGTTGAGCGAGCGCAGCGCGCGGTACAGGCTCAGCGGCGATTCGGTGTAGCGCTTGGACAGGCGCTGGCCCACCTGCACCTGCATCATGTCGCCGGCGGCGATGTATTCCTTGGCCTTGAGCACCGCGTCCAGGTAGTCGGCCTTGGCGAATTCGCGCTGCACCGGATGGGCCTGGCCACGCTTGACCTGGGGGGCGGAGACGCTGTAGGTGAGCTTGTCGCGCAGCTCGGTGAGGCGCTTCTTGGCCTTGTGGAAGGACTCGGCCTGGCCTGGGTCGGCATAGACGATCAGGTAGAGCCGGCCCGAGAGATTGTCGATGACGGCCAGTTCCTCGCATTGCAGCAGCATCACGTCCGGCGTGTCCAGGCCACCCGGCTTCGCCGTCTTGGCCAGCTTGGGCTCGATATAGCGCACCGCGTCGTAGCCGAAGTAGCCGGCCAGGCCGCCGCAGAAGCGCGGCATGCCGGGGCGCAGCGCCACCTTGAAGCGCTGCTGGTAGGCCTCGATGAAATCGAGCGGATTGCCTTCGTGCGTCTCCACCACCACGCCATCGCGCAGCACCTCGGTGCGCAGGCCGCTGCTCTTGAGCACGGTGCGCGCCGGCAGGCCGATGAAGGAGTAGCGCCCGAAGCGCTCGCCGCCCACCACCGATTCCAGCAGGAAGCTGTGGCGGCCATTGCCGGCACCGGCGCACAGCTTCAGGTAGAGGGATAGCGGGGTTTCGAGATCCGCAAAAGCCTCGCTGATGAGGGGGATGCGGTTGTAGCCCTGGGCGGCCAGGCTCTGGAATTCAAGTTCGGTGATCACGTGCTCAAACCTTGCGTTTCTGGGCGCGCACCGGGCAGGCGCACGCCGTCTCAGGGTTGCCGCGCTGCGGCCACTCCAAGCCGGGGGTGGCTCAAAGCATAAGGTCTTGGATCTCGGCCGGCCGGGATGGGCGGCAGACAGCAAGCAGCAGCGGCTTCAGGCGAAGTCGTGGGGGCGACGCCAGGGCCAGGCTCCCCGGTCGTTCGACCCCTTGATCTGCTTGCGCGTGATGAACATGATGCGACCAAGTGTAGCAGCGGTCACGGCTCGCACGGTTTACGCGTCGCCCCTATGCACAGCAGGCGCGTCGATGGCAGATACTTGGCCCACAAGCCTGCAGGTCGTTGGGTCCAGGCGTAGACAGACTCTGAACGGAGCGAGACAAATGCGACGAGTAATCCTGGCCTCCATGGCCGCGGCTGCGATGGCCATGGCCCTGCCCCTGACCGCGCTGGCGCAAAACGTCGAGGTGGCCGGGGTCAAGTACGAGCCCACGGCCGAGGTCGGGGGCGCCAAGCTGCAGCTCAATGGCGCGGGCATCCGCTACAAGGCCTTCTTCAAGGTCTATACCGCCGGCCTCTATCTCGCGGCCAAGGCCACCTCGCCCGAGGCCGTGCTGGGCGCGACGGGCGCCAAACGCCTGCACATCCAGATGCTGCGCGAGATCGACGGCAACGAACTCGGCAAGCTCTTCACCAAGGGCATGGAAGACAACTCCACGCGCGAGGAATTCTCCAAGGCCATCAACGGCGTGCTGCGCGTGGCCGAGATCTTCTCCAGCAAGAAGCGCATGAGCACCGGCGAGCATTTCAGCGTCGACTGGGTGCCGGGCACCGGCACGGTGGTCTATGTGAACGGCAAGGTGCAGGGCGAGCCCATCAAGGAAGCCGAGTTCTACAACGTGCTGCTGAAGATCTGGCTCGGCAAGTCGCCCGCCGACGAGCAGCTCAAGGATGCCCTGCTGGGTATCAAGCGCGAGCGTTCGGGTCGCGGCTGACTTTCGCATCCAGCCAGCGCGGAAATTCATCCAGCGAGTCGAACACCGCATCGGCATCCACTGCGTGGATGGGCTGGCCATGGTTGTAGCCATGGCTCAGCAGCACCACCGGGCAACCGGCGGCACGCGCGGCGCGCGCATCGTTGCTGGAGTCGCCCACCATCCAGGTATGCGCCGGCGCGGTGCCCAGGGCCTCGCAGGTCTTCAGCAGGGGCAGGGGGTCGGGCTTCTTGCGCTCGAAGTCGTCGCCACCGAACACCAGCGTGAAATAGCCGGCGAGCTGCTTGCGCGCCAGCAGCTCGCGCGCGAAGGCGGCCGGCTTGTTGGTCAGGCAGGCCATCGGCAGGCCCAGGGCCTTGAGCGCGTCCAGGCCCGCGCGCACGCCCGGGAAGACCTCGGCATGCTGGCCGTTGATGTCGCGGTAAAAGCGCTGGTAGAGCTGCCACGCCGGGTCATAGAGGCTGGGCGCGCCGCCCACCTCGGCCAGGGTGCTGCGAATCAAATGCTCGCTGCCCTGCCCCACCGTGTGCTCGACGAATTTGCGTCCCACCAGGGGCAGCTCCAGTTCCGCCAGCACGCGCTGCAGCACGGCCACAAAGTCACCCAGGGTATCGACCAGGGTGCCGTCGAGATCGACGATGAAGGCTTGGGGGATGGCGAGTCTGGCGGAGGTGGGCAACACGGTTCGGATCGTCAGCGCGCGGGTATTGCGCGCATCGATCTTATGGGCTCGCGGCCATGCGCACGCAGTTGCGCCCCTCGTTTTTGGCCCGGTACATGGCCGCGTCGGCGTTCTTGGCCAGCAGCTCCTCGCTGCCGCCATGCTCGGGATACTGCGCCACGCCGATGCTGGCACCGATGTTGACGCGCCGCCCGGCGAGCTCGAAGTCCTGGTTCAGCGCATAGAGGATCTTCTCGGCCACCGCCAGGGCATCGGCGCCGCTGGCCACCTGGGGCAGCAGCACCACGAACTCGTCGCCGCCGACGCGCGCCACGGTGTCGGACTCGCGCAGGCAGCGCCGCATGCGCAGCGCCACCTCGCACAGCAGCTGGTCGCCCACGCCATGCCCCAGCTCGTCATTGACGGGCTTGAAGCGGTCGAGGTCGACGAACAGCACGGCCAGCCGCGCCTTGCCGCGCTTGGCCGCCACCAGGGCCTGCTGCACACGGTCGGTCAGCAGGGTGCGGTTCGGCAGGCCGGTGAGCGCGTCGTAATGGGCGCGCTGCAGCATGCGCTCCTCGGCCTGCTTCTCGGCGGTGAGGTCGTCGTAGATGACCGCCAGCTCGCCCAGCGAGAGCTTGCAGATGTAGTTGGCGCGCCAGCCGGCGATCTGCCCGTCCTCGCCGCGCAGCGAGACCGGCGCCTGCTGCGCCTGGCCGCTGCGCCAGACCTGACGCAGGGCCTCCAGCAGCGCCTGGCCGATCTGGCCCGGGTAGACCTGCTGCACCAGCTTCCCCATCACCTGGGCCTCGCTGGCGTTCTCGATGCGCTCGGCCGTGCGGTTGAAGCCGATCAGCTGGAAGTCCCGGCCATCGGGCAGGGCGCGGAAGATCGCCACCCCGCTGCTGAGGTTCTCGAACAGCTCCTTCATGCGCGCCTCGCTCTCGCGCAGCATGCGCTCGGCGCGCTTGGCATTGCTGATGTCGCGCGCGATCGTGGAGGCGCCCACCACCTGGCCATGTTCGTTGAGCACCGGCGAGATGGTGGCGGCGATGTCCGGCAGGCGGCCATCCTTGGCCAGCCTGACGGTCTGGAAATGCGCCACCCACTCGCCGCGCGCCACCCGCGCCAGCAGCTGCGCCTGCTCCTCGCCGCGATCGGGTGGCAGCAGCATCGCGCTGGGCCGGCCGATGGCCTCGGCGGCGCTGTAGCCGAACATGCGCTCGGCGCCATGGTTCCAGCTCACGATCACGCCATCCAGCCGCTCGCTGAGGATGGCATCGGTGGAGGACTCGATGATGGCGGCGAACTCCTGCAAGCCCTGCTCGGCCTGGCGCAGCCGGCTGTTGATCGCGGCCACCTCGCGGCTGCGCCGCTGCGCCTCGGTCACGTCCTCCACTTGATGGACGATGCAGGCCAGTGCGCCGTCCGGGCCCAGCACGGGCAGGTTCAGCGGCTGCCAATAGCGCTCCTCGAAGCCGCTGCCGTCGGGCAGCCGGATGTCGTAGCGCTGCACCGCCATGCGGTCGGGTTCAAGGCGCTGCTGCACCCGCCCCAGCGAGGCGCGCAGATTGCGCACGCCGTCGGCCATGGGATCGTCGGGGTTGTCCGGAAAAATCTCGAACAGCGCGCGCCCGATCACCGCCTCGCGCTGCGTCAGCGTGGCGCGCAAATAGGCGTCGGTCGCGGCCAGGATGCGCAGCGCCGGGTCCAGCACCAGGTAGAGCCCCGGCAGCGTGTTGAACAGCAGCTGGAAATCGCAGGCGCCCTGCGGCTCGGCGGGCGGCACATGCAAATCGGCAAGCACGGCATCCTGGTGCACCTGAGGTCTCCAAGGCAGACGGTCTTTGCGCCGCAAGCTCCCCGAGCTATTGACTCTAGTCCGATCCGGCCGGCTTGGCTGCCCCTGAGAAGGCGACAAGGACACTTGTCCTTTAAGACGGACAATTGTTTTAGAATGCCGCAATGGACAGCAAGAAAGAACAGCTTTACGCGCTGCTGCGCGCCAATCCCTATGTGAGCCAGCAGGATCTGGCTCAGCAGCTGGGGCTGTCGCGCTCGGCGGTGGCCGGGCATATCGCGGCCCTCACGCGGGAGCGCCGCATCCTCGGGCGCGCCTATGTGCTGCCTCAGGCGCGCCCCATCGTGTGTATAGGCGGCAGCAATGTGGACCGCAAGCTGCGCAGCCTGGCGCCGCTGCAGATGCGCACCTCCAACCCGGCGGCCATGCGCGAGACCCCGGGCGGGGTGGCGCGCAATGTGGCCGAGAACCTGGCGCGGCTGGGCCTGCCGGTGCATCTGCTCACCGCCGTGGGCGACGACCCGGCCGGGCGCGGCCTGCTGGGCCAGCTGCAGCAGCTGGGTGCACAGACCGGCGGCAGCCTGCAGGCCGCCGACGCCCACACCGGCAGCTACACGGCGGTGCTGGATCTGTCCGGTGAGCTGGTGCTGGCGCTCGCGCATATGGAGCTGGTCGAGCGCATCACGCCCGACTTCCTGCGCCTGTGCGCGGCCCAGCGCGCCCAGGCCGGCAGCCTGGTGCTGGACCTGAACCTGCCGGCCGCCAGCGTGCAGTTGCTGATCGAGGAGGCGCGCGCCAGCGGCCAGCGCCTCAGCGCGGTGGCGGTCTCCCAGCCCAAGATGGAGCGCCTGCCCGAGGATCTGCAGGGCCTGGACCTGCTGATCCTGAACCGCGACGAATTGCAGACCCTCAGCGGCCTGCGCCTGGGCAGCGAGCGCGCCTGGCAGCGCGCCCTCGAACAGCTGCGCGCGCGCGGCCTGCAGCGCCTGGTGGTGACCGATGGCGCCGCCGGCTTGCGCCTGGCCGAGCAAGGCGGCGACCTGCAGACCATGGCGGCCGCGGCCGTGCCGGTGGCCGACGTCACCGGTGCCGGCGACGCCTTTGCCGCCGGTGTCTGCGCCGCCCTGCACCACGCCCCCGAAGACCTGGCGGCGGCCTGCCGCCTGGGCCTCAGGCTCGCCGCCCTGACCCTGCAGACCGAACATACCGTCCACCCCGACCTGACGCCGGAGTTTCTATCCCATGCATGAATACCTCGAGTTCTCGGCCGAAGTGGCCGCTGCCCGCCGCACCGGCCTGCCCATCGTGGCGCTGGAGTCCACCATCATTTCGCATGGCATGCCCTACCCGCAGAACGTGCAGACCGCGCGCGAGGTGGAGGCCCTGATACGCGCCGAGGGCGCGGTGCCGGCCACCATCGCGATCCTGGACGGCAAGATCCGCATCGGCCTCGCCGACGCCGAGCTGGAGCTGCTGGGCCAGTCGCCCGAGGCCATGAAGGTGAGCCGGCGCGACCTGCCCTATGTGATCGCGAGCGGCAAGATCGGCGCCACCACCGTGGCCGCCACCATGATCTGCGCCGCGCTGGCCGAGATCCGGGTGTTCGTGACCGGCGGCATCGGCGGCGTGCACCGCGGCGCCGAGACCAGTTTCGACATCTCGGCCGATCTGCAGGAGCTGGCGCGCAGCTCGGTGGCGGTGGTGTGCGCCGGTGCCAAGAGCATTCTGGACATCGGCCTGACGCTCGAGTACCTGGAAACCCACGGCGTGCCGGTGCTGTCCATCGGCCAGGACAATTTCGCCGCCTTCTACACGCCCGACAGCGGCTTCAAGGCGGACTTCCGCCTCGACAGCCCGGCCGAGCAGGCGGGCTTTCTGAAGACCAAGTGGGCGCTCGGCCTGAGCGGTGGCGTGGTGATCAGCAATCCGGTGCCGGCGGCCGAGGCCATGCCGCGCGCCGAGATCGACGCCATCACCGCGCAGGCCCTGCAGGAGGCGGCCGCCCAGGGCATCGCCGGCAAGGCCGTCACGCCCTTTCTGCTCGCGCGCATCAAGGCCCTCACCGAGGGGCGCAGCCTGGCCACCAATATCGCCCTGGTGAAGCACAACGCGGTGGCGGGGGCGCGGCTGGCGCGTGCGCTGCAAGTATGAAGTGCGCACGGCGCTGCGCCCGTTCACCGAAGCGAAACACCGCCGGCGGTGGAACCGGCTAAGCTGAGCGGCCCCTTCAGCCGAGCCCGACACCAGCATGCGCAGCAGCAAGTCCATCGCCCTCACCGCCCTTGTCCTAGCCATCGCCGCCGGCGGCTGGTGGTGGAAACAACAGCAGGCGGGCGGGGGGGCGAAGGACGGCACGGCCACGCCGGCGGCTTCCGCGGCGACCGGCGCCGGCAAGGGCGCCGCCCCGCAGGCCGTGGGGGTGGTGAAGGCCCTGCGCCAGGACGTGCCCGTGACCCTGGAGGCCAGCGGCACGGTCACCGCGCTCAGCAATGTGGACCTGCGCGCCCAGACCACCAGCACCGTGCGCGAGGTGCTGGTGAAGGACGGCCAGACGGTGCGCAAGGGCGCGCTGCTGTTCCGCTTCGACGACCGCGCCGACCGCGCCAACCTCGAGAAGGCGCGTGCCCAGGCGGCGCGCAGCCGCGCCAGCATGGCCGACCTGGAGCGCCAGTACCAGCGCGCGCGCGAGCTGCTGGCGCAGAACTTCGTGGCGCAGAACGCGGTGGATACCGCGCTGGCCAATCTGGAAGGCCAGCGCGCCCAGCTGCAGGCCGACGAGGCCGCGCTGCAGTCGGCCCAGGTGGCGCTCAGCTACAACGAGGTGCGCGCGCCGCTGTCCGGCCGCGCCGGCATCGTCAGCGTGGTGGCGGGCAGCCTGGTGCAGGCCAGCGCGGCCGCCGTGCCGCTGGTGAGCATTGCGCAGATCAACCCCATCGGCGTGAGCTTCAACGTGCCCGAGACCCAGCTCGCGCCGCTGCTGGCCGCCACCCGCCAGGGCAAGGGCGAGACGGCGGCCCTGGAAGCCCAGGTGCTGATGCCCGGTGCGGCGCGCAGCGGCGCGCCCGAGGCCAAGGTGCTGGGCCGCGTCAGCTTCGTGGACAACCTGGTCGACGCCAGCACCGGCACGATCAAGGTGCGCGCCGACTTCGAGAACGCCGGTGAGACGCTCTGGCCCGGCCAGTATGTGCGCATCCGCATGACGCTGCGCAGCATCAAGGACGCGGTGGTGATCCCGCAGGCCGCCATCATCCTGCGCGGCAACGAGCGCTCGGTCTATGTGGTGGATGCCGACAAGACCGCGCAACTCAAGCCGGTACAGCTGCGCTACCCCTTCGGCGAGCTGGCGGTGGTGGAAGGCATTGCCGCCGGCGCCACCGTGGTGCTGGACGGCAAGCAGAACCTGCGCCCGGGCACGCCGGTGAAGGAGCAGGCGGCGGCGGTGAATCCCGCGGCCCCGGCCAAGAAGGCCTCCGACGCCGCGTCCGGAGCCGCCAAATGAACCTCACGGAATTGTTCATCCGGCGGCCGGTGATGACCGTGCTGCTGAACATCGCGCTGGTGATCGCCGGCCTGGCCGCCTGGGGCAAGATCCCGGTGGCCGCCCTGCCCTCCTACAACACGCCGGTCATCAATGTGCAGGCCAGCCTGCCAGGCGCCAGCCCCGAGACCATGTCGTCCTCGGTGGCGCTGCCGCTGGAGAAGCAGTTCTCCACCATCGCCGGCGTGACGACGATCTCGTCCACCAACATCCTCGGCTCGACCTCGCTGACGATCGAGTTCGACCCCTCGCGCAATATCGATGCCGCGGCGCTGGACGTGCAGGCGGCGCTGTTCCGCTCGCTGCGCGCGCTGCCGGCCGAGATGACCTCGCCGCCCTCCTACCGCAAGGTGAATCCGGCCGATGCGCCGGTGCTGCTGGTGGCGCTGACCTCGCCCTCGATGAATCTCTCGGACCTCAACGACTTTGCCGAGAACCTCATCACCCCCAGCCTCTCCACCATCAACGGCGTGGCCCAGGTCTCGATCTTCGGCCAGAAGCGCTATGCGGTGCGCATCCGCGTGCGCACCGAGGACCTGAACCAGCGCAACATCACGCTGGAGGAGCTGCAGGCCGCCATCAAGGGCGCGAATGCGAACACCCCGGTGGGCGTGCTGGACGGCTCGCGCCAGACCCTCACCATCCAGGCCAACAAGCAGCTCAAGAGCGCGCGCGAATTCGGCACCATCGTGGTGGCCTCGCGCAATGGCGCGCCCATCTACCTGCGCGACGTGGCCGAGGTGCAGGACAGCTACGAGACCGTCAAGTCCTTCAGCAACTTCAACGGCGAGCGCTCCATCGTGCTGGCGGTGCAGCGCCAGCCCGACGCCAACACGGTGCAGGTGGTGGACGCGGTGAAGGCGATGCTGCCGCGCTTTGCCAGCCAGCTGCCCGCCTCGGTGCAGATGACCACGCTGAACGACCGCTCGCGCTCGATCCGCGAGTCGCTGCACGACGTCAATTTCACGCTCGCGCTGACGGTGGCCCTGGTGGTGCTGGTGATCTTCATCTTCCTGCGCCGCGCCGTCGCCACGCTGATCCCCACGCTGTCGCTGCCGATCTCGCTGATCGGCGCCCTCACCCTGCTGTTCGCGCTGGGCTACAGCCTCGACAACATCTCGCTGCTGGGCATCACGCTGGCGGTGGGCCTGGTGGTGGAC
Source organism: Roseateles sp. FW301-B2 (assembly GCF_058788955.1). Lineage (NCBI taxonomy): Bacteria > Pseudomonadati > Pseudomonadota > Betaproteobacteria > Burkholderiales > Sphaerotilaceae > Roseateles > Roseateles sp. FW301-B2. The sequence continues at coordinate 27,292 of NZ_JBYTBE010000026.1, forward strand.
GATGCCATCGTGATGCTGGAGAACATCGTGCGCCATGTGGAGGACGGCATGGAGCCCTTCGCCGCGGCGATACGCGGCGCGCGCGAAATGGCCTTCACCATCATGTCGATCTCGATCTCGCTGGTGGCGGTGCTGATCCCGATCTTCTTCATGCCGGGGGTGATCGGCCTGCTGTTCCATGAGTTCGCGGTGGTGGTGTCGCTCTCCATCCTGGTCTCGGCCGGCGTCTCGCTGAGCCTGGTGCCGATGCTGTGCAGCCGTTTCCTCAAGCCGCACCACCATGTGCAGGAAAACGCACTGGGGCGCAGCTTCGAGGCCGGCTTCCATGCGGTGCTGGGTGCCTACACGCGCAGCCTCGACTGGGCGCTGCGGCACCGGCCCTGGATCCTGGGCCTGGCGCTTGCCAGCTTTGCCGCCACCGTCTGGTTCTACAACGCCATCCCCAAGGGTTTCTTCCCCGAGGAAGACATCGGCCAGATCCAGGCCAGCACCGAGGCCAGCGAGGACATCAGCTTCAACGCCATGACGGTGCTGCAGGAGCAGGCGGCCGCGCTGGTGAAGTCCGACCCCGCGGTGGCCAGCGTGGCGGCCGCGGTGGGCCAGGGCGGCGGCGGCGGCAACGCCAGCAACACCGGCCGCATGTTCATCAACCTGAAGCCGCGCGGCGAGCGCCCCCCCATGCCCCAGGTGCTGGAGAGCCTGCGCAAGAAGCTGCGCGGCCTGCCCGGCATCGCCGTCTACCTGCGCCCGGTGCAGAACCTGCAGCTGGGCGGCCGCCAGAGCAAGAGCCGCTACCAGTACACCTTGCAGTCGGTGGCCGCGGGCGAGCTCAACCAATGGGCGGTCAAGCTGCAGGAAAAGCTGCGCGGCGACGCGCTGTTCCGCGACGTCACCAGCGACTCGCAGCTGCGCGGACTGGAGGCCAACCTCATCATCGACCGCGAGCGCGCCGCCATGCTGGGCGTGCAGATGCAGGACCTGCGCAGCGCGCTCTACGACGCCTTCGGCGAGCGCCAGATCTCAAGCATCTACGCCGAGAGCAACACCTACCAGGTGATCATGGAGGCCAGCGAGGGCGACCGCCTCAGCGAGGACGCCTTCAACAAGATCTATCTGCGCGGCAAGAACAACGCCCAGGTGCCGCTCACCGCCTTTGCCACGGTGCGGCGCGGCCTCGGGCCCACCGCCATCAACCACCAGGGCCAGCTGCAGGCGATCACGCTGTCCTTCAACCTGGCGCCCGATGTGCCGCTGGGCGACGCCACCGCCAGGCTGGACGGCTATGTGAAGGAGCTACGCTTCCCGGCCAGCGTGATCACCAGCTATGGCGGCGATGCGGCGGTGTTCCAGGACTCGCAGGGCGGCCAGCTGCTGCTGATCGCGCTGGCACTGGCGGTCATCTATGTGCTGCTGGGCGTGCTCTACGAGAGCTATATCCACCCCATCACCATCCTGGCCGGCCTGCCCTCGGCGGCGGTGGGCGCGCTGCTGACGCTGCAGCTCTTCAACGTCGAGCTGACGGTGATTGCCACCATCGGCATCGTGATGCTGATCGGCATCGTGAAGAAGAACGCCATCATGATGATCGACTTCGCGCTGGACGCGCAGCGCAATGGCGGCATGAGCCCGCAGGCCGCCATCCGCGAGGCCTGCATCCTGCGCTTCCGCCCCATCATGATGACCACGCTGGCGGCGCTGATGGGCGCGCTGCCGATTGCGCTGGGCCTGGGCGCCGGCGCCGAGCTGCGCCAGCCCCTGGGCCTGGCGGTGGTGGGCGGCCTGATCGTCTCGCAGGCGGTGACGCTCTACATCACGCCGGTGATCTATCTGGCGCTGGACCGCTACAGCGGCAAGGGGCCGGACATGCGCGAGGTCAAGGCCACGCGCATGACCGAGCATGCGGCGAGTTAGGCGAGTTGACTAGCCCGGGCTCGCCGGGGCCTTCTGCATCTCGGCCTTGACCTTGTACATGTCCTGATCGGCGGCGCGCAGCAGGTCCTGCATGTCGCGCGCGTCGTCGGGGAAGATGGCGATGCCCATGGCGGCGCTGACATGCACCGCCACATGGTGCTGGGCCAGGAACACCGGCGCGGCCAGCGCCGCCACCAGCTTCTCGCGCACCAGGGCCGCGGCCTCATGGCTGGCCACCTCGGGCAGGATGATGAGGAACTCGTCGCCGCCCACGCGGCCCACCGTGTCGGCATCGCGCAGGCCGGCGGCGAGACGCTGCGCCATCGCCTTCAGCACCACGTCGCCGCTCTCATGGCCGTAGCGGTCGTTCACCGGCTTGAAGCCGTTCAGGTCGACGAACATCAGCGCCAGGCCCTGCTGGTGCCGCTGGGCATGGGCGAGGGCGCGGTCCAGGCGGTCGTGCAGCAGCCGCAGCGAGGGCAGGCCGGTGAGCGCGTCGTGGTTGGCCAGATGCCGCACCACCTCCTCGGCGCGCGTGCGCTTGGCCACCTCGTCCTTCAGCTCGGCCAGGCTGCGCTCCACCGACTCGGCCATCTCGTCGATCACCGCCGAGAGCTCGCCAAACTCGGAACTGTCCTGCAGCTTGGTGCGGCTGCCATGCCGGCCCACCCGCACTGCCTGCGCCCAGCGCCGCAGCACCTCGAGCGGATGCCGCACCGAGCGGTCGAAGTTGTAGAACAGCAGCAGCGCATGCAGGAACAGCACCATGGCCACGCCCGCGGCCAGCCAGATGGCCCAGCTGATCTGCTGTTCGGTGGCCTCGCGCTGCGCGCTCAGGCGCTGCTCCAGCAGCTGATGGAATTCACGCAACGGCCGCATGATCTCGGCCTTGGCCTGGCGGTAGGCCGCGCCATGCACCAGCTCCAGCGCCTGGCGCCATTCCTCGTCGCTGAGGCTTTGCGCCGAGCCGCGCGTGTCCACCATGCCGATGGCCTGCTCCTCCACCGCCAGCAGCGCATCGGAGCGCCGCTTGGCGGCATCCAGCAGCGCCAGCTCGTCGGCGGCGAAACCGGCCTGGCGGATGCGCTCGCTCAGCGAGCTCTCGCGACCCTGGCCGCGCGCCTGACGCAGGCCCGGCTCGGCCAGCACCATGTCCCAGTAGAAACCGTCATCATGCGGCGGGCGCGGCACCAGGCCGTCGCGCATGCGCGAGATCTCGCGGAAGTACTCGGCATAGCGGGGCTCGCGCGTCACCACGAACAGGCGCGCCATCAGCGTCAGGTCGTCGGAGGACTTCTGCATCTCGCCGGCCAGCTCGCGCGCCTCCAGGCGGCGCGCCTGCACCTCGCCCAGGTGTTTGTAGGACATCGCCAGATGCAGCAGCGCCGCCATCATGGCGCCGACCAAGACCACCTGGAGCGAGAGATGCAGGGCGAGCTTGGTGCGTATCAGCATGGGCGCTAGGCTGGTACGCCTCGGGCCAGCTGCTCAGCCCGCGCCTCGATCAGGTTGAGCACATGCTCAAACCCCTTGGCGCTGCCGTAATAGGGATCGGGCACCTCGGCCCCGTCCTCGAGAAACAGGCCCAGGCGCGCCAGCAGCGGCGGCGGGCATTGCTCGCGCAAGACCTCCAGCACCTCCAGGTCCATCGCCAGGATCTGGTCGAAGCGCTCGAAGTCCACCGGCGCGACACGGCGCGAGCGCCATTTCTTCTCGGCCTTGTACTGGCGCTGCGCCAGCGCGGCGAGCGCGCGCGGGTCCATCGGATTGCCGCGCGGCGAGGCCCGCACGCCGGCCGATTCGATGCGCCCCAGGCCCAGCAGCGGGGCGCGCGCCCTGAACACCACCTCGGCCATGGGTGAGCGGCAGATATTGGCCACGCAGACGAGGAGGATGGAACTCATGGGCGCCGATGATAAGGCTGAGAGGCTGTGAAGCAATGGCTTGCACCCGCGTGAGGCCCCCAAAGGGGTCCAATCTAGGCGCCGACGCGCAGTCGTGCTGTGCGCCCGACAAGCGTTGGCAACAACGAGTGGGCGCCTTTGGGGGCCTCACCCTGCGGGCCGGGCCGCTTCATACAATGCGCCATGGACCTGTCTTCGCCACCGACACAACGCCGCGCGATCCGCGAACTCCCCGATGAACTGATCAGCCAGATCGCCGCCGGTGAGGTGGTGGAGCGCCCCGCCTCGGTGGTGCGCGAGCTGGTGGACAACGCGCTGGACGCCGGCGCCAGCCAGATCAATGTGAAGCTGATGGCGGGCGGCGTGCGCGCCATCGTGGTGGAAGACGACGGCCTGGGCATTCCGGTGGACGAGCTGCCGCTGGCGCTCAAGCGCCATGCCACCAGCAAGATCCGCAGCCTGGAAGAGCTGGAATCGGTGGCCACCATGGGCTTTCGCGGCGAGGCCCTGGCGGCGATTGCCTCGGTGGCCGAGATGGCCATCGCCACCCGCTGCGAGGGCGCGCCCCATGCCAACCGGCTGGATGCGCGCTCGGGCGAGCTGAGCCCGGCGGCGCGCTCGCGCGGCACCAGCGTGGAGGTGCGCGAGCTCTTCTTCAGCACCCCGGCGCGCCGCAAATTCCTCAAGACCGATGCCACCGAGCTGGCCCATTGCCTGGAGGCGGTGCGCCGCCATGCGCTGGCCAGGCCCGATGTGGGCTTTGCGATCTGGCACGAGGGCAAGCTGGTGGAGCAGTGGCGCGCCGCCGGCGCCGAGCAGCGCCTGAAGGATGTGCTGGGCGAGGAGTTCTTCGCGGCCAGCCGCGCGGTGTTCTCCGAGGCCGGCCCCTTGCGCGTGTTCGGCCGCGCCGGCCTGCCCGAGGCGGCGCGCAGCCGCTCGGACATGCAGTACGTCTATGTGAACGGCCGCTATGTGCGCGACAAGCTGATCGCCCACGGCATCCGCTCGGCCTACGAGGATGTGCTGCATGGCAACCGCCAGCCCAGCTATGTGCTCTTCATCGAGATCGCGCCCGACCGCGTGGACGTGAACGTGCATCCCACCAAGATCGAGGTGCGCTTTCGCGATGGCCGCGAGATCCACCAGCGCGTGCGCTACGCGGTGCAGGGCGCGCTGGCGATCTCGCGCTCGGCCGAGGAGGCTGCCGCCGCCGAGCCCGCGCCCGAGGCCGCCGGTGTGCTGTCGGCGGCGCACAGCAGCAGCGTGAGCCTCGGCCGGCCCGGGCCCGGCAATCCGCCCGCATGGTTCAACGCGGCCTCGGCCCAGGAGCGCGCCGCGCCGGGCTATGTGGGCAATGGCAGCCTGAGCGGGGCGACGCCCAGCTGGCGCAGCAATACCCAGGCCTCGCTGGGCTTGGCCGAGGTGGCCACGCTGTATGGCAGCGCGCCCCCACAGCCGCGCGTCGATACCCCGGCGCCTGCCCCCCTGCCCGCCGGCGACTGGCCGCTGGGCCGCGCCATCGCGCAGATCCAGGGCGTCTATGTGCTGGCCGAGAACGCCCAGGGCCTGGTGATCGTGGACATGCATGCGGCGCATGAGCGGGTGGTTTACGAACGCTTGAAGGCCAGCCTGGGCGAGGCCGCGATCGAGTCGCAGCCGCTGCTGATCCCCGTCACCTTTGCCGCCACCGCGGCCGAAATCGCCACCGCCGAGGCGCAGGGCCAGACGCTCATGCGGCTTGGCCTGGACGTGGCGCCCCTGTCGGCCAAGGTGCTGGCGGTGCGCGCCCGGCCCGCCGCGCTGGCCGGCGGCGATGTGGTGGAGCTGGTGCGCGGCGTGCTGGCCGAGCTGGCCCAGTTCGATGCCAGCCATGCCATCGAGCGTGCCCAGCACGAGATTCTGGCGACGATGGCCTGCCATGGCGCGGTGCGCGCGAATCGCCAGCTCAGCCTGGACGAGATGAACGCCCTGCTGCGCGATATGGAGCGCACCGAACGCGCCGACCAGTGCAACCATGGCCGCCCGACCTGGCGCCAGCTCAGCATGCGCGAGCTGGACGCGCTGTTTCTGCGCGGCCGTTGATGGCACGGCGTGGTCCAATACGGTCTTGAACAGCCGAGCATCACCATGGCCACCCTGACCCTCAAGAAAAAGAACAACAGCAGCAGCAAGCCCAGCCCCGACGGTGAACGCCGAGCGCCGCTGCGCGGCAAGGGCGTGTCGCGCCCGCGCCAGACCCTGGAGCAGGCCCAGGCGGAGCGTCAGGAGCGCCAGGCGGAGTTCGAGAAGCGCCGCGCCAGCGAGGAAGAAAGAAGGCCCGCCGCACCGCGCGGCCGCGCCGAGCCGCGCTCGGACGCAAGACCTGGCCCCCGCACAGAATCCCGTGGCGAGGCGCGCCGCGATGCCCGCCCCGCCGGCGGCGGCAGTTTCCGCCGCGAGGATGGCCCGCAGCAACGGGATCAACGAGATCCGCGCGGCGCGCGCGGCGAGGGCCCCGCGCCCGAACCCCGCCGCGACCAGCGCCGCGCCAGCGGCCCGCGCCCCTCCTACCCGCCTCAGCGCGAGAGTTGGGGCGAGCCCCAGCGCCCGGCGCCGCGCCAGCGCGCCGAGCACCGCGAGATGCCCTCGGACGAGGGTGAGCGCCTTTCCAAGCGCATGAGCGAGCTGGGCATGGCCTCGCGCCGCGAGGCGGATGAATGGATCGCCGCCGGCTGGGTGCGCGTGGACGGCAAGATGGCCGTGCTGGGCCAGCGCGTCGGCCCCGAGGTCAAGATCGAGGTCGACCAGCGCGCCCACAAGGAACAGGCCAAGCAGGTCACCATCCTGCTGCACAAGCCGATCGGCTATGTCTCCGGCCAGGCCGAAGACGGCTACGAGCCCGCCTCGGTGCTGGTGCGCAGCAACACCCAGTGGGCGGACGATGCCTCGGGCATCAAGTACCACATCGGCCACACGCGCGGCCTGGCGCCCGCCGGCCGCCTGGACATCGACTCCACCGGCCTGCTGGTGCTGACGCAGGACGGCCGCGTCGCCAAGGTGCTGATCGGCGAGGATTCCAATGTCGAGAAGGAATACCTGGTGCGCGTGGAGTTCGTGGGCCTGAACGGCGAACCGGTGGGCCCCGGCCGTGCGATGGAACAGATGCCGCCCGAGCGCATGGCCCTGCTCAACCATGGTCTGGAGCTGGACGGCGTGCAGCTCAAGCCCGCCAAGGTCAGCTGGGCCAACGAAGACCAGCTGCGCTTCGTGCTGCGCGAGGGGCGCAAGCGCCAGATCCGCCGCATGTGCGAGTTGGTGGGCCTGAAGGTGGTGGGGCTGAAGCGCGTGCGCATCGGCCGCATCAATCTGGGCCATCTGCCGGCCGGCCAGTGGCGCTTTCTGGCGCCCTGGGAGCGTTTCGACTGATGGCCATGGACCAGGGCGCCGCCCCGCGCTTGCTGATGCAGGTCGCGGCGCTGGCCTTGCTGCTGGGCCTGCAGCCCGTCACCACCGATCTCTACCTGCCCGCCCTGCCGGCGCTGCGCGGCGAGCTGGCCGCGCCGATGAGCGCGGTGCAGCTAACGCTCTCGGCGCTGATGCTCAGCTTCGGCCTGGGCCAGCTGCTGATCGGGCCGCTGTCCGACCGCTTCGGCCGCCGGCCCATCCTGCTGGGTGGCCTGGCCCTGTATGTGCTGGCCGCGCTCGCCGCGGCGCTGGCGCCCGACATCTGGCTGCTGGTGGCCTGCCGCAGCCTGCAGGGCCTGGCCCTGGCCGCCGCGGTGGTGGGCGGCCGCGCCATGCTGCGCGACTGGTTCGAGCCGCGCGAAGGTGCGCGCGTGATGGCGCGCGCCCTCAGCGGCCTGGGCCTGATCGCGATGCTGAGCCCGACCCTGGGCGGCCTGCTGGCGCTCTACCTGGGCTGGCGCGCCGCGCTGCTGGCCACCGGATTGTTCGCCGCCGGCGCGCTGGCGCTGATCGCCTGGCAGATCCCCGAGAGCCTGCCGGCGCGGCACCGCCAGGCACTCAACCCGCGCCAATGGCTGGCGAACTGGGCGCTGGTGTTGGCGCACCCGGGCTTTCGCGCCTACGCCCTGCTCACCACCCTGGCCTATGCCACGCTCTACGCCTTTCTGGCCGGCTCCTCCTTTGTCTTCATCGAGGTGCTGGGCCTCTCCCGCATGCATTACGGCGCCCTGGTGAGCCTGGGCGCGGCCATCTATGTGGGAGGCACCTGGCTGTGCCGGCGCTGGTTGGCGCATGGCAGCCTGCCGCAGACGGTGCGGCGCGGCGCCATCTTCACCGCCCTGGGCGCGCTGGGCATGGGCGCGGCCGCCTGGCTGTGGCCGCCCTCGGTGCTGGCCCTGATGCTGCCGCATGGCTTCATCATGCTGGGCCATGGCGTGCTGCAGCCCTGCGGACAGGCCGGCGCGGTGGGGCCCTTCCCCAGGCAGGCCGGCGCCGCCGCGGCGCTCTCGGGCTTTGCGATCGCGCTGGGCGCCTTCGCGGTGAGCGCCTGGCTGAGCCGCAGCCTGGACGGCACGGTGCGCCCGCTGGCCCTCACCATGATGAGCCTGGGCCTGGCGACGGCGCTGTGCGCCTGGACCCTAGTGCAGGCCGAGGGCCGGCGCCAGCGCGGCGCGGCGCTGGCCTGACAATCCATCTTCTGCCCCATGTCGCTGCAACAAGATTTCTCGTTCCGCCCGATCTGCCTGGCCGGCCCCACCGGCAGCGGCAAGACCGCCTGCGCGCTGAAGGCCGCCGAATACCTGCCCATCGAGATCATCAGCGTCGATTCGGCCCTGGTCTACCGCGGCATGGACATCGGCACGGCTAAGCCGACGCCAGCCGAGCTGGCGGCGGTGCCGCACCACCTGATCGACATCATCGAGCCGACCCAGTCCTACTCGGCCGCCGAGTTCGCGCGCAGTGCCAAGACCCTGGCCGCCGAGATCCTGGCGCGCGGCAAGCTGCCCCTGCTGGTGGGCGGCACCATGTTGTACTTCAAGGCCCTGTTCGACGGGCTCTCCGAGCTGCCGAAGGCCGACGAGGCGCTGCGCGCGCGCCTGGACGCCCAGGCCGCCGAGCAGGGCTGGCCCGCCCTGCACGCCGAGCTGGCCACGGTTGACCCGATCACCGCCGCGCGCCTCGCGCCCAATGATGCGCAGCGCATCCAGCGCGCGCTGGAGGTCTGGCATCTGGCTGGCCGGCCGATGTCCCAGCTCTATGCCGAGCAGGAGCGCAGCAGTGGCGTCGACTGGCCGCTGATCTCGCTGGAACCGCAGGACCGCGCCTGGCTGCACCGCCGGCTGGACCAGCGTTTCGCGCAGATGCTGGAGGCCGGCCTGGTCGACGAGGTGCGCCGCCTGCGCGCGCGCGGCGATCTGAGCCTGGATCTGCCCTCGATGCGCTGCGTGGGCTATCGCCAGACTTGGGAAGCGCTGGATGCGAACGAGTTTCGCCAGCTCGCCGAACAGGGCAGCGCCGCCACCCGCCAGCTCGCCAAGCGCCAGCTGACCTGGCTGCGCTCGATGCCGCAGCGCCAGGTGATCGCGGCCGACAGCGCTCAGCTGGAGCTGCAGGTGCTGGTGGCCCTGCAAAAGATTCTGCGCGCCCATGGCCCTGCTTGAAGCCGAAGGCCTCGCCAAATCCTACGGCGAGACGCGCGTCTTCGCCGACATCAGCCTGACGCTGCAGGCCGGCGAACTGGTGGCCCTGCTGGGCGAGTCGGGCAGCGGCAAGTCCACCCTCTTGAACTGCCTGGCCGGCCTGGACAAGCCCGATGCCGGCCGGGTGCTGCTGCAAGGGCAAGACCTGACCCTGATGGACGAGGCGGAACTGGCGCTGCTGCGCCGCGAGCGCCTGGGCTTCGTGTTCCAGGCCTTCCATGTGCTGCCGCATCTGAGCGTGGCCGACAACGTGGGCCTGCCCCTGCTGCTGCAGCGCCGCCCCGATGCGGTGCGCGTGCAGCAGATGCTGGATGCGGTGGGCCTGGGGGACTTGGGCGCGCGCATGCCGCGCCAGCTCTCCGGCGGGCAGCTGCAGCGCGTCGCGATCGCGCGCGCCCTGGTGCACCGCCCGGCCCTGGTGCTGGCCGACGAGCCCACCGGCAACCTCGACCCGCGCCATGCCGAGCAGGTGCTGCAGCTGCTGCTGGCCCAGGTGCGCGAGCAGGGCTCGGCCTGCCTGCTGGTGACGCATTCCGAGCGCGCGGCGGCGCATGCCGACCGCTGCATCCAGCTGGCCTGAGCCATGCCGCTCGCATGGCTGCTGCAACTCTCCTGGCCCGCGCTGCGCCAGCAATGGGGGCGCCAGACCCTGGCCCTGCTGGCGATCGCGCTGGGCGTGGCGCTGGCAACCGCGGTGCAGCTGATCAACAGCGCCGGCCTGCGTGAATTCGACGCCGCGGCGCGCGCGCTCAGCGGCCAGGCCGATCTGGAACTGTCGGCCGCCACCGGCGCGCTCGACGAGGCCTTGTTCGCGCGCCTGGCCGAGCGCGAAGACGTGCTGGCGCTGGGGCCGATGCTGGAGGGCCGCGCCCAGCTGCTGGATGCGCAGGGCCAGCCCTTCAGCCTGCGCCTGCTGGGCGTGGACATGCTGCAGCTGGCCCAGCTGCAGCCCGAGTTGCTGCCGTTGTTCGATGGCGAGCACGCGACCCAGGCACGGCCCGATCTGCTCGCCGATGGCCAGCTGTTCCTGAATCCCGCGGCGCTGCAGCGCCTCGGCGCGGACCTTGGTGCGAAATCGCCGGCCGAGCTAAGCCTGCGCCTGCAGGTCCAGGGTCAGGCGCGCAGCGTCACGCTGCGCCTGGCCGGCCGCACCGCCACCGCCGGCGCGCCGCTGGCGGTGCTGGACATCGCCGTGGCCCAGGCCCTGCTGGGCCGGCCGGGCGAGCTCGACCGCATCGCGATGCGCCTGCTGCCGGGGCTGGACCCGCAGGCCGTGGCCGCCGGCCTGGCCCTGCCGCCCGGGGTGCGCGCGCGCACCGCCGCGGCGGCCGAGGGGCAGGCGGCCCAGCTGAGCCAGGCCTACCGCGTCAACCTGGGCGTGCTCTCGCTGATGGCGCTGTTCGTCGGCGGCTTTCTGGTGTTCGCGGTGCACACCCTCTCGGTGGCGCAGCGCCTGCCCCAGCTCGCCCTGCTGGGCGTGCTGGGCATGAGCGCGCGCGAGCGCGCCGGTCTGGTGCTCAGCGAGGCCCTGCTGTTGGGGCTACTGGGCAGCCTGCTGGGCCTGGCCCTGGGCATAGCCCTGGCGGCGCTGGGCCTGCGCCAGCTCGGCGGCGATCTGGGCGCCGGCATGCTGGGCGGCATGTTGGGCGGGGCCAGGCCGCAGCTGCAATTGCCGTTCGTTCCCTTGCTGGCGCTGGGCAGCCTGGGCCTGTTGGTGAGCCTGGCCGCCGCCGCCCTGCCCGTCTGGGGCCTGCGCCGGCTGCCGGCCGCCCAGGTGCTCAAGGGCCTGGGGGCCGATACCCATCCGCGGCTGCCGCGCTGGCTGGGCCCGGGCCTGCTGCTGCTGGGCGGGCTGCTGAGCCTGTTGCCGCCGCTGCACGGCCTGGCGCTGGGCGCCTACGCCGCCATGTTATGCCTGCTGTTCGGCGGTCTGGCGGCGGTGCCGGCCCTGGTGGATGGCTTGCGCCGCCTGCTGCCGCGCCGGCGCAGCGCGCTGGCCCTGCTGATACGCGAACGCGCGCACGACCAGGCGGGCGAGGCCACGCGCATGCTGGCCGGCGTGCTGGTGGCGCTGAGCCTCTCGGTGGCGATGCTGGTGATGGTGGGCAGCTTCCGCACCTCGCTGGACGACTGGCTGCGCGACATGCTGCCCGCCGATCTGTTCGTGCGCAACGGCCTGAGGGCGGCGCGCCAGGAGGGGCTGCCGCTGCCGCCGGCCTTTGTGCAGCGCCTGCGCGCCAGCGGCCTGGCCGAGCGCATCGCCCAGCAGCGCACGCGCGAGCTCAGCGTGGCCGGCCAGCCGGTGCTGATGCTGGCGCGCGAGTTGCCGGACGAAGGCCGGCTGCCGCTCACCGGCGCGCTGGCGCCGCGCAGCCAGTTGCCTCCGATCTATGTGAACGAAGCGATGCGCGACCAACTGCGGCTGCGCCCGGGCGACACGCTGATGCTGGAGCTGGCCGGCCAAGCCGCGCTGGCGGTGCAGGTGCGCGGCGTCTGGCGCGACTACAGCCGCCAGAGCCCGGCCCTTCTGATCGCGCTGGCCGACTACCAGCGCTGGAGCGCCGATACCGCGGTCACCGATCTGATGCTGCACCTGCCACCGGGCGCCGCGGACATGCAGGCGCTGCAGCAGCGCCTGCGCGCCCTGGCCGAGCGGCCCGAGGACATCGAGCTGGCGGCGGCCGGCGAGCTGCGGCGCTTCTCGCTGCAGCTGTTCGACCGCAGCTTTGCCGTCACCTATTGGCTGCAGGCCGTGGCCCTGGGCGTGGGCCTGTTCGGCGTGGCCGCCAGCCTTTCGGCCCAGGTGCTGGCGCGGCGGCGCGAGTTCGGCCTGCTGCTGCACCTGGGCTTCGAGCGCCGCGCGCTGCGGCGCATGGTGGTGGCCGAGGCCCTGCTGTTCGGTGCGGCCGGCGCCATCGCCGGCCTGCTGCTGGGGCTGGCGATCAGCGCGGTGCTGGTGTGGGTGCTGAACCCGCAGAGCTTTCACTGGAGCATGGACATGCATGTGCCGCTGGCGCGCCTGGGTCTGCTGATGTTCGCGGTGCTGCTGGCCAGCGGCCTGACTGCCTGGTGGGCGGCGCGCGCGGCGGCCGGGCCGGATGCGTTGCAATCGGTCAAGGAGGACTGGTGATGCTGGGGCGCCGAAGCTGCATGCTGCTGATGGCGATGACGACGGCCGGCATGCTGCCGCGGCCTGCCGCAGCGGCCACCCTGCGTCTGCCCCGCGACCATGGCAGCCACCCCGAGACGGCGGTGGAATGGTGGTACCTCACCGGCCTGCTGGGCGCTGCGGGCGGCGGGCCGCCCAGCCATGGCTTCCAGCTCACATTTTTCCGCGTGCGGCGGGCCGAGGCGCAGAACCAAAGCGGCAGCTTCGCACCGCGCCAGTTGCTGCTGGCCCATGCGGCATTGAGCGAACTGGCGGCGGGTCGCCTGCGCCACGACCAGCGCCTGGCGCGCCAGGGTTTCGCGCATGCCAGCGCCGGCGAGGCCGACACCGCGCTGCGGTTGGGGCCCTGGCAGCTGCGCCGCGAGCAGGACAGGGGCACTGGCTCTTCAAGTTATGTTGCAAGGCTGGACAGCCCGCAGGCCGGCTTCGGGCTGGACCTGCAGCTGGCCGCCAGCCGGCCGCCCCTGCTGCAGGGCGAACAGGGTCTGTCACGCAAGGGACCCGGTGCTACCCAGTTCAGCCACTACATCACCGAGCCCCAGCTGCAGGCCAGCGGCCGCCTGCGGCTGGATGCCAGAGAGTTGCAAGTCAGCGGCCGCGCCTGGCTGGACCATGAGTGGAGCGATGCCCTGCTGGGCAGCGGCGCGGACGCCGCGGTGGGCTGGGATTGGCTGGGCATCAATCTGCACGACGGCGGCGCGCTGACCCTGTTCCAGCTGCGCCGCGCCGATGGCAGCCGGCTCTGGGCCGGCGGCAGCTGGCGGCGCGCCGACGGCAGCCACAGCGAGCTGCCTGCCGCGGAGCTCGGCTTCCAGCCCGGGCGGCGCTGGCGCAGCGCCGTCTCGCAGGCCGAGTACCCGGTGGAATGGACCCTGCAGACGCCGCTGGGCCGCCTGAGCCTGCGCGCGCTGTTCGACGCCCAGGAGGTGGACGCGCGCCGCAGCACCGGCATGCTTTACTGGGAGGGCGCGGCGCGCCTGGCCGATGCCCAGGGCCGTGAACTGGGCCTGGGCTATCTGGAGATGACGGGCTACAGCGGTCGCATGAGTCTGCCCTAACGCCCTGCCATGACGCCTCAGCCGAGCGCACAGCGCACCGCCGCCATGTCCCAGGCGGCCTGGCCCACGGTCTTGTAGAGCAAGGGCCCATTGGCCCTCACCTCGCCCGCCAGCAGCTCGGCCAGGCCATGCACGCGCGACCAGTCCACACCGGCCTGCAGCAGGTCGCCGGCCTCGTGCCGGGCGCCCTCGGGATCGTCCACGAAGAGCTGGCGCGCCCGCACCTGGGTGGCGGGCAGCTCGGCCATGTCGGGGCGGAAGCTGCCGATGCCGACGATCAGGGTTTCGCTCGCCAGGTCCTCGGGCAGCACCGCGCTCAGCGAGGTGGTGGCGGCGAGCGCGCAATCGCCATAGCCGTCGCCCTCCTGCCAGACGCAGGCCGTCAGGCCCTGTGCGGCCAGCCGCTGCACGAAGCCGGGCGCCGCGCTGCGCCCCTTGATGCGCAGGCGCAGGCCCGGCCAGACCTCCAGCAGCGCCAGCGCATGCGACCAGGCCTGGCCGCCCGTGCCCACCAGGGTCAGGTCTTGCGGGGCGCGGCCGAGCAGGCGTTCGATGCCCAGCAGGCTCACCGCGGCGGTGCGGCGCGCCGTCACCGTGCCGCCATGCAGCAGGGCCAGCGGGCTGCCGTTGCGGGCATCGCTGGCCAGCACCAGGCCCTGGATGGTAGGCAGGCCCAGGGCCTGGTTGGCCGGCGTCACCGAGACCAGCTTGCTGATTGCATATTGCGCATCGGTGCAGGGCATGGCTAGGTAGCTGCCGCCCTCGGGCAGCGGCAGCACGGCGCGCGGGCAGCTATGGATGCGGCCGGCGCGCAGGTCCAGCATGGCCTGGGCCACGGCGGGCATCAGGCGGGCATAGGGCAAGCGGGCCGCGGTGGCCGCGGCGTCAAGCATCTGCATGGGGAATGGGCGTCAGTTGTTGTTGTTCATCATGCTGGGCTTGCCGGGCAGCAGCCCGGCGCCAGCGCGCACGCAATTGCGGCCCGCGGACTTTGCCACAGCCAGCGCATCGTCGGCGTCGTGGATCAGCTGATCCAGCGTCAGGTGCTCGGGATGCAGCGCCGCCACGCCCAGGCTGACGCTGACGCGCAGCTCTGCGCCGTTCCAGGCCAGCTGCAGCGCCTCCACGCGCTCGCGCATGCGCTCGGCCACGTCCAGCGCGCCGAGCGGGTCGGTGTGCGGCAGGAACACGATGAACTCCTCGCCGCCGAAACGCGCCAGCACGTCGGCGTGGCGCAGGGTTTCGACGCTGGCCGCGGCGATCTCGCGCAGCACCTGGTCGCCGCAGCGGTGGCCGAAGCGTTCGTTGACGCGCTTGAAATGGTCCACATCCATCAGCAGCAGCGCGCAAGACATGTCGTAGCGGCGCGCCCGCGACCATTCGCGCTCCACCAGTTCGAGGAAGTAGCGGCGGTTCAGCGTGCCGGTGAGCGGGTCTTCGGTGGCGTGGCGCAACACCCCGCGTTGCGTGCTGTCGATATGCTGGACCAGGCGCAGCAGCAGGTAGCCGCACAGCGCGGCGCAGGCCGCCGCCATGCCGCTGGCCACCAGGGCGGCGGCGAGGTGGCCGGCCGGCCCCGCCAGCAGCAGGCCGGCCAGCCCCAGGCACAGCAGCAGCGCGCCGGCGCACAGCAGCGCCCAGGTGCGCAGCAGGCCCAGGCGCTGGATCCATTGCCCCAGCAGGGGCAGCCAGCGTGGCGTGTCGATCTCGTTGAACAGCATGAAGGGAAAGTGGGTGGACCGCGCAGCCATTGCAGCACAGCTTGCCCGGGCTGGCGACGCGCGTCCCCGGAATGGGGGATGGGCCCCGGGGGCGCGGTGCGCGCGCTTGACTTGGCCAAAATCAAGTCCGGCCGGGCCGACTGCGCCGACACTGGCCCATAGGCACAAGAAGTAGGCAGAAGAACCAAGCAGGAGACATGAAATGGACATGCAGACGCTGACCGAGTTGGAGGCCGCGGTGGACGCGGTGCTGGAACGCATCCCGGGCGAGATCGTGCTGGCGATCCCGCTGGGCCTGGGCAAGCCCAACCCCTGGGTCAACGCGCTCTATCGTCGCATCGCTGCCACACCGGCGCGACGGCTCAAGATCTTCACCGCGCTCTCGCTGGAACGGCCGGTGGGCAAGTCGGAGCTGGAGCAGCATTTCCTGGGGCCCCTGCTGGAGCGCGTGTTCGGCGACTACCCCGACCTCGACTATGTGAAGGCGGCGCGCGCCCAGACCCTGCCGCCGAACATCGAGGTGCACGAGTTCTTCTTCAAGACCGGCGACTACCTCAACAACGACGCGTCACAGCAGGGTTTCGTCTGCACCAACTACAGCTTCGTGGCGCGCGACATGATGGCCCAGGGCGTGAACGTGATCGCCCAGGCGGTGGCGCTGCGCGAGGACGGCGCCGGCGGGCTGCAGCTCTCGATGTCCTGCAACCCCGACGTGACCCAGGAGCTGATCGAGCGCATGGCGGCCGCAGGCCGGCCGCTGCTTAAGGTGGCGGTGGTGAACGAGCGCCTGCCCTTCATGCCCGGCACGGCGCTGTGGCCGCTCGATCGGGTGGACCTGCTGCTGCGCTGCCCCGCGGCCAACCATGAGCTGTTCGGCCCGCCGAATGCCTCCATCAGCTGGGCCGACTACGCCATCGGCCTGCATGCCTCCAGCCTGGTGTTGGACGGCGGCACGCTGCAGATCGGCATCGGTTCGCTGGGCGACGCGGTGGCGCAGGGCCTGATCGTGCGCGACCGCCAGCCCGAGGCCTATCGCAGCATCCTCGGCGCGCTCTGCGCCGACGGCACCGAGGGGCTGGCGGGTCGCGAGCTGGGCGGCTTCGCCCAGGGCCTCTACGGCTGCTCGGAAATGTTCGTCAACGGCTTCATGCGCCTGATCGACGCCGGGCTGATACGCCGCGCGGTCTACGACGACGCCGACCTGCAGGAGCTGGCCAACGCCGGCCGCGTGGGCGCGCGCCCCGACCTGGCGGTGCTGCAGGCGCTGGCCGAGCGCGGCCGCATTGGTGCAGAGCTAACGGCGCCAGATATCGCCTACCTGGAGCGCCTCGGCGCGCTGCAGCCCGGCCGCGTGCCGGCGGGCACGGCGCTGGACGACGGCCGCGTTGCCGCGGCGCTGGGCGAGCGCTGGCTGCATGCCACCATCATGCATGGCGGCTTCTTCCTGGGCCCGCGCGACTTTTATCAGCGCCTGCGCGAGCTGCCCGAGGCGCAGCGCGAGCGCATCTCGATGACGCGCATCGCCTACATCAACCAGCTCTATGGCGATGCGCTGGGCTGCGAGCGCCTCAAGCGCGCCCAGCGCCGCGATGCGCGCCTCTTCAACACCACCATGAAGCTGACCCTCTTGGGCGCGGCCTCGTCGGACGGGCTGGACTCGGGCCAGATGGTGTCGGGCGTGGGCGGCCAGTACAACTTCGTCGCGATGGGCCATGCGCTGCCGGATGCGCGTTCCATCCTGATGCTGCGTGCCACGCATGAGAACCAGCATGGCCTCACCAGCTCGATCGTCTGGAGCTACGGCAACATCACCATCCCGCGCCATCTGCGCGACATCGCCATCACCGAGTACGGCGTGGCCGATCTGCGCGGCCAGACCGATGGCGAGATCGTGAAGCGCCTGCTGGCGATCGCCGACTCGCGCTTCCAGGACCAGCTCATCGCCGAGGCCAAGGCGCATGGCAAGCTGGAGGCCGACTACCAGTTGCCCGAGCGCTACCGCAATAACCGGCCCGAGATGCTGCGCGAGAAGCTGCGACCCTGGCGCAACGAGGGCGTGCTGCCCGACTTCCCCTTCGGCACCGATCTCAGCGAGGACGAGATCACCATCGTGCGCGCGCTCAAGAAGCTCAAGCATGCCAGCCAGCATCCGCTGCAGCTGTTGCCGATGATTCTCAAGAGCCTCACCGGCGAGCGGCCGGTGCCGCCCGCCTACCTGGAGCGGCTGGGGCTGGACCAGGCATCGAGCTTCAAGGACCTGTTCATTCGCAGGCTGTTTGCAGCGAATTTGTGACGAGGGGCGCTGCTGGTGCCGTCCGCGCGGCGGCCCAGGCTGGCGGGCACTCGGCCCCAGATGCGGCGGCCTTCACTGCGTTCAGGCTCCCCTCGCTGCTCGCCAAACCGGGACTCGCGCGCAACTCGCCCTCGCACCCCTGCGGGCCGTTGTCCGCCTGCGGCGGCCAACTGTGCTCGGTGCTCAAACAAGGCGCGCTCGACGCATCGCCAGGAGCGATGCGCAACCCGGTTCGGCTGCGCGGCTCGGCACCGCAAGAGGGGCCTCGTGCCCACCAGCCTGTGCCGCTCCGACCGAGCGCCGGTGGCACGAGTTCTTCGAAGCAGTACCGTCGCAGGACCTACATCACCTGCCGGCCGTGCCTGGATCGATCAATGCGCCCCGCCCGCATCCACCGGCCCCGCCGCACCCAGGCGTGGCGGACGCTTGGTGAGCCAGACGCCGCCGATCAGCAGCAGGAAGATGAAGGCGGAGGCCAGGAAGATGTCGTCGGCGGCGCGAGTGAAGGCCTGCTGATCGATCAGCCGGTTGATATAGGCAAGGGCCTGCTGCGGCGCCATGCCCAAGGCCTGCAGGCGCGAGATCGACTCGCCGGCCACCAGATCGCCCTGCGCCAGGCGCTCGGCCAGATGCTGGTGATGCAGGGCCGCGCGGTTTTCCCATAGCGTGGTGGAGATCGAGGTGCCCATGGCGCCGGCGGTGATGCGCACGAAGTTCGACAGACCGGCCGCCGCCGCGATGCGGTCGGGCGTGATGCCGGCCAGCGTCAGCGTGGTGAGCGGAATGAAGAAGAAGGCCAGCGCCGCGCCCTGCAGCACGGTCGGGATCATGATGGTGGCGAAGTCCGTTTGCGTGGTGAAGTTGGCGCGCATGCTCAGCACCACCGCGAACATCACGAAGGCGAAGGTGGCCATCCAGCGCGGGTCGCGCACGCCCACATGGCGGCCCACCACCGGCGAGAGCAGGATGGCCAGCAGGCCCACCGGCGCCAGCGCCATGCCCGCGTCGGTGGCGGTGTAGGCCATCCATTGCTGCAGCCATAGCGGCAGCAGCACAACATTGCCGAAGAACAGGCCGTAGGCCACCGAGAGCGTGGCGGCGCCGAACAGGAAGTTGCGGCGCGCGAACAGGCGCAGGTCCACCACCGGATGCTCATCGGTGAGCTCCCAGACCAGGAAGAAGGCAAAGCCCACCACCGCCGTCAGCGCCAGTATCTGGATCTCGCCGCTGGCGAACCAGTCCAGCTCCTTGCCCTTGTCCAGCATGATCTGCAGCGCACCCACCCAGATCACCAGCAGGGCCAGGCCCACGCCGTCGATGGGCAGCTTCTTCACCGCGGTCTCGCGCTCGCGGTAGATGCTCCAGGTCAGGCCGGCGGCCAGCAGGCCCACCGGCACATTGATGTAGAAGATCCAGGGCCACGAGACGTTGTCGGTGATCCAGCCGCCTAAGAGCGGCCCCACCACCGGCGCCACCAGGGTCGTCACCCCCCACAGCGCCAGCGCCGTGCCGGCCTTCTCGCGCGGGTAGCTGGCCAGCAGCAGGGTCTGCGAGAGCGGGATCATCGGGCCGGCCACCAGGCCCTGCAGCACGCGGCAGGCCACCAGCATCTCCAGCGAATGGGCGAAGCCGCACAGCCAGGAGGCCACCACGAAGAGCAGCACGCTCATGGTGAAGAGCCGCACCGCGCCGAAGCGCTGCGTCAGCCAGCCGGTCAGCGGCACCGAGATCGCATTGGCCACGCCGAAGCTGGTAATGACCCAGGTGCCCTGCACCGGGCTCACGCCCAGATCGCCCGAGATCGCCGGCAGCGAGACATTGGCGATGGACGAGTCCAGCACATTCATGAAGGTCGCCAGCGAGAGCGCCAGCGTGCCCAGCACCAGGGCCGAGCCATGCAGGGGCGCGGGCGCGGCCGCGGCGGGGGAGCTGCTGCTCATGCTCAGGCCTTGGCGGGCTTGCCGGACTTGGCGGCGGCGTGGCCCAGATTGGCCTTGATGATGCGCGCCACCTCGGCTTCGGCGGCCTGGTCCTGCGCGTCAAACACCTTGGTGGCGGCCAGCGGCGCGCTGCGCGGCACGTCGGCCACCGACTTGCCGGCCTGATCACGCACGTCCACCGCCACATTCATCGACAGGCCCACGCGCAGCGGATGCTCGGCCAGCTCCTTGGCGTCCAGCGCGATGCGCACCGGCACGCGCTGCACCACCTTGATCCAGTTGCCGGTGGCGTTCTGCGCCGGCAGCAGCGCAAAGGCCGCGCCGGTGCCGGCGCCCAGGCCGGCCACCGTGCCGTGGAACTCGACCTTGTCGCCGTACTGGTCGGCCACCAGGGTGACGGGCTGACCGATGCGCAGGCGCGCCAGCTGGCCTTCCTTGAAGTTGGCATCGACCCAGGCCTCCTGCAGGCCAACCACCGCCATCAGCGGTGCGCCGGCGGCCACGCGCTGGCCCAGCTGCACGCTGCGCCGGGCCACCCAGCCGCTCACCGGCGACGGCAGCTCGCTGCGCTTAAAGGCCAGGTAGGTCTCGCGCAGGCGCGCCGCGGCGCGCTGCACATTGGGATGTTCCGCCACGCTGGTGCCTTCGGTGAGGCTCTGGTTGGAAGCGAGCTGCTCGCGCGCGCTCTGCAGCCCGGCCTGGGCGGTAGCCAGGGCGCTGCGCGCCGACGTCACCTGGGCCTGCGCATGCTCCAGCTCTTCCTTGCCGATCGCACCGCTGGCCAGCAGGGGCGCGCGGCGCTGCACATCGGCCTGCAGGCGGGTCAGCTCGCTTTGCGCGCGCGCCACCTCGGACTCGCGGCCCTGCAGCTGCGCCTGCAGAGCGCTGTTGTTGGCGTACAGGGTGCGCACCTCGCGCACCGTCTGCGCCAGCGCCGCCTGGGCCTGCTCCAGCGCCACGCTGGCATCGGCCGGGTCCAGGCTCACCAGGGGCTGGCCGGCCTTGACGAAATCGGTGTCGTCCACATGAATGGCGCGCACGGTGCCGCCCACCAGGGGCGTGATCTGCACCACATTGGCCTGCACATAGGCGTTGTCGGTCTTCTCGTAGCGGCTCGCCACCAGCCACTGGTAGACGCTGTAGCCGGCGAAGCCCAGCAGCACGGCGCTGGCGACCAGGGTCAGGCCGCGCTTGCGCTTGCCGTTGCTAGGGGTGCTGTTGTCGTTGTTGCTCATGGTCGGTTCTCAGTTTGATTCGGTGGTGCCGCCGCCCAGGGCGCGCATCAGATTGACTTGGGCGTCCAAGCCCAGGCCGCTCAGGTCCAGGGCCTGGCGCTGCTGCGCCAGCAGAGCCTGTTGAGCGGCCAGCACCGGCAGGCGATTGCCCAGGCCAGCCTGCTGACGCTGTTCGGCAAGCTTCAGCTGCTGCTCGGCATTCGCCACCAGCGTGGCCTGGGTCTGTGCCTGGGCCTGCAGGGACTTCATGGTGTTGAGCTGGTCGCTGGCGTCGCGCACCGCTTCCAGCAGCGCGGCGTTGTAGGCCGCCACCGCGGCATCCTGCTCGGCGGCCGAGCCCTTCAGCTGCGCCCGCAGGCGGCCGGTGTCGAAGATCGGCAGGCGCAGCGAGGGGCCGAAGCCGGCCTGGAGGCTGCGCGATTCCAGCAGCCGGTCGAAGCCGATGGCGCTGAAGCCGGCAAAGGCCGTCAGCGTCACATTGGGATAGAACTGGCTGCGCGCCACCGTCACGTCCTGGGTGGCGGCTTCCACCCGCCAGCGCGCCGCCTGCAGATCGGGCCGGCGGCCCAGCAGGTCGATGCCGGGCTCCTGCGCCCAGGCCTGGGCCGTCGGCAGTGCCGGGCGCAGCTCGGCGAGTGCCTGGGCCGGCTGCACCGTCAGCGCCGCCAGCTGGTGGCGCAGGGCCTGAGACTGCTCGTCCAGCGCCAGACCTTGGCGCTGCAGCTCGGCCACCGGCGCCTCGGCGCCGCGCAGCTCCAGCTGGGTGTCCAGGCCGGCGGCGGCGCGCTCGCGCACCAGTTGCAGGCTGGCGGCGCGCAGGGCCTGTTGTTCGGCCAGCAGCTGGCGCTGTGCCAGCACGCGGGCCAGCGCCAGGTAGCTGCGCGTCACCTGGGCGGCCAGCGTCAGGCGCGCCGCGGCGGCATCGGCCTGGGCGGCACGGCGCTGGCCCAGCGCGGCCTGCAGGGCGGCCTGGTGGCGGCCGAAGAAGTCCCAGTCATAGCTGATGCCGGCCTGCAGGGTGGCGGTGTTGCGCACGCTGCCGGCGATCGGCGGCGGATAGAGCCCGGTCTCGGTATAGAGCTG
This sequence comes from Roseateles sp. FW301-B2, assembly GCF_058788955.1. Classification (NCBI taxonomy): domain Bacteria; kingdom Pseudomonadati; phylum Pseudomonadota; class Betaproteobacteria; order Burkholderiales; family Sphaerotilaceae; genus Roseateles; species Roseateles sp. FW301-B2. Next base: position 49,251 of record NZ_JBYTBE010000026.1, read on the forward strand.
ACGCTGCATGTCCAGTCCCAGGCCGGTGGCGGGTTTGTCGGCCGCCTCGGCGGCCTCGATGCCGGCGCTGGCGCGCGCGATGCGCGCACGCGCCAGCGCCAGGCTGGGGGCGTCGGCCAGGGCCTTCTCCACCAGGGCATTCAGCCGGGCATCGCCATAGCCCTGCCACCATGCGCTGCTCAGGCTGGCCTGCTCCTGGGGCGCCAGGCCCAGCTGTTCGCCCTGCAGCGCCGCGGCGGGCGTGGGCAGCTTGGGAATCGGGGCGCAGGCGGCCAGCACCAGGCTGGCCAGCAGCGGCGCCAGCCGCAGCGTCTTGTATGGGCTCTTCATGCCTCTTTCTCTTCCTTGGAGGCCGCACGCAGGGCGTCGCCGGTGGCGACCGCGCGTTGCAGCAGTTGGATCAGGGTGCGCCATTCCTCGTGGCTGAAGCCGACCAGATGGGCGTTGAAAACCTCGGACAGGATGGCCGGCACCTTGGCGGTGAGCCTTGCGCCCTCCTCGCTCAGCGAGACGATGACGACGCGCCTGTCCTCGCTGGAGCGCTCGCGTTGGATCAGGCGCTTGGCCTCGAGCCGGTCCAGCAGGCGCGTCAGTGCGCCGGCGTCCATGTCGAGCTCGCGGCCGAGCGCCGCGCTGGAGCTGCGGCCCATGAAGCGCAGGCGCAGCAGCGGGCCCCATTGCGCATGGGTCAGGTCATGCGGGTCCAGCCGCCGGTCGGCCTGGTAGACGATGGACTGCATCAGGTGCTTGACCAGCCAGCCCAGGCTTTCGTCCACCCGGTAGGTGTCGGCGCTGTAGAAGTTGACGGGTTTGCTGCTGGATTTGCTCATGGCTTGATTGATTGCCTAGGCAATTATTGCCCAAGCATATATCCCTGCGCAAGCTGGGGTTGTCGCGGCAGCGAGCGTCATGGGCGGGCCCCTACACTGCGCCGATGAGCTCGACCGCCACTGCCACCACCGCCCCGCCACTCGCCGCCAGCAAGCCGCAGGAACGCCCCAAGGGCAGCCCCAAGGCGCTCTCGGGCCTGCTGCCCTTTCTGCGCCCCTACCGCGCCCGCATCGCGCTGGCGGTGTTGTTCCTGCTGCTGGCCGCGCTCAGCACGCTGGCCCTGCCGCTGGCGCTGAAGGTGCTGATCGACCAGGGCATCGTGGCCGCCGACCCGGGGGCGCGCGTGATGGCGCTGCGCGAGCATTTCCTGGCGCTGTTCGGCGTGGGCGTGGCGCTGGGGGTGTTCTCGGCCTCGCGCTTCTACATGGTGACCTGGCTGGGTGAGCGCGTCACCGCCGACCTGCGCAATGCGGTCTACCGCCATGTGCTGAAGCAGAGCCCCGAGTTCTTCGAGACCACCCAGACCGGCGAGGTGCTGAGCCGCCTCACCACCGACACCACGGTGGTGCAGACGGTGGTGGGCTCCAGCCTCTCGATGGGTCTGCGCAATATCGTGATGGGCGTGGGCGCCCTCATCATGCTGGTGGTCACCAACCCCTATGTGATGACCCAGGTGCTGGGCATCCTGGTGCTGGTGGTGCTGCCGGCGCTGTATTTCGGCCGGCGCGTGCGGCGCCTCTCACGCGCCAGCCAGGACCGCGTGGCCGACACCAGCGCGATCGCCGCCGAGGTGCTGAACGCCGTCACCGTGGTGCAGAGCTACACCCAGGAGGGCGCCGAGGCCGGCCGCTTCAGCGCCGCCAGCGAGGCCGCCTTCGACACCGCGCGCAAGCGCACCAAGGTGCGCTCGGGCATGGTGGCCTTCATCATCAGCGCCACCTTCGGCGCGCTGCTGTGGGGCCTCTACCAGGGCACGCAGGCGGTGCTGGCCGGCCGCATCACGCCGGGGCATCTGGGCCAGACCGTCGTCTACGTGACCCTGCTGGTGGGCAGCGTGGCGGTGCTGGCCGAGGTCTGGGGCGATGTACTGCGCGCCGCCGGCGCCACCGAGCGCCTGATGGAGCTGCTCTCCAGCCGCTCGCCGGTGCTGGACCCGGCCCGCCCCCAGGCCCTGGCCGCCGCCCAGGGTGGCTCCAGCCTGAGCCTGCGCGGCGTGCAGTTCCACTACCCCTCGCGCCCCGACCACGCAGCGCTGGCGGATTTCGATCTGGAGCTGAAGGCCGGCGAGACGGTGGCCCTGGTGGGCCCCAGCGGCGCCGGCAAGAGCACGGTGTTCCAGCTGCTGCTGCGCTTCTATGACGCCCAGGCCGGCGAGATCCGCCTGGATGGCCAGGCCCTGCCGCAGCTGGCGCTCAAGGAACTGCGCCAGCGCATCGGCCTGGTGCCGCAGGACAGCGTGATCTTCTCCAACAACGCGCTGGAGAACATCCGCTACGGTCGGCCCGAGGCCAGCGATGCCGAGGTGATGGCCGCGGCCAAGGCCGCCTTCGCGCACGACTTCATCATGAAGCTGCCCGAGGGCTACCAGACCTTTCTGGGCGAGCGCGGCGTGCGGCTCTCGGGCGGGCAGCGCCAGCGCATCAGCATCGCGCGTGCCATCCTCAAGAACCCGCCCCTGCTGCTGCTGGACGAGGCCACCAGCGCGCTCGACGCCGAGAGCGAGCGCGTGGTGCAGGCGGCGCTGGAGGCCGCCATGCGCGACCGCAGCACGCTGGTGATCGCGCACCGCCTGGCCACCATCCAGCGTGCCGATCGCATCGTCGTGATGGATCAGGGCCGCATCGTCGAGCAGGGCTCGCATGCCGAGCTGGTGGCGCGCGGCGGGCTGTACGCGCGCCTGGCGGCGCTGCAGTTCGAGGCCTAGCAGGCCGGCGCGGCAGCGGGCCGCAAAGAGCGGAAATCCCTCACGCGGCGGCGGGCCGGGCCGCGGGCATGGGCTCGCGCCTTGGCTACAGTAGCGCCATGGCGACCAGCCGCGCTGGTCGGGACCGATGGGTTTTGTTTGCCCCGGTCGAAGGGAGCGATGTATGGCAAAGAGTGCAGGCGCGGACGCGGAACAGGGCGGCCGCCGCGAGCGCCGGACGGGAGCGGACCGGCGCGTCAAGGATCAACCCGCGCTGGTCAAGGGCGAGCGCCGGCGCGGCATTGAACCGCGCCGCCCCGAGATCGTCGAAATCGACATGAGCGCATCCGAATGGGGTGCGCTGGTCCAGGACTTCGAAAAGCCGGAGCAGGTCTGAGAGGGGACCGGCGGAGGTAACTAGAATCCGCCCCCATGACCGAAGCATCCCATTCGCGCCCGGTGCGCAGCCAGTACGAAGACTTCATGCGCCATGTGGCCGAGCATGGCGTGCACAAGGGCGACCGCACCGGCACCGGCACGAGGAGTGTGTTCGGCCACCAGATGCGCTTCGACCTGCGCGAGGGCTTTCCGCTCGTCACCACCAAGAAGGTGCACCTCAAGTCCATCATCCTCGAGCTGCTGTGGTTTCTGCGCGGCGACTCGAATGTGCAGTGGCTGCAGGAACGCGGCTGCAGCATCTGGGATGAATGGGCCCGGCCCGACGGCTCGCTGGGCCCGGTCTACGGCGTGCAGTGGCGCAGCTGGCCCAAGGCCGACGGAAGCCACGTCGACCAGATCGCCGAGGTGGTGAAGCAGCTCAAGCACAACCCCGATTCGCGCCGCATCATCGTGAGCGCCTGGAACGTGGCCGAGCTCGACCAGATGGCGCTGATGCCCTGCCATGCGTTCTTCCAGTTCTATGTGGCGCCACCGGACTCGCCCACGGCTCGGGGGCGTCTGTCCTGCCAGCTCTACCAGCGCAGCGCCGACATCTTTCTGGGCGTGCCCTTCAACATCGCCAGCTACGCCCTGCTGACCCATATGCTGGCCCAGCAATGCGATCTCGAGGTGGGCGACTTCATCTGGACCGGCGGCGATTGCCATATCTACAGCAACCATGCCGAGCAGGTGCAGACCCAGCTGGCGCGCGCGCCCTTCCCCTACCCCACGCTCAACATCAAGCGCAGGCCGGCCAGCATCTTCGACTATGAGTTCGAGGACTTCGAGGTGCTGGACTACAAGCACCACCCGGCCATCAAGGCGCCGGTGGCGGTATGAGCCACGCACGGCCGCCCGAAGGGGCGAATCCCCGCTCGGCGGGGCGGCGCGCAGCGCCTGGGGTGCGAACATGAGCGGCATCACCCTGATCGCTGCCGTGGCGCGCGGCAGCGCCATCGGTCGCGGCAACGAGCTGCTGTGCCGCCTGCCCGAGGACATGGCGCACTTCAAGGCCCTGACCCTGGGCCACACCGTCATCATGGGGCGCAAGACCTGGGATTCGATCCCGGCCAAGTTCCGCCCCCTGGTCGGGCGCCGCAACATCGTGCTGTCACGCCAGGCGGGTCTGATGCTGGAAGGCGCCGAGGTGTGCGCCGGCCTGGAGGCGGCGCTGGCCGCCTGCGCCGGCGAGCCCCAGGTCTTCGTGATCGGCGGGGCCGAGATCTATGCCCTCGCCCTGCCGCGGGCCGACGCCCTTGAACTGACCGAGATCGACGCCAGCTTCGAGGGCGCCGATGTCTTCTTCCCCAGCTGGCGTGCCGAGGACTTCGCCGAGGTCGCGCGCCAACCGCAGCAGTCCGCCCAGGGCTGGCCCTATGCCTTTGTGCGCTACCAGCGCCGCAGCAAGTAATTCAAGGAGATTCACCCATGTCCGGACACGGTTTTCACGTCCACGGCCCGCATGACCATGAGCTGGAGCATGCGGCCCAGCACGAGCCCAAGGGCCTGGCCGGCCAGCTGGCGGTGATCACCGCCATCCTCGCCACCGTCGGTGCGATGTTCTCCTATATGGGGGGCGCGACCCAGGCCAACGCCGGCCTGTACAAGAACGATGCCGCGATCAAGAAGACCGAGGCCTCCAACCAGTGGAACTACTACCAGGCCAAGAGCAGCAAGCAGAACCTGGCCGAGCTGGCGGCGGTGCTGGTGACGGACGACAAGCGCAGCAAGTACCTCGAGGAGATCGAGCGCTACAAGAAGGAAAAGGCCGAGATCAAGGACAAGGCCGAGGCGCTGGAGAAGGAATCCGCCGAGTTCGACCACATGAGCGCCGAGCAGATGCACCAGCACCACCGCTGGGCCCAGGCCACCACGGCGCTGCAGATCTCGATCGCGCTGGCCGCGATCGCCCTGCTCACCAAGAAGCGCTGGATGGAGGCCGCCACCATCGGCGTGGGCGTGCTGGGCGTGCTGGTGGGCGTGGCGGCCTGGTTCCACTTCTAGGAAGCTCAGCGCACCGGCAGACCATGGGCGCGCCAGGCGCCCATGCCCCCACTCAGATTGCGCACCCGCGTGTGGCCGTGGTGCAGCAGGTATTGCATGGCCTGCAGGCTGCGGCCACCGGCGGCGCAGGCCATGATGAGATCGGCATCGCGCGGCAGCTCGGCATGGCGGCGCTCCAGCTCGCTCAGCGGCAGGCGGATGACCTGCGCATGGTCGTAGGCGGCGCGCGCCACCTCATGGGCTTCGCGCACGTCCACCAGCCAGCAGCCACCGGCTTGCAGGGCCTGCAGGGCGGCGAGAGGGTCGAGTTGCAGAAGGGCGTGGTTCATGGCGATGTCTTGCCGGCAGTCGGCTTGCTGGGTGGAAAGAAGGCGGCGCGCTCGTCGATGAGGCGTGCCGATTGTCGGGCGATCTGGCCGCAGACCAGGTCGCAGAGTTCGTAGACGGTGGCGTCGGCAATGCGGTAATAGGCACTGGTGCCGCGGCTTTCGCGCAGCACCAGCCCATGTTGCTGCAGCATGCTGAGATGCCGCGACACATTGGCCGCGGTGGAGCCGCACAGCTCGGCAATCTCGCCCACCTTGCGCTCCTGCTGACGCAGCAGGTTCAGGATCTGCAAGCGCGTCGGCTCCGAGAGCGCCTGGAAATAGCCCGCCACCTGCTCGAGCGCGGCCGCGGGCAAGGTCTTCATGGCGGATTGCGCGGCGTCATCTGCGTCTGAGGGCATGGCTGTCACCTGGTGGGCTTGCTGCAATGTCTATTTGACTATTTGCGTGAATGGTTAAATAATACGTTAACGATATTTGATTGTCCAGCCATCCGGCTGAGCAGGAAAGAAGCCGCGCCATGAAGACCAACGCCTCCCGTCCCTCGCCCCTGCAGCGCCCCAGGCGCTGGCTGTTGCTGGCCAGCCTGGCCAGCCTGAGCATCGGCGCTGCGGCCGCAGACGCAGCGCCTGCGGCGCCGGCGCTGCGCAGCCTGACGGTGGCCGCCGCCAGCGGCCGCCAGGCGCAGAGCCTGGACGGCGTGGTGGAAGCCCTGCGCCAGACCGTGGTGGCCGCCCAGGTGGCGGGCGCGATCGTGCAACTGGACGTGAAGGCGGGCGACCGAGTCAAGGCCGGCCAGGTGCTGATGCGCATCGATGCCCGCGCCGCCGAACAGGCGGCCAATGCCAGCGAGGCCCAGGCCCAGGCGGCGCGCGCCTCGCTGCAACTGGCCAGCCGCGAGTTCGAGCGCCAGCAGCTGCTGCACAAGCAGCACTACATCAGCCAGGCCGCGCTGGACCAGGCCGAGGCCCAATACAAGGCCACCCAGGCCCAGGTGAATGCGCAGCTGGCCCAGCTGGCCGTGGCACGCACGCAGAGCGGTTTCAACACCGTGCGCAGCCCCTACGACGGCGTGGTGGCCGAGCTGCCCGTGACCCTGGGCGACATGGCCATGCCGGGGCGTCCGCTGGTGACGGTGTACGACCCCAGCGCGCTGCGCGTCACTGCGAATGTGCCGCAAAGCATCGCCGCCGGCCTGGCCGCCGGCAGCGCGCCGATGGTGGAAATCCCCGGGCTGGCCGGCGGCATGTTAGCTCCCACGCGCGTGCAGCAACTGCCCATCGTCGACGCCAGTTCGCACACCCTGCAGCTGCGCCTGGATCTTGCGCCCAAGCTGACGGGTGCCGTGCCCGGCATGTTCGCGCGCGTCTGGTTGCCGGGCAGCGTGGTCGCGGCCGCGGCCTCGCCCGCGGTGCCGCGCACGGCGGTGGTGAGGCGCGCCGAGCTGAGCGGCCTTTACGTGCTGGACGGCCAGGGCAAGCCACTGCTGCGCCAGGTCCGGCTGGGCGCCGTGCGAGGTGAGCAGGTCGAGGTGCTGAGCGGCCTGAGCGTGGGCGAGAAGATCGCGCTGGACCCGCAAGCCGCCGCGCGCATCCGCTGAGGACTGGCCATGAATGCATCGCACGCCACGCCGAACCGCCTGGGCGCCTCCGGGCGCATCGCCGCCTTCTTCCAGTCGGCCCAAATCACCCCCTTGCTGGCCCTGGTGGCGCTGTTGCTGGGCATCTTCGCGGTGCTGGTGACGCCGCGCGAGGAGGAGCCGCAGATCAACGTCACCATGGCCAATGTGCTGATCCCCTTCCCTGGCGCGAGTGCCAGGGACGTGGAGCAGATGGTGGCCACGCCGGCCGAACAGGTGCTGGCGCAGATTGCCGGCATCGAGCATGTGATGTCGGTGTCGCGCCCCGGGCTGGCGGTGCTGACGGTGCAGTTCAAGGTGGGCGTGCCACGCACCGAGGCGCTGGTGCGCCTGCACGACACCGTGGCCGCGAATGCCGACTGGCTGCCGCAGAACCTGGGCGTGCTGCCCCCCATCATCAAGCCCAAGGGCATTGACGATGTGCCCATCGTGACGCTGACCCTGTACGCCAAGCAGGCCCAGACCGGCGCCTTCGACCTCGAGCGCGTGGCGCACAGCATGGAGATCGAACTCAAGCGCGTGCCCGGCACGCGCGAGGTCACGACCATCGGCGGCCCGGGCCGCGCGCTGCGCGTGCAGATCGACCCGGCGCGCCTGAACGGCAGTGGCCTGACGGTGGCCGAGCTGCGCCAGGCCTTGCAGTCGGCCAATCTGGGCCTGCCGCTGGGCGATCTGTTGCAGAACAACCAGGCGATTGCGCTGGAGGCCGGACCCTTCCTGACCGACGCCCGCGATGTGGCCGAATTGATCGTCGGCGTGCAGTCCGGCAAGCCGGTGTTCCTGCGCGACGTGGCCACGGTGGAAGACGGTCCGCTCACGCCCAGCCGTTATGTCTGGCATGGCGAGAAGGTGGATGGCAAGGGCCAGGAGTACCCGGCCGTCACCATCGCCATCACCAAGAAGGCGGGCGAGAACGCCATCGATGTGGCGAATGCGGTGATGCAGCGCGTCGAGGGTCTGCGCAACACCGTGATCCCGGCCGAGGTGTCGGTGGCGGAGACGCGCAACTACGGCGCTACCGCGAATGACAAGGCCGGCAAGCTGATCCAGAAGCTCATGTTCGCCACCGCCTCGGTGGTGGCCCTGGTCTTCATCGCGCTGGGCCGGCGCGAGGCCGCCATCGTCGGTACCGCGGTGATCCTGACGCTCACCGTCACCCTGTTCGCCTCCTGGGCCTGGGGCTTCACGCTGAACCGCGTCTCGCTGTTCGCGCTGATCTTCTCGATCGGCATCCTGGTGGACGATGCCATCGTGGTGGTGGAGAACATCCACCGCCACCAGCAGCTCTTCCCCGGCCGCAGCCTCAGGGAGCTGATCCCCGGCGCGGTGGACGAGGTGGGCGGCCCCACCATCCTGGCCACGCTGACGGTGATCGCCGCGCTGCTGCCGATGGCCTTCGTCTCGGGCCTGATGGGCCCGTACATGAGCCCCATCCCCATCAATGCCAGCATGGGCATGCTCTTGTCGCTGGCGATCGCCTTCGTCGTCACGCCCTGGCTGGCACGCATCTGGATGAAGGCCCTGCCCGCCGATGCACATGCCGACCCGCATGCCCTGCATGGCCTCTCCGCCAAGCTGGCGCCGCTGTTCGAGCGCGTTTTTTTCGCGCCGCTGCTGGATAGCCAGCGCGGCGGCCGCAACCGCAGCTGGCTGGGCCTTGGCATCGCTGGCCTGATCGTCGTTTCGCTGGCCTTGCCGGCGGTCGGTCTGGTGCTCTTGAAGATGCTGCCCTTCGACAACAAGTCCGAGTTCCAGGTGGTGGTGGACATGCCGGCCGGCACGCCGCTGGAGCAGACCGCGGCGGTGTTGCACGAACTCGGCGCGCACCTGGCCAGCGTGCCCGAGGTGACCGACTACCAGGCCTATGCCGGCACCGCCGCGCCCATCAATTTCAACGGCCTGGTGCGCCAGTACTATCTGCGCGCCGGCAGCGAGCAGGGCGACATCCAGGTGAATCTGGTGGACAAGCATGCCCGCCATGAGCAGAGCCATGCCATCGCCACGCGCGTGCGCCCGGCGCTGCAGGCGATCGGCCAGCGCTTCGGCGCCAACGTCAAGGTGGTGGAGGTGCCGCCCGGCCCGCCGGTGCTCTCGCCCATCGTGGCCGAGATCTACGGCCCCGAGGCCGAGGGCCGCCAGCAGGTGGCCAAGGCGGTGCGCGCCCTGTTCGACAAGCAGGCCGGCCTGGTCGACGTGGACGACAGCAGCATCGCCGCGGCGCCGCGCAAGCTGCTGCTGGTGGACCGCCGCAAGGCCGCGCTGCTGGGCGTGCCGCAGCAGGCCATCGTCAGCACCCTGCGCACGGCCCAGGCCGGCGAGGCGGTGAGCTATCTGCACGACCAGAGCAAGTACCCGGCCGCGGCCATGCTGCAGCTGGCGCCCGAATCGCAGGGCGACCTGAACGCCCTGCTCTCGCTCTCGGTGCGCGCGAGCAGCGGCAAGCTGGTGCCGATCCGCGAGCTGGTGACGGTGAGCGATACGCTGCGCGAGCAGCCCGTCTATCACAAGGACCTGCTGCCGCTGAACATGGTGGTGGCCGACATGGCCGGCAAGATCGACAGCCCGCTCTACGGCATGTTCGGCATGCGCAGCGAGCTCGCCAAGATCAAGGCCCCCGACGGCGCAGCGCTGGCCGAGCATTTCATCAGCCAGCCGGCCGATGCCTACCGCGGCTACGCGATCAAATGGGACGGCGAATGGCAGATCACCTACGAGACCTTCCGCGACATGGGCGCGGCCTATGCGGTGGGCCTGGTGTTGATCTATCTGCTGGTGGTGGCGCAGTTCGGCTCCTACCTGACGCCGCTCATCATCATGGCGCCGATCCCGCTCACCATCATCGGTGTGATGCCCGGCCATGCCCTGCTGGGCGCGCAATACACCGCCACCAGCATGATCGGCATGATCGCGCTGGCCGGCATCATCGTGCGCAACTCCATCCTGCTGGTGGACTTCATCAATCTGCAGCTGCGTGAGGGCATGGTGTTTGAGCGCGCCATCGTCAGCTCGGCCATCACGCGCGCCCAGCCCATCATGCTGACCGGGCTGGCCGCCATGATGGGGGCCTTCTTCATCCTCGACGATCCGATCTTCAACGGCCTCGCGATCTCGCTGATCTTCGGCATCTTCGTCTCCACCATCCTGACCCTGGTGGTGATCCCGACCCTTTACTACATGGCCTACCGCAAGCGCCTGCACTTGCTGTTGCCCGCCTGATCCCGTTCCCTATCTCACAACCACTCTAGGAGTACACCATGAGCACTTGGCAAGTCGTTCGCATCGTCGCCGGCAGCTTCATCCTGCTGTCGCTGGCCCTGGGCATCCCGGGCAGCCCGCTGTTTGTTTCGGCCTGGTGGCTGGCCTTCACCGCCTTCGTGGGCGTGAACCTGCTGCAAAGCGGCTTCACGCGCTGGTGCCTGATGGAAAGCATCTTCGCCAAGCTGGGCCTCAAGCGCGGCGACTAAGATCGTCCGCGCCACACCAGGAAGCCAGCATGGACAACGAACTGATCAGCATCGAACTCCGGCAACAGCAGGACTACTGCTTCAAGGCCAGCTTTGGCGGCACCCTGCCCGAGCTGCTGTGCGACGAGCCGCCGCCGATGGGCAGCGGCCTGGGCCCCTCGCCGGTGCAGCTGCTGTGCAGCGCGGTGGCCAACTGCCTCAGCGATTCGCTGCTGTTTGCGCTGCGCAAGTACAAGCAGGCGCCCGAGCCGCTGAGCTGCCGCGTCAGCGCCGAGGTCGGCCGCAATGCCGAGGGGCGCTTGCGCGTGCTGGCCATGCAGGCGCAGCTGCACCTGGGCGTGCCCGCCGCGCAGCTGCAGCATCTGGACCGCGTGCTGGCGCAGTTCGAGAGCTTCTGCACCGTCACGCAGAGCGTCGGCCAGGGCTTCCCGGTCGAGGTGCAGGTCTGGGACGCCGACGCGCAGCGCCTGAAATGAAGCGCGCCCGCTGAGCCCGACATGCACGCCGCCGTCGTCCCACTCCATCGGCAAGGGCCCGTGCATCCGCAGGCGCAGGCCTGCGCGCGCTGCGAGCTGCGGCGCCTGGCGTTGTTCGGCACGCTGTCGGAGCAGGCGCTGGACTGCATCCATGTGCACATCGCCGCACAGCAGCTGGAGCCCGGTCAGGCCCTGTACGACATCGGTCAGCAAGCCGAGGCGCTCTTCACCGTGCGCTCGGGCGTGGTGCGGCTGGAGCGCGTCAACGCCAGCGGCGAACGCCGGGTGGTGAGGCTGGCCGGGCGCGGCGATCTGATCGGCCTGGAGGCGCTGCTCAAGCAGCCCTATGGCAGTACCGCACTGGCCAGCACGCCGCTGGAGGTCTGCCGCATTCCGCGCGGCCTGGTGGCCGAGTTGAGCCAGTCGCATGTCGGTCTGGCGACCGCACTGATGCAGCGCTGGCAGCATGCACTTGCGCAAGCGGAGGAATGGTTGGCAGAGCTGTCGATGGGTCGGGCGCAACGCCGCGTGCTGCGCCTGGTGCACAAGCTGAGCCAATACGCCCAGGGCGATGAGCAGCAACCCTGGATCTGGCTGCCCACGCGTGGCGATATCGGTGCGATGCTCAATATGAGCATGGAGACGGCCAGCCGCGCCATCAGCGCGCTTCGGCGCCAGGGGGTGCTGCTGCAGGTCGAGCCGCAGCGCGCGCGTCTGGATCTGGCGGTGCTGCAGGCGAGCCTGCGCAGCGACGAGCGGGGCTGAGTTTCCCCTGGTTCAGCGCGCCGCTGCCGGCATCAGCCGTTCCTTCACCTCGATCTCGGCGGCCGGATCGAGTTCGATCGCCACCTGGGTGCAGACGGCGCGGCACAGCGCGGCGACGCGCTCGCTCTGCAGCCGGTAGTAGATCTGCGTGCCCTCGCGGCGCTTGGACAGCACGCCACTGCGGTAGAGCGTGGAGAGATGCTGCGACATATTGGGCTGCGTGGTCTCGATCGCTTCCAGCAGCTCCGACACATTCTTCTCGCCATGGCAGACCGCGCTGATGATCTTCAGCCGGATCGGCGTGGACAAGAGCGAGAACAGTTCGGCGACAGATTCGAAAACCTTGTCTTCGGGCGGACGGTCTTCCATGGCGGCTTCAGAGAGTGGCACGCGCCGATTGTATTCGCAAGAACGGATATAAGCGTGGCGCGAAGCTAGGGGCGGCTCACTTGAACCTGTAATGCTGCTTGTTGAGCACCGCCGCCACCGCGCTCACTTCCTCGGGAAACATGCCCAGATTGAGCTCGGTATTGCATTGTTCGACCATGCCGCGCAAGGCCCCGGCGGTCTTGACACGCTCCAGCGGCCGATAGACCGCCGAGCCATCACCGCCGAACTTGCGCGCATGGCATTCGGCGCAGTGATGCTCCTGGATCAGCTTCTGACCCAGGGCCAGATCGGCATCCTTGAAGATGCTGGCGTCGTCGCTGGATTGAGCGCTGGCATGCCAGGCCAGCGGGCCGGCGGCGCACAAGGCGGCCGCCAGCATGGCAAATTTGGCGATCTTCATGGCCTGCTCCCGGTCATCGCGGCTGGGCGACCATGGTATTGCGCTTACTTGGCGCCGCCAAGCACCCAGGCCGCCAGCGTCTTGGCGTCGGCATCGCTGAGCGCGGCCTGGGCCGGCATCGGCACCGGGCCCCATTTACCCGAGCCGCCAGCCTTGATGCTGGCGCTGAGCTTGTCGACGGCGTCGGCCTGGCCGGCATATTTCTTCGCCACCTCGGCATAGGCCGGGCCCACCAGCTTCTTGTCCACCGCATGGCAGGCCATGCATGAATTCTTCTGGGCCAGCGCCAGATTGGCATGTGCCAAGGGGCTGGCCAGCAGGGCCACCAGGCTGAGCGTCAGGGCGTAGGGTTTGCTCGTCATCGTGTCTCCAGTTCAATTGTTGCCATTTATCCGCGCACGATGATATTTCATCTGCGCACCAGACTTTGCCTTGGCTCAAGGCGGCCGGGCCGGTCGCCGGCGAATATATGCGCATTCGCTTATTTTAAAGACCATCGCATGAGCAAGTCCTACCGCGCCATCACTGCCGAGGTTTCCGCTTCGCTGGCCAAGCTGCGTGCCGACATCCCCGACACCACCCGCGGCTTCTCGGCGCTGGCGCAGGCGGCCACGCGCGACGGCACGCTGGACAAGAAGACCAAGGAGTTGATCGCCATGGCGCTGTCGGTGGCCTCGCGCTGCGACCCCTGTGTCGGCTTTCATGCCGAGGCGCTGGTCAAGCTGGGCTGCAGCCGCGCCGAATTCGAGGACATGCTGGGCATGTGCATCTATATGGGCGGTGGGCCTTCGCTGATGTACGCGGCCCAGGCTTTGCAGGCCTTCGAGGAGTTCGGCGGGCCGGGCGCCACGCCGGGCCAATAAGGCGCTACTGCGCCAGACGCAGATAGGCCAGCACATCGGCCTCGAACATCTCGCCCGGCACGACCTCGACGAGCCGGCCCTGGCGGTCCACCACCGCCGTCAGCGGCACCGAGCGGCGGCGGCTCAGCACCGCGGCCAGTGCCTCGGCATCCAGCGTGTTGGGAAAACTCCAGCCGCGTGCGGCCGCATGGCGTGCCACGGCGGCCGCGTCGCTCGATCGCACCACGCCCAGCACCGTCAGCGCCTGGCCCTGCGCGGCGCGCCAGAGCTTCTCCAAATGGACGTTGTGGCGCTCGCAGAAACCGCAATCGGGTGACCAGAACACCAGCACCACGGCGCGCCCCTGGGCGCCCTGCCAGGCCTGGCCGTCCAACAGACGCACCTCGGGCCAGGACACCGGCTCGCCGCGCGTCGCCGGCAGGGCCAGGGCCGCTGGAGCTGCAAGCGCCAGCAGGCTGAACAGGCAGGCGCGCCGCCTCATCGCCCCTCCTGCTCCATCAGCAGATAGGTGTTGTAGGCATTGATGCGGTTGGCGGCGGCAAACAGCGGCAGCTTGGCGAAGCGCGACCAGTCGGTGCGCGCATAGGCTTCCTCGAAGGGTTCCATATTGCGTGCCGCCTCACCCATGCGCTGGCGCAGAAAGGCCAGATAGTCGCGCGTCATCTGCAAATCCTCGCGCGCGGTGCTCGACACCTGGCCATGGCCGGGCACAATCACCTGGGTGTCGAAGGCCAGCAGCTTGTCCAGTGCGCCGATCCAGCGCCCGCTGTCGGCCTGGCCCACAAAGGGCACGCGGCCGCGGAACACGATGTCGCCGGCCAGCAGCAGCTTGAGCTGCGGCACATAGACCACCAGGTCCTCGGGCGTGTGGGCCGGGCCTACCGGCTGGATCTGGAAGTCCAGACCGCCCATCCGCAACGTCAGTGCGCCGGCGATCCAGCGGTCCGCGGGCACCAGCGCGGTCTTTTCGTCGATCCAGGGGAACAGCTCCTCGCGGCTGGCCTTGAGGCGCAGGGCGGCGGTGTCGGAATGCAGGTAGATCTGCCCGTCCTGCTGTGCGATCACCTGCGCGCCGGCAGCCTTGAGGGCTGGCAGGCCGTAGATATGGTCGGCGTGGTAATGCGTCATCACCACATAGCGGATCGGTGCCGGCGTGATCTTGCGGATTTCCTGGATCAGCTCCTGCGCCAGCGCCGGTGAGCCCAGCGCATCCACCACCAGCACGCCCTCGGGCGTGACGACGAAGGCGGCGTTGGAGATGAAATTGCGATTGGCGGTGGAGCCCAGTGCCGATTCGCCCTGCACCATCCAGGTCTGCGGCGCCACCTGCACGGCGTGCACGGCCTGGGCCTGGCTCAAGCTCGCGCCCAGGGTGGCCACCAGCATGCACAAGCGGGCAATCAAACTGTTTATTCGCATGCGCTGATATTACAGCGCGCTCCGCCGCCTGTCGACCATCATGGTTAGTCCCGATGGGCCGGGGCGCGGCTTGTGCGGATGCTGGCAGCCGGGCCCACAAGCGCAGGCCCGCCAACTCAGGAGATGCTCATGACAGGGACGAGAGTACGCGGCGCGTGGCCGCTGAGCCTGGCCTTGCTGGCCGGCGCGAGCTGGGCACAGGATCCCAAGGCCGACCCTCATCTGGCGCGCAACCTCGCGGCCACCTGCGCCAACTGCCATGGCACGGCCGGCGTGGCCAAGGGCGAGATGAAGACGCTCGCCGGCCGCAAGGAGGACGAGCTGCTCAAGCTGCTGGCCGACTTCCGCAGCGGTGCCCAGCCGGCCACCATCATGCACCAGATCGCCAAGGGCTATAGCGAGGAGCAGCTCAAGCTGGTCGTGAAGCATTTCGCCGCGCTGCCGGCCAAGCCCTGAGGAGCACCGCATGACAAAAGCGCATCAACAATCCGAACTGCAACGTCGCCAGCTGCTGCTGGGCGGCCTGGCGCTGGCGGGCATGGGCCTGACGGGCTGCGCAAGCATGGGCACGGGGCCGTCGATCGGCCGGGTGGTGGTGGTGGGCGGCGGCTTTGGCGGCGCCACCGCGGCGCGCTATCTGCGCCTGTGGGGCGGCAACGTGGACGTGACCCTGGTGGAGCGCCAGGCCAGCTTCGTCTCCTGCCCGATCTCCAACCTGGTGCTGGGCGGCCACAAGCAGATGAGCGACATCACGCGCGGCTACGAGGGCCTCAAGGCGCTGGGCGTGAAGCTGGTGCAGGGCGAGGTGGTGGCGATCGATCCGGTGGCCAAGTCGGTGCGCCTGGCCGACGGCAGTGCGCTGGCCTACGACCGCCTGGTGCTCTCGCCGGGCATCGATTTCATGAGCGATCAGATCGGCGGCCTGCAGGCCGCGCTGGCCAGCGGCCAGGTGCTGCACAGCTGGAAGGCCGGCCCGCAGACGGTGGCGCTGCGCAAGCAGCTGACCGACATGGCCGACGGCGTCGTGGTGGCGATGAGCATTCCCAAGGCGCCCTACCGCTGCCCGCCCGGCCCCTATGAGCGAGCCTGCATGATCGCCAGCTACCTGAAGACGGCCAAGCCCAAGTCCAAGCTGCTGGTGCTGGATGCCAACCCCGAGATCCAGTCCAAGAAGGCGCTGTTCGAGAAGGCCTTCAAGCAGCATTACGAGGGCATCCTCGAGTACCGCCCCAATGCCGAGCTGAAGGAGGTCGCCAATGCTGGCAAGCTGGCACGCCTGGAGTTCGAGGACGTCAAGGCCGATGTGCTGAACGTGATTCCGCCGCAGCGTGCCGCCGATCTGGCGCTGCAGGCCGGCGTGGTGAACATCAATCAGCGCTGGGCCGGCGTGCACTGGCTGAGCATGGAGTCCACCGCCCTGCCCGGCGTGCATGTGCTGGGCGACGCCGTCTTCCCCGGCCCGGGCATGCCCAAGTCCGGCCATATGGCCAACCAGCAGGCCAAGCTGGCGGCCGCGGCCATCATCCAGCTGCTCAAGGGCGAGGCCGTCAATGCCACGCCGGTGCTGATGAACACCTGCTACAGCTTCGTCACCGCGCGCGACGTGGTGCATGTGGCCTCGGTGCACCAGTACGACGCCGCCGAGAAGGCCTTCAAGCCGGTGCCCGGCTCGGGCGGCGTGTCCGCCGCGGCCAACCAGGTCGAGGGGCGTTATGCCCTCTCCTGGGCGGAGAACATCTGGGCCGACATGCTTGGCTAAGCCTCAGTTCAAACCACTGATGTAGGCCGACACGGCCTTCAGCTCCAGCTCGTTGAGCTTGCTGGCGATGGCGTGCATCACCGCGTTGTCGTTGCTGCGCTCGCGCTTGTTGAACAGGCGCAGCTGGTTCTCGGTGTACTGCGCATGCTGGCCGGCCAGGCGCGGCAGCTGCGGCGTGCCATGGCCCTTGGGGCCATGGCAGCCGGCGCAGGCGGCCACGCCGCTATAGGGATTGCCGCGCATGAAGACAAAGCGCCCCACCTGGGCCAGTTCGCTGTCGTCCACCGCATGGGCCACCGGCTTGCGCGACTCGAAGTAGCGGCCCAGTGCGGCGAAGTCCTCGGCATTCAGGTCTTCCACCATCGCCTGCATGGTGCTGCTCTTGCGCTTGCCGGCCTGGTAGTCGGCCAGCTGGCGCGCCACATAAGCACCATGCTGGCCGGCCAGGCGCGGAAACACCGGGCTGGAACTCTCGCCATCGACGCCATGGCAGATGAAGCATTTGCCCTGCACGATCTCCTCGGCACGGGCGAGCTGTGCATCCTGGGCCTGGGCGCCCGCAGCGAGCATGAGGATCAGCCAGCCGGCGGCCGCTGAACGACGGAGTTGGGTGTAGCGCATGAACCTCACTCTAGGGCATCAGGCCCTGAAGCTGCGGGAGAACTGGGGCACCGCCTGATCCAGGGCGGCCACGGGCTGGGCGGCCAGGCGCTCGGCACGGCGATCGACCCAGTGATCGGTGAGGGCCGCGGCGCCCCACATGCAGGACAGGGTGACCCAGGAGGTGACGGTGAACACCGCCGCGCCCGACAGGCCCGCGCCGACCGCGCAGCCACCCGCCAGCATGCCGCCGAAACCCATCAACACCGCACCCACCAGGTAACGCCGCATGCTGGCGCCGCCGGCAAAGCCCTCCAGCTTCAGCTCGCGAAACAGCGCGGCGGCCAGGAAGGAGCCCAGGAACACGCCGGGCACCAGGCCCAGGTCGAAGGTGGGCGGCTTGCCAGGGGCGAACAGCACCCGCGTCAGCACCTCGGCCGAGGGGCCGGTGAAGCTCAGGGCCTGCACCGGTGCGGCCTCCGCGTCCAAGCCCAGCAGCGCCACATAGGAGGTGAACCACCAGGCCGCGCCGATCGCCAGGCCCACCATGATGGCGCCGGCCCAACCCCAGGCGGGCACACGCTGGTGCCAGGCCCAGCGCACCGCCGCCGCGAGCCAGACGGCGGCAAAGAGCAAGGCCCCGCCGCGGCCGATGCCGGTGATGGCGATGAGGTCGCGCGCCGCGCCACCCTCCACCGTCCACCAGGCCGAGATCAGCTCGCGCAACGGGGCCAGCACGCCGGTCCAGGCGGCCTGCGCGGTGACCGCGAACACCAGGCCCGACAGCACCGAGCGCAGATTGCCCTGCGCGGCCAGCACCAGCAGGCGGCTGGAGCAGCCGCGCGCCAGAATCATGCCGATGCCGAACAGCGCGCCGCCGATCGCCGCGCCCGAGAGGCTGCCGCGCGCCGCCAGCTGGCGCGCCGCGCTGACATCGGCCTGGCCCAGCGCGATCAGCGCCTGGGTGGACAGCAAGGCGGTGGCAAAGGCAAACAACCACACCGTCAGCTTGCCGCCCGGCGCGCCGCGCGAGAACTCGATCGTGGCCGAACGCAGGCAGAAACGCGAACGCTGGGCAAAGAAGCCGAACACAAAACCGATGATCAGCCCGCCACCGGCCAGGGCCTTGGCCTGACCGAGCGATTCGAGGATGGATTCCAGCGGCATGATGGCGGCCTTGATCTGCTTTTGCTTCGGCTATGCGCGTTTGCCCCAGATCAATTCGGGACAATTTGCTTTTAAATCCTAATATGCGCAGCTGCTGATGTATAGAGCCTGCGGAACCTCAAGGAGTGATCCATGTCAATTCAACGCCGAATGCTGGTGCGTGGCCTTGCCGCGCTGGGCCTGAGCCTGTCGTTGGCCCTGCCCGCGGCAACCGCCCTTGCCGCCGATGCGGGCGTCAAGGTGGTCTACCACCTGAGCGAGGGCGTGGCCCAGGCCGCCAGGGCCATGGGCAATATTCGCAACCATCTGGCGGCCGACCCAACGGCGAAGATCGTGGTGGTGAGCCATGGCGCGGGCATCGACTTCCTGCTCGACGGCGCCAACACCCCGCAGGGCCAGCCCTTCGCTGGCGCCATCGGCGATCTGGCCGGCCAGGGTGTGGAATTCAGGGTCTGCAACAACACCCTTGCCGCACGCAAGATCTCGCCCGACAAGGTGGCAATGGAAGCCAAGATCGTGCCCTCGGGCGTGGCCGAGGTGGCCAGGTTGCAGGCGCGCGAGGGCTTCGTCTACCTGCATCCCTGATGTCGCTCGGGCCGCTCAGGCCGCCAGGCCCGGGTTGCCCTGCACGCCCAGCAGCCTGGGCGTGTTGAGCTTGCGGCTGCTGACGCGGCCTTGGCTCTTCAGCCACTGCTCGACCACGTCCCACACCATGCGCGTGCCCGGCATGCTGGCGGCCTCTTCGGCCACCGGGGCCCAGCCGGCCACCTTGTAGAGCTTGTCGGCATCGATGGGCTTGCCGTGCAGGCGCATGTCCTGGATGCGCCTGCCCATCGCGGCCCCGGGCTCGCAGCTGTAGCTCAGGCCGCCCACGCGCACCATGTCGCCGCCCTGCTGGTAATAAGGGTCGGGATTGAAGAGGTTGTCGCACACGTCTTCCAGCACCGTCTTGATCATGGCGCCGCTCATGGACGTGACGGTGGCGTAGGAATAGGTGGTGGCGAGCTGGTCCATCATCAGCTCGCGCGTGATCACGTCGCCCGGCAGCAGCGTCGTGCCCCAGCGGAAGCCGGGCGAGAAGGCGATGTCGGCGCCCTGCACCTCGATCAAGGCATCGACGATCAGCTGGTCCCAGCTGCCGTTGAAATTGCCGCGGCGGTACAGCAGGCCGTCGCTCACCGCCAGTTGCTCGTTCAGCTTGGCCTCATAGGGCTTGCGGATCTTCTCGATCAGCGCCGCCATGTCCGGATCCGCCTTGAGCATATTGGAGAAGATCGGCAGCAGCTTGTAGCGGAAGTCGGCCACGCGGCCGTCCTTCACCTCGAAGTCCAACACGCCGAGGAACTTGCCATTGCTGCCGGCATTCGTCACCAGGGTGGTGCCGCCGGCATTCTTGACCTGCACCGGCACCGGCACGCCGTCGTGCGTGTGACCGCCCAGGATGGCATCGATGCCGCGCACCCGCGAGGCCATCTTCAGGTCCACGTCCATGCCGTTGTGCGAGAGCACCACCACCACCTTGGCGCCCTTGGCACGCACCTCGTCGACCATGGCCTGCATGTTCTCGTCCTGGATGCCGAAGGCCCAGTCGGCCACCATGTAGCGCGGGTTGGCGATCGGCGTGTAGGGGAAGGCCTGGCCGATGATGGCGCACTGCACGCCGTTCATCTCGCGCATCACATAGGGCGCGAACACCGGATCACCGAAGTCATTGGTCTTGACGTTCTGCGCCACGAAATCGAGCTTGCCCTTGAAGTCCTTCTCAAGGATCTCCTTCACCCGCTCCATGCCATAGGTGAACTCCCAGTGGCCGGTCATCACGTCCACGCCCAGCAGCTTGCAGGCGTCGACCATGTCCTGGGCATTGGTCCACAGCGAGGTGGCCGAGCCCTGCCAGGTGTCGCCGCCGTCCAGCAGCAGGGCACCGGGGCGGCTGGCCTTCATGCGCTTGACCAGGGTGCTGAGGTGGGCGAAGCCGCCCACCTTGCCGTAGCGGCGCGCGGCGCGCTCGAAGTCCAGGTAGGTGAAGGCATGGGCCAGCGCCGTGCCGGGCCGCACGCCGGCCGCCTTCAGCATGCCCTCGCCCACCACATGGGGGCTTTGGCCGCGCATGCCGGCTAGCCCCAAGTTCACATTCGGCTCGCGGAAGTAGATCGGCTTGAGCTGCGCATGGCAGTCCGTCATGTGCAGGAAGGACACCTGACCGAAGCGCGGCAGCTCATAGAGCCCCTGCTCTGCCGTCGCCGCATCGGCATCGGCATAACGGCCGAGCCCCATGCCCGCCACCGAGGCGGCGGACATGACCTGGAGGAATTCACGTTTGCTGAGACTCATGGCTTACTGGTTCACCGGCGAACGGGGGTCGAGGATCAGCGCCATCACATGGCGCAGCTGCTCCTCATTGAGCAGGCCAGCGTGGCCGAAACGCGGCATGTTGGAACAGGCGTTGTAGGCCTTGGAGTTCCACAGCTTGCCCCAGGTGTATTGCACGATGGCGGCGCTGGCCGGATCGGCCGGGTCCTTCACGCCGCGGATCTTGCCGTAGTTGTAGAGGCTGGGGCCGATGGTGCCGAAGGACACCTCTTCCTTGCTGATCTGGTGGCAGTTGTAGCAGTTGGCGCCGTTGGCGGCAGGCGCCGCGGACTTGTCGGTCCAGGTCATGCCGCGGCCGTTCTGCGCCAGCTTCTCGCCCTCGCGCCAGTCGCCCAGATACTGTCCGCCCGCCGGCCACTTGATCGAGGCCAGCGCCTCGGCCTCGACGCGCTTGGCCACCCCTTCGGGCGGCGCGCTCTCGGCCGAGCAGGCCTGTTGGCCGAGGTCCTGTTCCAGGCGCTTGGTGGTGGCGATGCCCTCGTCGCGGAACGAGGCCTTCAGCATCGCCAGGGCCTGGGCGTCCAGCTCGGCCGCCGTGGGCTGGCCAGGCAGGCTGGCGCAACCCGCCGCACCCAGCGCCAAGGCTGCAACAGCAGCCCAAACAAAGCGTTTGTTCATTTGCGTCTCCTTCAGCGCTTGATGGCCGGGGCGATGGACTCGGCACCCTTGGCGTTCACGCCCATGTACACGGCCAGGGCGATGGTGACCTCGGAGGCATAGCCCGGATAGGGGAAGCGCTGCTGGCGGTAGCAATCGTTCAGCCGCCGCTGCATGCCCCACAGCTCGCCGCTGGAGACGCGGTAGGCCGGCCAGGCCGCAAAGCCCACGCCATCGCCCGGGTTCTTGGTGAGGTTGGGCAGGTCCTGCAGGCGGATGCGCTTGCCGTCCTCACCGTGGCAGGAGGCGCAGGAGAAATCCATCGGCCCGCCGCGGAAGAAGAAGGCACGCTTGCCGAGTTCGTACATGCGCTGCTCGGCCGCATGGGCCTGCGGCAGCTGCATGCGCTGGCCGCGCGACTCGGCCGAGATCCACGCGACCAGGGCCTCCATATTCGCCTGCTCGCCCTTGCCGAAGGGCGTCTTGGCAATCGCCTCGGCATCCAGCCCCTGCAGCGTGCTCATGCAGGTCAGCAGGCGCGACTCCAGATCCTGCACCCGCTGGGTATCGGCGAACCAGCGCGGCAGGCGCACGAACGCGCCCTTCACGACGCCAGCGCCCTGCCCCAGATCGCAGCGCTCCAGCGACGCGTTCTTGGGGCCGCGCTTGGCCTTCCAGAGATCCTCGCCCTTGGCCTCGAACAACTCGGCCGGGTTGCCGTCCGCCAGCAAGGCGCGGTATTCGGCAATCGAATCCGCCGCCGTCTTCTGGGCGCAGGCCAGTCCGGGCAGCAAGGCCAGGGCGGCCACCCAACTCCAATGCTTCATGCTTGTCTCCTGTTGTTCGTCTGGCCGGGCTTCTCTGGCCCGGTGGGGTTCACGACACGGTGGCTTCGTCGCTGCGCTTGTCGCCCTTGTTGTCGGTCCAGGACACCTGCACCTTGTCGCCGGCCTTGGCGCCCTTGATGACGAATTGCAGGAAGGGGTTCTTCGAGACCGAGGGGCCCCATTCCGCCGTCAACACCACCTTGCCGTTCAGCGCGGCACTCACCTCGTTGATGTACCAGGCCGGGATGGTCTTGCCGGCCGCGTCCTTGCGCTGACCGCTTTCCATTTCATGAGCCATCAACACGCGCACGGTGGCCTTGTCGCCAGCGGCTTGCGCACGGATTCGCATCGGATCTGCCATGTCTTGCTCCTGATTAGCTGAGTTCTGAAAAATCGGGGGCCGGCATCAACCGCCGCAACCACCCAGCGTGACCTTGACTTCCTTCAGCGCGTACAGCACCTTGTTGTCGTTGGTCACCGCCACCGCGTAGACGTTGGAGGACTGGCCCATCTTCACGCGCGTCGAGAAACTGGCTTCCACTTCCGGGCTGACGTTGAACAGCGCGGCCAGCACCGAGGGGTTCTTCTCCACCAGCAGCAGCATCTGCTTGACGCCGGCCGCGGTGGTGGTCGCACCCAGCGGCACGACGGCGCCGTTCTCGGCGATGTCGGGCGCGGTGATGCTCACGTCCTTGCTTTCGGTGGGCGCGCCATAGCCCAGCGCCTTCACCACATCGGCCAGGCTCTTGGCCTCGAAGGCGCCCTTGCCGGCAGCGTCGCCGGCGGCCTGCGCCGCCTTGCCGAATACGCCGCTGGCAAGCATCAGCGATGCCACCTTGGCGCTGCTGGCCATCAGCTCTCTGCGATTCATCTCAATCATTTCGGTCTCCTTGATCCTTGCCTGTCAAACGAGGGAGCGCCGGCCGCCGCCACGCCCCTGGGGAATAAAGAAAATCAGCGCGGGGCGCCGCTCTTGAGCCACTGCGCGATGGTCGCGGCATCGGCATCGCTGAGCGTCTGCGCCGGCATCGGGATCTGGCCCCACACACCCACGCCGCCGGAGCGGATCTTGCCCGAAAGATAGGCGATTGCGTCACTGCGCTCGCCATGCTTCTTCGCAATCTCCTGGAACGAGGGGCCCACCAGCTTGCTGGCCAGCGCGTGGCAGGCGCTGCAGCTGTTCTTGTTCAGCAGGGCCGTCGGTGCGCCCGCGACCTTGGGCGCCGGCGCGGGCTCGGCCCGGCGCTGCGGGGGCGCGCCCGAGGGCTTGCTGGTGTCGGCGCCATGCTGGGGCCCGACCGCCCGGTTCTGCTCCGCCAGGTTGCCATGCGCGTTGCGGGCGTGGTCGGGCAGGAAGGAGCTGATCTTCGCTTCCGCCGGGCAATCCTTCATGCAGGCCTGGGCACGGGTGTCGGGGGCCTTGGCCTTGGTGAGGCCCTTGCCAGGCCACAGCGCATGGTCCAGCGTCATGCCCTTGCGATTGGGCATGCGCTGCTGCACGGCGCCGATGTTCTGGTCCGACAGCACGAAGTCCTCGGGCACGATGCCGCCCAGATTGAGCAGGAAGGCGGTCACGCTGTAGACCTCCTCGGTGCTCAGGCTCTTCGGCGCCGTCCAGGGCATGGCGCGGTTGATGTAGTCCCACAGCGTCGATACGGTGGCCACCTTCATCAAGGTGGTGCGACCTGGGAAGCTGGGATCGTTGAGCCTGGCCACATGGCCGGTCTTGATGTCCTCGGGCGTGGTGCCGCCCACCAGGGGCGCGAACACCTCGCCGCTTTCGCCGAAGATGCCATGGCATTGGGCGCATTTGCCCTCCCAGACCTCCTGGCCCCTCGCCACCGAGCCGCTGCCCTTGGGCAGGCCCTTGAAGTCGGGGCGCACGTCGATGTCCCAGGCAGCGATTTCCTTGGGTGTGGCGGCGCGGCCGACGCCGGGGAAGTCTCTGGCCGGCTGCGCCAGCGCCGCCGTTGCCAGCAGCAGCGTGCCGAGCAGGCCCAACATCGCGAACTTAGGAGAGCTGGACATTCTTCACCTCCCCGTCTTCCTGCACCAGCCAGGTCTGCACGGCATTGTTGTGATAGATCGAGCGGGTGCCGCGCACCTCGCGCAACTGCTTGTAGCTGGGCTGCACATAGCCGGTCTCGTCCATGGCGCGGCTCTGGATCAGGGCGGGCTTGCCGTCCCACACCCAGTCGATGTTGAAGCGGGTCAGGCACTTGGGCAGCACCGCGCCCTCCAGGCGCGCGCTGCGCCAGTTGCGGCCACCGTCCACCGACACGTCCACCCGCTTGATGCGGCCACGCCCCGACCAGGCCAGGCCGCTGATGTTGTAGAAGCCCTGGTCCAGCAGCACCTGGCCGCCCGAGGGCGTGGTCACCACGCTCTTGCATTCCTGGACGCTGCTGTACTGGCGGTGTTGACCGCCCGGCACCAGGTCGATGTAGTGCACCGCCTCGTCCTTGCTGGCATAGGGCTGGTCGCCCACTTCGATGCGGCGCAGATACTTGACCCAGCTGACACCTTGCACACCCGGCACCACCAGGCGCAGCGGGTAGCCCTGCTCGGGCCGCAGCATCTCGCCGTTCTGGCCATAGGCCACCAGCACCTCACCGCTCTCGACCATCTCCATCGGGATGGTGCGCGTCATCGAGGAGCCATCGGCGCCCTCGGCCAGCACGTAGCGGGCCTTCTTGTAGTCCACGCCCGCCAGGTCCAGCAGGATGCGCAGCGGCACGCCGGTGAACTCGCTGCAGCTGAGCATGCCGTGCGAGTACTGCACCGTGGGCACGGCCACATTGCCCCATTCCATGCCAGTGTTGGCACCGCACTCGATGAAGTGGAAGCGCGACACCGAGGGCAGGCGCATCAGCTCGTCCATCGTGAAGACCATGGCCTTCTTCAGCATGCTGGCGTCGGAGCCGTTGAGCATCAGGCGGTGCTTGGACGGGTCGATGTCCCACCAGCCCTGGTGGTGGCGTTCGAAATGCAGGCCGCTGGGCGTGACGATGCCGAACAGCGACTGCAGGGGCGCGAACGATACCGAGGCCTGCGCCGTCTGGGTCAAGCCCGGACTCTGGCGGCGCTGCACATTGGCCTCGTACCTGGAGGGCTTGCCATAGCCCTCGGTCGCCACCGCCTGACCCAGGCCCTTGCTGTGCTCGGGCAGGCTGAGGATGTTGGGGTCGCCCTCGCCGGCCTGCACCGGGTTGGAGGTGGCCAGCGCCATCGGCGCAACTGCTGCACCTGCCGCGGCTCCGGCCGCCACAAAGGCCTTGCGCATGAAGTCGCGCCGCCCGCTCTTGGCCTCGGCAAAGACCTGGCGTATGCCCGCCGGATCCAGGAAGTTCTCGGGCGCCTTGATCAGCCGGCCCCTTGGCTTGTCGTCAGAACTCACTACCACTCCTTCGCTTCATGCGGACCGTCCGGCGCTTCCGCCGTGCCGCCCGCCGCTGCCTGCCCCAGCACGCCCAGGCCCTGCAGCATCTCGCGCAATGCCTGGGAGCGCCCCGGCACCACGCGGTAATACACCTTGGCGCCGGCACGTCGCCGCGTCACCACACCGGCCTCGAACAGTGCCCGCAGGTGATGCGACAGGTTCGGCTGGCTGCCGCCCACCAGGGCCAGCAACTCGCCGACGTTGCGCTCGCCCTGACACAGCTCGCCCACGATGCGAACCCGGCAGGGTGCCGCCAACACGGCAAACAAGGCCGAGGCGCTATCGAACACCCGATCGCGCAGTTCATCGTGGTTGCCGCTATTCATGCGTACATCACTATGCCCGAATATTCGCCGCAAAGAAAGTACTCGGATTAAGTATTTCCACCGACCCGCCGTGCGCCCTGGGGCAGCCCCTGGCAGGCAGTTAACATCGGGCACCACCGGCCCCATGGCCCTGCCCCAGCCCCTCTGTCACCCATGAAACTCGCCACCTGGAACGTCAACTCCCTGGCCGTGCGCCTGCCGCAGCTGCTCGACTGGCTGGCCGCGAATCCGGTCGATGCCCTGGTGCTGCAGGAAACCAAGCTCACCGACGACAAATTCCCCACCATGGAGATCGGCGCGGCCGGCTACCAGGTGCAGTGGTTCGGCCAGAAGACCTACAACGGCGTGGCCCTGATCAGCAAGACTCCGGCCAGCGCGGTGGTGAAGAACATCCCCGGCTTCGCCGACGAGCAGGCGCGCATGATCGCCGGCACCGTGGCCGGCGTGCGCGTGGTGGGCGGCTATTTCCCCAACGGGCAGGCGCCCGACAGCGACAAGTTCCAGTACAAGATGGGCTGGCTGCAGGCCCTGCAGGACTGGCTGCGCCAGGAGCTGCAGACGCATGACAAGCTGGTGCTGATGGGCGACTTCAACATCGCCCCCGAGGATCGCGATGTCTACGACCCGGTGGCCTGGGCCGGCCAGATCCATTGCACGCCCGAGGAGCGCGCCCATTTCCAGGCCTTGCTGGGCCTGGGCCTGAGCGACGCCTTCCGGCTCTTCGAGCAGCCGGCCAAGAGCTGGAGCTGGTGGGACTACCGCAACCTCGCCTTCCGCAAGAACCAGGGCCTGCGCATCGACCACATCCTGGTCAGCGCGGCGCTCAAGGGCGCGGTGAAGTCTTGCGTGATCGACAAGCTGCCGCGCAAGAACGAGCGGCCCAGCGACCACGCGCCGGTGCTGGTCGAGATCGAGCTCTAGCCCTGGCTCATCCGGGCCTGCAAGGCCTCGAAGAAGCGGCCCACATGCAGGCCGTCCATCAGCGCGTGGTGCACCTCCACATGCACCGGCATCCATAGCCGGCTGCTGCCGGGCTCGGGCTCGTAGCGGCCCAGCGCGAACTTGGGGATGGCGTCCCCGCTGCCCAGCTGGCGCGGGTGCGAGAAGCTGCTGAAGCTCAGCCAGGGGATCACGGTGGTGTGGATCATGTCCTGGCGCGGCAGCTTGTTGCTGACGATGGCATCCGGGTCGGAGGCACGTGCCGCCGCCAGGCTGGCCCGCGCCTCGCGCACGAAGCGGCCGAAATCGGCGTGATAGGCCAGATCGGCAAAGGCCAGGCTTTCATCGCTGCGCAGCACCGTGGTGCTGGCGTCAACCTGCCCGTACTCGATCACCTGGCCATCGACGATGCGCTGGCGGAAGCAGGCGAACTCGTTGGCCGTGGCCAGCAAGGCGTGGTGGTAGGCCAGGAAGGGCGTGGCCTCGGCCTGCGCCTTGGCGCGGGCCAGCAGGCCGCTCAGCTCCACGCGCGTGCAGAGGCTGAAATAAGGCTGGTTGAGTTGGCGGAAGAACTCGAAGCTGTGGCGGCGTGGCCAGTTGGGCAAGTCAATGACGCGGGGCATGGGGGCATGCTATCAGCCGCGCATCAGCTCCAGGCACTCGTCCAGCAGGGCATGCAGCTGCGCGACCTTGGCATCGCCCAGCCTGTCGTTGAGCGAGAGCTGGGCACGCTTCCAGCTGCCCTTCATGGCCTGGCGCTTGGCGCGGCCGGCCTCGGTCAGCTGCAGGCGGTGGCTGCGCGCGTCATCGCCCTCGGCCAGTTCCACCAGCCCGGCTGCCACCAGGCCCTGCACATTGCGCGAGAGCGTGGAGACATCCAGATCCATGCGCCGCGCCAGCTCGCTGGGCTGCACCGGGCCGAGCTGGTCGATGTGGGCGAGCAGCGAGTACTGCGTGGTCTTGAGCCCGGTCTCGGCGAAATGGGTCTCGCAATGCTGCGACACCAGGCGCGTCAGCTGGCGCAGCTTGAAATTGGTGCAGCCCTGCGGGCCTTGCTTCGGCGCGGGCTTTGCTGCTGTCGCGGGTTTGCTTGACATGCCGGCATTGTAGTGGCGATGATTGCAGCTGCAATAGTTGCAGGTACAAACATTGGAATCAACGATGGACGCACGCACAAACCCAGCCCCCTCCGTGGCGGACGAACTGCTGGCCCAATGGCAGGCCGACGAGGCCACGGTACGCGCCCGGCTACGCCCGGAACATGGGCTGGCGCGGCCCGAGCAGTTGGCGGGCCTGACCGGCCTGCAGCAGATGCAGGCCATGCTGAACGGCGAATTCCCGCCGCCGCCGATTTCGCACACCCTGGACTTCTGCCTCATCGAGGTGGCGCATGGCCGCGCGGTGTTCCAGGGCCGGCCGCAGCGCAAGCATTACAACCCGCTGGGCACCGTGCACGGCGGCTGGTTCGCCACCCTGCTCGATTCGGCGCTGGGCTGCGCGGTGCACACCAGCCTGGAGCCGGGGCGCGCCTACACCACGCTGGAGTTCAAGGTGAACCTGGTGCGGGCGCTGTCAGACCGCGTGCCGCTGGTGCGCGCGATCGGCGAGGTCACCCATGGCGGGCGCCAGGTGGCCACCGCCGAGGCGCGCCTGGTGGGGCATGACGGCAAGCTCTATGCCCATGCCAGCACCACCTGCCTGGTGTTCGAAGCCAGGGCCTGAGCCCTCAGCCCCGCAAGGCGTGCGTGGCCTGGGCCAGGCGCGTGATGCGGGCCCAGTCGCCGGCCTCGATGGCATCGGCCGGTGTCAGCCAGGAGCCGCCGCAGACCTTCACGTTCGGCAGCGCCAGGAATTGCGGCGCACTTTCGGGCGTGATGCCGCCAGTGGGGCAGAAAGCCACGTCCGGGAAAGGCCCCGCCAGCGCCTTGAGCAGGTTCACCCCACCCACCGCGGTGGCCGGGAACAGCTTGAGAAAGCCATAGCCCGCGGCATTCGCCTGCATCACCTCGCTGGCGGTGGACACGCCGGGCAGGAGGGGCAGGTCTTGCGCCTGGCAGGCCGCACCCATGGCATCGGTATAGCCGGGGCTGACGCCGAACTGGCAGCCGGCGTTCTTGGCCGCCACCACATCGGCCACCGTGCGCAGGGTGCCGGCGCCGACGATGGCCTCGGGCACGGCGCGCGCCATCGCCTCCATCGCTGCCAGCGCCACCGGTGTGCGCAGCGTCACTTCCAGCACGCGCACGCCGCCGGCCACCAAGGCCTGGGCCAGCGGCACGGCATCTTCCAGGCGCTGGATCACGATCACCGGGATCACGGGGCCGTGGGCGGCCAGGCTGAGGGTTCCTTTTCCGTCGCTCATGTCGCTTCCTAAGGTCAGAGCCAGGTGATCGCGCCTTCTTCGGCGCTCTTGACGTTGCGGCGCAGGCCGGCAAACAGCTCGCGGCCGAGGCCGGCGCCGTTCTCGGCCTGCTGCTCGGGCGCGATGCTGGCGAGCGCACGCTGCGCCCACTCGGCCTCGGGCACCAGGGCCTGCAGCTCGCCGCTGACGGCATCCATGCGCACCAGATCGCCATCGCGCAGCCTGGCCAAGGGGCCGCCTGCCAGGGCCTCGGGGCTCACATGGATGGCGGCCGGCACCTTGCCGGAGGCGCCGCTCATGCGGCCGTCGGTCACCAGCGCGACCTTGAAGCCCTTGCCCTGCAGCACCGCCAGCGGCGGCGTGAGCTTGTGCAGCTCGGGCATGCCATTGGCCTGCGGGCCCTGGAAACGCACCACCACCACCACGTCGCGGTCCAGCTCGCCGGCCTTGAAGGCCGCCTGCATGGATTCCTGGTCGGTGAAGATGCGCGCCGGCGCCTCGATCACATGGCGGTCTTCCGGCACCGCCGAGACCTTGATGACGGCACGGCCCAGATTGCCGGCCAGCAGCTTGAGGCCGCCGCTGGCGCTGAAGGGGGCGGCCGCGGTGCGCACCACGCCCTCGTCGCCGGAGCCCTCGGGCAGCGCCTGCCACTGCGGCTTGCCATCGGCACCCAGGCTGGGCACGCGGCCATAGGCCTGCAGGCTGGGGCCGGCGACGGTCAGCACGTCCTCGTGCATCAGGCCGGCCTGCAGCAGCTCGCGGATCACGAAGCCGGGGCCGCCGGCGGCCTGGAACTGGTTCACATCGGCGCTGCCGTTCGGATAGACGCGCGCCAGCAGCGGCACGGCGGCCGAGAGCTCGGAGAAATCGGTCCAGTCGATCAGGATGCCGGCCGAGCGCGCCACCGCCACCCAATGGATCAGGTGGTTGGTGGAGCCGCCGGTGGCGAGCAGCGCGACCATGGCGTTGACGATGCAGCGCTCGTCCACCAGGCGGCCGATCGGCGTGTAGTTGCCCTTGGCGGTGATGCTGAGGGCCT
The DNA here is from genome assembly GCF_058788955.1 of Roseateles sp. FW301-B2. Classification (NCBI taxonomy): domain Bacteria; kingdom Pseudomonadati; phylum Pseudomonadota; class Betaproteobacteria; order Burkholderiales; family Sphaerotilaceae; genus Roseateles; species Roseateles sp. FW301-B2. Next base: position 79,600 of record NZ_JBYTBE010000026.1, read on the forward strand.
GGCGCACCGCGGCGCGAGTGAGCTGCTCACGCAAGTCGTCCTGCGGATGCACGAAGGCCGCGCCAGGCAGGTGCAGGCCCATGGCCTCCAGCAGCATCTGGTTGCTGTTGGCGGTGCCGTAGAAGGTGCAGGTGCCGGCGCCATGGTAGGCGGCGGACTCGCTCTTCAGCAGCTCCTCGCGCCCCACCTTGCCTTGTGCGTAAAGCTCCCGCACCTTGGCCTTCTCGCTGTTGGAGATGCCGCTGCTCATCGGGCCGGCGGGCACGAACACGCAGGGCAGATGGCCGAAATGCAGCGCGCCGATCAAGAGCCCCGGCACGATCTTGTCGCAGATACCCAAGAGCAGCGCGCCGTCAAAGACATCGTGACTCAGCGCGATGGCGGTGCTCATGGCGATGCTGTCGCGCGAGAACAGGCTCAGCTCCATGCCGGGCAGGCCTTGCGTGACGCCATCGCACATCGCCGGCGTGCCGCCCGCCACCTGCACGGTGGCGCCCTGCGCATGGGCCTCGGCGCGTATCAGCTCGGGGTAATGCTCGTAGGGCTGGTGGGCCGAGAGCATGTCGTTGTAGGCGGTGACGATGCCCAGATGCGGCGCCTTCTCGGCCACGATGCGCAGCTTGTCGTTGGCGGGCATGGCGGCAAAGGCATGCGCCACATTCGCGCAGCCCATGCGTTCCACGCCGCGCTTGCGGCCGGCCAGCTGTGCCACCTGGGCCAGATAGCGCTCACGGGTGGCGGCGCTGCGCGCCTGGATGCGCGCGGTGACCTCGCTGATCAAGCGAGCGGTCTTGGTTGTCATACGGTCAGCCCCTGCGCCGATGTAACTCGGCCGGATTGAAATTGGTAACCATATTACAAGATCCGGACCCTGTTGCGGTTACAGCCGGGGTACGAAAGCGCCTGGGCCGGGCGCAAAAAAGGGCATCCCCGGAGTCACTGGGGATGCCCAAGAGGGCCTGTCTGGATGAGGCCCGGGCGGCCGAGGAAGCCGCCCTTCGGTCTTCTGTCTTCGTCTACCGGTATCCGGTGGTCGTCAAACCAGGCTCGACTGGCTTAGCGCACCACGGCGATCTGCTCGCGCGCACCGCCCTTGTAGGTGAACAGGGTCAGCGCGCCATTCTTGATGTC